>NZ_JBEYRP010000001.1:163149-615034 GCF_040704085.1 Streptomyces sp. NPDC047841
GCCGGCCCCCGGCTTCCTGCCGCACCGGACGTCCTCGCCGAAGTGCTCGGCCCAGCACCGGAGGTGGCGCAGGTCGTGCGGAAACGGTACGACAGCGCGCGCCGGCCGGCCCTGACCGCACTCGGCGCGTAACCGCCACGCAGAGCGGCGGATCGCCGTCGCCCCGTACGCGCCGGCCCCCGGCTTCCTGCCGCACCGGACGTCCTCGCCGAAGTGCTCGGCCCAGCACCGGAGGTGGCGCAGGTCGTGCGGAAACGGTACGACAGCACGCGCCGGCCGGCCCTGGCGGCACTCGGCGCGTAACCGCCGCGCGGAGCGGCGGATCGCCGTCGCCCCGTACGCGCCGGCCCCCGGCTTCCTGCCGCACCGGACGTCCTCGCCGAAGTTGCTCGGCCCCGCACCGGAGGTGGCGCAGGTCGTGCGGAAACGGTACGACAGCACGCGCCGGCCGGCCCTGACCGCACTCGGCGCGTAACCGCCGCGCGGCCGTGTCGCGCCGCCGGCGTGCGGATTCGCCGCGGCTCCCTTGTGGCCGCCGGGGGCACCCCGGTGCCCCCGCTCGTCACGGCACGCTCCCACCTGCTCGGTTTCCTCGAAAATCCCTCCCGGGCACTTGTGGATCTGCTGGGATGGACCCCTGAGCACTATCGGGGGAGAACGGTTCGCGTGGCCGGTCGGGAGTTCGGGTGTCACCTGGGGCTGCCCAGGGCCCTGTCGGGTCTGCCGCTCAGCCCGCTCGTGCCCGGGTACGGCGCCCTCGCCGCCGCCCAGCACGCGGCGGGCCTGCGTCACCTCGGGGAGGTGCTGGGGGCGGGCACCGGCGGGTTACGGGTCCTGGACGGGCTGTTCGTGCCCGCCGGGACGCACGGCCGGCGCCGGGTGGACGCGCCGCTGCTGGAGGGGCTGGCCCGGTCCGCGGATGCCGCCGTCGCCCCGCTCGCCGCGCGGCTGGCCGAACTGCACCGCGCCGACCCGCAGGCGCCCCGCCGGATCGTCCTCTACCAGCTGATCAACCTGCTCCAGGAGCGCCCCGAGGGCGACCGCGGCTCCGCCGTGCGCGAGGCCGGCGTCCACCCCGACGAGGCGGCCGGTCTGCTCGCGGCGGCCCGGCTGCGCCCCCGGCTCGACCGGCCGCAGCGGGACGCCGCCGAGTCCCTGGCCGACGCACTGGCACAGGCCCGGCTGCACCGGCTGCGCACCCTGCTGGACCGGCTGCCCGCGAGCGGCGCCGACCCGGCGCTCGCGGCCGTGCGGGACGGGACGGCCGAGCGGCTGCGCGCCGTGCGGGACGCCCTGCGGGAGGGACGGCGGGCCGAGGAGCGGGGCGACCGGGAGGCGGCGGGCGCCGCGTACCTGCGGGCGCTGCGGACGGCCTGCGACGACCGGCGGGCCCTGGGCGGACTGGTCCGCCTGCACGGCCGCCGGCCCGCGCTCGGCGCCGAACTCCGCGCCGACCACATCGAGTTGACCTGGAAGGACGACCGGGAGACGCCCGGCGAGTGGCGGCTGCTGCGGCTGTACCGGGACGGCCGGGGCAAGCCCGCCGTGCGCGGTGTCCCCGGCTCCGCCACCGCCGCCGGCCCGGTGCGGGACACCGGTGCCGAACCGGGCGGCACGGTCCGGTACGCCGCCCTGCCGCTGCGCGACGGCGTGGTGGACGGGCCGCCGCTGGTGTCCCGGCGGCTGCTCGTCGCCCCCGAGGTGGAGCACCCGGTGCTGACGGACGGCCCCGCGCGGATCGACGGCTCCTGGCGGCGGCCCGACGCCGCCGCCGAGGTCACGGTCGAACACACCGGGCCGGACGGAGGCACCGCGCACCTCACCGCCCGCGCCGACGGGTTCACCGCGACCGGCCTGCCGCCCGGCGACCACGTCTTCCGCATCGTGTGCCACTACCGGACGTCCGACGGCCGCACGGTCCCCTCCCCCGGCCTGCGCACGACCGCCACCGTGCACCCCTGGCCCGAGCCCGTGCGCACGCTGACCGCACGGCCCGTGGAAGGGGGCGCCGTACGGTTCGCCTGGACCGGGGCGCAGGGCGCCGAGGTCCGGCTGGTGACCTGGCCCGGCGGGGCGCCGGAGCCGGGCACCGAGCTGCGCACCGACGCGCTGCCGCCCCCGCTGGACTGGCCCGGACCGGCGGGCGCCCCGTGTCCGCCGCCCGGCACGTACACCGAGGTCGCCGCCGTCGCCGTACGCGGGGCGCGGGCGCTCGCGGGGCCGGTGGTCGGCGTGGAGGCCGTACGGCCCGTGCCCGGGATCAGCGCCCACCGGCTCCCGGACGGGCGGGCGCGGATCGTCCTGGACTGGCCCGAGGACGTCCCGCACCTGGTGGTCGGCTGGACGCCGGTGGGATCGACGGGCGGCGGGGAGCGCACGGTCACCGCGCACGCCTACCGCCGCGGCGGACTGCACCTGCCCGTCGGCCCGGGGGCCGTCCGGGTGCGGGCCGCCCCGGTGCCCCGGGTGCCCGGCGCGGTGGTCGTGGTGCCCGACGCGGCCGAGGCGCTGGTCCCGGCGGACGCCGCCGTCTCCTACCAACTGGTCCGGCCCCCACGGAGGTTGCTCGGCCGTAACCGTCGTACGCTGCTGCGGGTCACGCTCAGCGCGCCCCACGGCCTCGCGGAGGTCCCGGAGTTCGTGTGCGTCGCCCGCGGCGGCACCCTCCGCCCGCGCGACGCCGCCGACGGCACCACCGTGCTGCGGATCCCCGGGCCCGAACTGGCGCGGCACGGCAGCCTCGAACGGGAGCTGCCGGCCGCCCCCTGCCCGCCCCCCTACACCCTGCGCGGCTTCCTGCTCGGGGAGCACGCCGCCTCGGTCCGACTCGAGGAACCCTCTCTCACCAGCCTGGTGGTGCGCTGAGCCATGACGACCGTGATCTGCCCCTACTGCTTCACCCGCGCGTCGGCGTCCCGACTGCCGTACCGCTGCCTGATGACGCCGAACGGCGTGCGCGGCGGCGCGCCCTGCGGGCCGCGGCCGGACGAGACCTGGGCCGCGTTCATGGGGCCGGGCGTGCCCCCGGCGGCCCGGATGCGCGGCCCGGTGTTCGCCCCGGCGCGCAGGCTCGCCGGACTCGCCGGGCCCGGCGGCTCCGGCAGCAGCGTGCCCTGCCCCGACTGCGGGGTGCCGACGCCGGTGCGGGTGTGCGGGTCCTGCCACAGCGACCTGCCGAGCGACTACTGCGACCAGGACAGCAGGATCATCGCCCTGGTCGGCGCCAAGGCGTCCGGCAAGAGCACCTATGTCGCCGTCCTGCGCAACGAGCTGGACCACCGGGTGGGCCAGGCCTACCACGCGTCGCTGGCGGCGATGGGGCAGCACACGCAGGCCCGGGACAGGGAGATGGCCGAGGACCTGTACGAGCGGCTGCGGCTGCCCGACGCCACCCGGCCGGCCGCGCTCGGTTTCAACGACCCGCTGCTGTACCGGCTCAGCCTGCCCCGGCGCGGGCTGCTGTGCGGCTCCGGCACCCGGCACACCACACTGGTCTTCTTCGACGCGGCCGGCGAGGACCTCGCGGACGCCGAGGCGATGGACCGCTACACCCGCTACCTGAGCGCCGCCGACGGCATCATCCTGCTGGTCGACCCGCTGCAACTCGGCTCCGTGCGCGACCGGTTGCCGGTGCACGACGGCCCGCCGCTGCCCGTGGTGGAGACCTCGCCCCGGCAGATCGCCGCCGACCTCGCCGCCCAGCTGCGCACCCACGGCAAGGGCAAGGCCGGCGGCCGGGTGACCACCCCGATCGCCGTGGCCGTCACCAAGACGGACATGCTCAGGCCCCTGCTCGAACCGCACTCCCCGCTGCTGCGCAACGCCCCGCACCCCGGCGGCGCCTACGACGCGGAGGACCGGCTCGCCGTCCACGAGGAACTCCGCGCCCTGCTCACCGACTGGGACTCGGGCGCGCTGCTGCGCCAACTGGAGCACGACTTCGACCGGTTGTCGCTGTTCGGACTGTCGGCGCTGGGCGCGCCACCGCCCGCGAACGCCCCGGCGGACGTGCCGAAGTCGGGGCCGCAGGCGGTGCGGGTGGAGGACCCGCTGCTGTGGCTGCTGTCCCTGCGCGGGCTGCTGCCCGTCCGCACGGCCGGCAAGGACAGGGCCACGGCCGGCAAGGAGCGTGTGCGGTGAACCTCGCCCAGCTGCACTACACCTCGGCACCGCCCGGCCCGGACGGGTCCGGCTTCCGCTTCACCGCCGTCAGCCCCGGCGTACCGGCCACGCTGCTGCGGGAGGCCGAACAGCTCATCGGGTACGAGCCGCCGCGCGACCTGCCGGACCGGCCGGACGGCGAGCAGCTGAAGTCCTTCCCGCGCTCCCTGAGCTGCACCGAACTGTCCGACGGTGGACGGCTGTTGTGCCGGTCGGTGTACACCGGTGCGGACTACAGCGGGCGGTGGGGCAACTTCCACGCGCACGCCGTGCACCTGCCTCCCGGCGTCCGGCTGCCGGACGGCGCGCTGCCGATCACCGCGTGGGAGTCGCCGCGCTGGGCGGAGGCCACCCCGCCGGGCGGCCGGCCGGAGCCGATCGACCGGTTCGCGCCGTCGGGGCTGCTGCGCCGGGACGGGCTCGTGGCGTTCGCCCGGTCCCGCGCGGACCGGCTCGCCGCGTTCTTCGCCGACCTGCGCACACTGGCCGACGGCAGCGACGCCCGGCAGATCGTGCTGGTGGAGCGGGACAGCGCGGACGTGGCCCAGTGGATCGCGCTGGCCTGTACGGTCCTGCCGCGCGAGCTGGCACACCGGCTGACGTTCACCACGTACACGCGGCGCCCGCAGCAGGCCCGCCAGCAGATCGTCGGGGCGCTGCCCTCGTCGGAGCCGGTCGGGCACGACCACCGGTTCCGGGTGCACGACGGCACCGGCCGGGCCGCAGCGGAGCCCGTGGCGGACGTCTGGGCCGAGGTCTGCGCGCGGATCTGGACGGCCGGGCGGCCGGAGCTGTTCCGCGACACGGTCCGCGGCGCCGGGGACACCGCCGGTGAGCCCGGTCCCCTCGCCGTCACCGCGCTCGCCGAGCGCATCGGCCTGCCCGCCGCCGCCCGGGCCGCGGCGGCCCGCTGGGCCACGGACCACGCCGCCGCACTGCCGGAGCCGACGCTGACGGCCCTGATCGGGGAGCTGGCACGGGAGACCGGAAAGGACCCCGGCGATGCCGGGGACTCCGGAGACTCCGGGGGCGCCACGGTTTCCGGGGACTTCGGGGACGGTGAACCGGTCGCCCTGGCCGCGCTGCTGGCCCGGCTGGACGGGCAGGTACCCACGGCCGTGTCGGCGCCGCTCGCCGCGCGGGTGCTGACCCTGGCGGTCCGCGGCCGGGGCCCGGTGCCCGTGCTGGGGGCGGGCTCGCTGACTCCGGAGGTCAGGACCGCGCTGGCCCGGGACCTCGCGCCGGACCTGCGGCACGGCATCGCGGACGCCACCGGACCGGCGATCGGCCGGCCCCTGGAACTGCTGCGCGTCGCCGACCTGCTCGACGTCGACTGCACCGACCTGCTCCCTGAGTTCGCGGGCCGGGCCGCCCGGGAGCTGGTGAGCGCGGACCCGGATGACCGGACGCGGGCGACCGCAGAGCCGACGGGCGACCAGGCGCGGGTGGTCGCGGAGCCGGCCGGCGACCAGGTGCCGGTGGGCGCGGAGCCTGTGGGCGCCAGGCCGGTGGGCGTCCGGTCCGACGCCGCCCTCCTCGACGCCGTACACGCCCACCCCGCCCTGCGCACCGCCCTGTTCGGGGCACTGAACGCGCTCGCGGCGGCTCATCCCGTCGCGGTCGCCGGACGGCTCGCGGGGTCCGGGCTGCCCCTCGCCCCGGACCCGCGCTTCCCGCATCTGCGGATGTGCGTCCTCGGGAGCGCGGCCGGTCCGGCCGGCGGTGACCGGCGCGGCCGGCTGCGCGCGGTGCTGCACACCGCCGGGGTCTCGCCGCACGCCGATCCCGCCGTCCTGCACACGGCGTTCCGTCTGGTGTGGCCCGACGAGCCGCCCACCGGCGAGGAGGCGAGCCTGCTGCTGAACGAGCTGGGCTCGGACGCGCACCGGCTGGCCGGCACCCGGGACGTGCTGGTCGCCGCCGCGCTGGCCGCCCCGGCCGAGGACGCCGCCGTCCCGCTGCTCGCCGCCGACCTGCTGCGCAGCTTCACCACGGAACTGGCCCCGGCGCACCGGGTGCCGCTGCTCCTGCTGGAGTTCACCGCGCTGCTCGGCACCGACGGCGAGGGCGAGAACTGGGTGGAACGGGTCCGGGCGCTGCGGGACGGCGCGGTCGAGCCCGTACCGGACCAGGTGACCCGGCGGGTGCACGACGCCCTCGCCCGGCGGCTGCTGACCGTGCCGGTGCCGGAGAGCGAGCTGTACGCGCTGGCCCGCTCGGGCGACCCGGCGCTGCTGGCGGCCTACGAGCGGGCGGCGCGCGGTGCCGCGGTGGCCGAGCGGCTGCGGACCGTGCCGTCGTACGCCGCCGCCCGCTTCTGCGACTGGACCGCGTACCAGGACACCCATCCGGGCTGGGAGGCGACCCGTACGGCGCTGCTGGCCAAGGTGCTGCGGCCGGTGGTGCGGGCGCTGCCCGCCGAGGACCGGGCGGCGGTCGAGGAGGCGCTGCGGCGCACCGGCCGGGGGCGGCTGGACGCGTACCGCGCGTGGAACCGGCCGGGTGCCCTGGGCCGGCTCGCGGGCCGGCTGACCGGGCGCGGGCGCCGCGAGGACGCCGGGGCGACCTGGCACGGGGACGTCCAGCCGCCCGCCGGCGGAGGTGCCCGGTGAACGCCGGAGGCGGTGACGCGGACCTGCACCTCGCGGCGCAGGTGCTGCTGGCCCTGTTCGTCTGGTCGGGGCTGGTCGCCGTCGCGGTGTGCCTGTTCCGGACGCTGTGGGAGTTCCTCGGGCGGGGTGTGCGCGCGGTGTGGCGGGGGCTCGGGCCGTGGCAGGCGGGCCGCCTGGACCCGCGGCTGCCCGGTGTCGGGGCCGCCGAGCCCGCCGAACTCGCCTACTGGTGGCGGCAGTCGTGGGCGGACGCGGCGAGTGCCGCCCGGGACGGCATGCGGATGCTGTGGCGGGCCTTCACCGACCCCTGGATGGACCGGACCGTACGGAACCTGTTCCGCGGCCGGCGTCCCCGGGGGCGCCGGGTCCGGGCGTCGCTCGGCCGGTTCCTGATGGTCACCCTGATCGCCCCCGGTACGGCGGCGGGCGCGCTGATCGGCGCGGTCCTCGCGACCGTGCTGCTCGGCTGGGCCCTGCTGGTCCTCGCGCTGCTGCTCGGCGTGGTCTGGCTCGGCTGGGCGGCGGCGGTGCCCCTGCTGCGCGGGCTGGAGCGCGGCTGGGCGCTGCTGCGGGGCCTGCGCACGACCTGCCCCCACCCCGGCTGTTACGCGCCGGTGCCGCTGGCCGTGCACCGCTGCCCCGGCTGCCCGGCCCGCCACGCCGAGCTGCGGCCGGGCCGGTACGGCGCCCTGTGGCACGTGTGCGGCTGCGGGCGCAGGCTGCCCGCCACCCGGCTGACCGGGCGGGGCAGGCTGTCGGCGCTGTGCCCGCGCTGCGAGCAGGTCCTGCCGCAGGCGGTGGCCACCACCCGGGTGGTGCACACACCGCTGGTCGGCGGCACCTCCTCCGGCAAGACGATGCTGATGGCGGCCATGGTGGAGGGGCTGCACTCCTGGGCCCGGGAGGGCCGGCTGCGCGTCGAGTGGGCCACCTCCGCCGACCGCGGCGCCCACGCGGGCGTCAGCCGGCAGCTGAACCAGTCCGGCTGGGCGCACGCCACGACCGGTGGGCCGCCGCGCGCCCTCATGCTCACCGTGGCCCGGGGCCGGCGGCGCCGGCTGCTGTACCTGTACGACCCGATGGGCGAGTCCGTGAGCGACGCCGAACGGGTGCGTGCGCAGGGGTACCTGGCGCACGCGGACGGAGTCGTCCTGGTCGCCGACGTCCTCGCCGATCCCACGGTGCGCGGCCGGCTCGGTCCGGCGGACGCCGAGCGGGCACAGCGGGCGCGGCCCTCGGCGCAGGGCCCGCGGACGACGTACGAGCGGCTGACCGGCGAGCTGGCCGCGCTGACCGGGCGGCGGCGCCGGCTGCCGGTGGCCGCGGTCGTCACCAAGCGGGACGTGCTGGACCGGCTGACCTCGCTGCCGGTGCCCGGCGACGGCCGGATCGACCACTGGCTCGGTGACATCGGCCTGGGCGCGCTGGTGCGGGCCCTCGGCCACGACTTCGGGGCGGCCCGCTACTGGGCGGTCAGCTCCCACGCGGCCACCGGCACCGGCCCGCTGGAGAGCGAGCAGCGGCGCGCCGCCGAACCGGTGCTGTGGCTCCTCGCCGCCTCCGGGCTGCGCACCGGCCCGCTGGCCGGGCGGGCGGGCGGCGGGGCGGGCCGGGTGCCGTGGCCCCGGCGGCGGCCGGACGGCGACAGGGAAGGCGGGTACACCCCGGCATGAACCATGTGACTCCGTCCGCCGGCCGGGCCCGGCGGGTGATGGCGGGCCTGTTCGTCGCCGCCCTGGTCCTCGCGGCCGCCGCGCTCGTCCTCGGGGTCTGGCTGGTGCTGCCCCGGCCCTGACGCCCGACCTGACGACCTGCTTCCACATGATCCCCGCTCACCTGAAAGGAACTGACGGCGTGAGTGACATTCCCGGCGGGCCGATGGCCAACCGGCCGGTCCACTTCATCTGGCTGCTCGACTGCTCGTACTCGATGCAGGGCGAGAAGATCGCCAAGCTCAACTACGCGATCAGGGAGGCCGTCCCGGAGATGCGGTCGGTGGCCCACGACAATCCCGCGGCCCAGCTGCTGCTGCGCACCCTCACCTTCTCCACGGCCGCGCAGTGGCACCACCAGACCCCGGTCCCGGTGGACGACTTCACCTGGCAGGACGTGCAGGTCGACGGCATGACCAACCTCGGTGAGGCGCTGCACCTGGTGGCGCGCGAACTCCAGACGCCGCCGATGCCGCAGCGGGCACTGAAGCCGGTGCTGGCGCTGGTGTCGGACGGGGTGCCCACCGACGACTGGAAGGCGGGCCTGAAGGCCGTGGACGCCACCCCGTGGGGCCGCAAGGCGGTCCGGGTGGCCATCGCGATCGGCGCGGACGCGGACCGCGGGGTGCTCCAGGAGTTCCTCGGCAACCCGGAGCTCCAGCCGCTGGACGCCAACAACCCCAAGCAGCTGGCGGCGGCGATCCGCTGGGCGTCGACGGCGGCCGTGAAGGCGGCCTCCCAGCCGGTCGCCGGTGACGGGTCCGGGGTGAGCACGGCGAAACAGCCGTACGCGCCGCCGGTGCTGGACGACGACGATGACGACGACGTGTGGTGACGCTCGGGGTGCGGCGGTGGGAGACGCTGGCCGGCAGCGTCCAGGGCGTCGGCAAGCGGCGCAACCAGGACTGGTACGCCTGCCAGGGCACCGGGTCCGGCCCGGACCCGCTGGTCCTGGCGGTGGCCGACGGACACGGCTCGGCGGTGCACGCGCGCAGCGCGCTCGGCGCGCGGTTCGCCGTGGACCGGTTCCTGGTGCTGGCCGGTGCCTTCGGGCGGGCGGCGCACGACTGCCACGAGCCGGGGCGGCTCGCCCGGCTGATGACGTACGCCCGGGACGACTTCCCGCGGGCGCTGGTGCACGAGTGGCGGCAGGAGGCCCTCGGCCACTGGGTCCGCAACCGCCCGGTGGTGGAGGAGGCCTCCCGGGAGCCGGGGACCGAGGAGAAGCTGGTGCTGTACGGCACCACGCTGATCGGCGCGGTGCTCACGCCGTGGCTGTTCGTGGCCTGGCAGATCGGCGACGGTGACCTCGCGGTGGTGGAGCACGACGGCACGCTGGTCCGGCCGCTCGCACCGGCCGAGGAGGACCTGGGCGACGAGACCGAGTCGTTGTGCGGGCGGGAGGCGTGGCGGGCGATGCGGATGCACTGGGCGCCGGTGTTCGAGGAGGCGCGGGTGCCGCGGCTGGTCGTGCTCTCCACGGACGGCCTGTCGAAGAGCTTCGCGTCGGCCGACGGCTACCGCGAGTTCGTCAGCGGGCTGGCCGGGCGGCTCGCCCAGGAGGGCGGCGCGGGTGTCCGCGAGGCCCTGCCGGACTGGCTCGCCCAGGCGTCCCGCTACTCCGGGGACGACACGACCCTGGCAGCGGCGGTGCGCCCGGTACGGGCCCTCGCGGACGCCCCGGCGGCCCCCGGTGACCCCGGCGGCCCGGAGGAGCCCGTGGAGCACGGTACGGCGGACGCGCGGACACCACCCGGACCGGACGGCGGCGAGGTGGACATGGAACGGACAACGGAGACGTAGATGAGCGGCATGCTCGATGGCGGGACGCGCCTCGCGGCGGAGAACGGTGACGACGTCGAGGTCCTCGGCTTCCTCGGCGCGGGCGGCCAGGGCGAGGTGTACCGGGTCCGGACACCGGACGGGGAACGGGCCCTGAAGTGGTACTACCCGACCTGTGCGACCGCCGGCCAGGAGGCGATCGTACGGGAGCTGGTGACCCGGGACTTCGCCGACGGCCGCTTCCTGTGGCCGGAGGCCTTCGTGCCGGAGCACCGCGGCTCGTTCGGCTATCTGATGGGGCTGCGCCCGGACCGCTACAAGGGGCTTCCGGCGCTGTTCCGGCGGCAGTTGCGCACCAGCCCGCGCGCGCTGCTGACGGCCTGCCTGTACACGGTGGAGGCCTATCAGGCGCTGCACTCGCGGGGCATCGCCTACCGGGACATCTCCTGGGGGAACATCTTCTTCGACCCGGACACCGGTGACGTGCTGGTCTGCGACAACGACAACGCGGTGGTGGAGGGCGACGCCAGCGGCATCTCGGGGACCATGGAGTTCATGGCGCCGGAGCTGGTGCGCGCGGACCCGGGCGCGCGTCCGGGCACCCAGTCCGACCTGCATTCGCTCGCGGTGCTGCTGTTCATGCTGCTGATGAACCACCACCCGCTCAAGGGCCGGCGCGAGCTGGGCATCCACTGCCTGGACGAGGCCGCGGAGCGCAAGCTGTACGGCAGGAGCCCGCTGTTCGTGTTCGACCCGGCGGACGACGCCAACGCGCCGGACCCGCTGGAGCACGCGACCGTGCTGGCCACCTGGGACGCGGCGGCGGAGCGGCTGCGGGAGCTGTTCCGGCGGTCGTTCACGACGGGGCTGCGTGATCCCGCGGCCCGGGTGCGGGAGTCGGAGTGGCGGGACGCGCTGCGGGCGGTGCTGGACGCGGTGGTCGAGTGCGCCTCGTGCGGGCGGCAGAACATGACGGAGCCGGGCGAGAACCCGCCGCCGCGGGACTGCTGGGGGTGCGGGGCCCGGCTGGTGCTGCCGCCGCGGCTGACGGTGACCACTCCCCCGCCCCGCACCGAGCACCACATCCGGCTGCGCCGCGCCGCCCGGGTGCAGGCCCACCATCTGCTGCCGGAGCCGGCGCGGCACGACTGCTCGGACGCGGCGCTCGTCGCGGAGCTGGTCGAACACCCGAAGAAGCCGGGGCGGTTCGGGCTCGCCAACCGCTCGCGGGAGACCTGGACGGGCACCCGCTCGGACGGCACCGTGCAGAAGATCGAGCCCGGTCAGACGGTGCCGCTGCGGTCGGGGCTCGACCTCGACCTCGGCGGCGGGGTCCGGGCGGTGGTGCGGGCCCGGTGACGTGGCAGGGCCGAAGCCCCGGGGCGGCGGGGCTCCGGCCGGTCACAGTCCCAGGGCATTGATGAGCTGCTGGGTGAAGGCGAGGCTGCCGGTGCCGGCCGAGGCCGCGATGGCGATCGTCTCCAGCGCGGAGCGGATCCGGCCGCGGTTCGGCGGCAGGCCGTCCTCGGCGGACTCCTGGAACTGGGCCTGGATGATCTCGCCCTGGGGCACCAGTTCCGGGTACTCGGCGCGCAGCGTGTCGGTGAGCCGCTGCGCGAGGTCCATCATGGTGGGCAGGTCGGGGTGGGCGTGGTTGACCTGGATCTGCCCGTGGTCGCCGAAGTTGGCGGGGCCGTTGACGTTGCCGAAGTTGTAGGTGCTCATGTCCTGTCCTCGCTCGCGGTCCGGCGGCGCGCCCCGGACCGGAGGAGCCGTCGGATGGGTGGGGTGTGCGGTTACGGCTTCGGCGCGGGCGGGCCTGATCCCGCGGGACCGGGGCCGCCCTGGGCTCCCGGGCCGCCCTGGGGGCCGGGCCCTTGCTGCCCGCCCAGGAGGATCGTCCCCTGGGCGCCGAAGTTGCTGGGGCCGCTGACGTTACCGATGTTGTAGGTCTGCGCGTTGATGACCTGTACGGCCTTGTCGAAGGAACCGGTGTCGATGTCGTGGTCCCGCAGGAACCGTTCCGTGGCGGTCAGCACGCCCTGCTGGAGCCGGAACAGGAAGTCCTGCGCGTCGGTGCGTTCGGTGTAGCCGGCCTCGTCCCAGGCGCCGAGGTCCTCGCGCAGGCTGCCCGTGGCGCCGTAGTCGTGGCGGACGTGCTGCCGGGTGATGGCGCGGCGGGCCCTGGCCAGCGCCCGGTCGTGGTCGCTGCGCCAGCGGTGGCGCCGCAGGATGCGGCCGAGGGCGCCGCGCAGTTCGGGGCCGGTGCGGCGGGTGGCGTAGCGGAACAGGTCCCACCAGCGTTCCCAGGGGTCGACCGGGAGCCGGTCCACGCGGTAGAAGCGGCCGTCCAGCGGCGGTATCGCGTAGGCGGCCACCTCCCAGGTCAGGCTGGGGTGCTGGAGGATCGCCCGCAGGTACATGGAGACGATGAGCCGGCCGCCCTCGCCGACGCGTTCCAGGCACAGGTGGGTGCGCATGCCCGCCCCCGGCGTCTGCAGGCCGGCCTGCACGAGTTGCCTGGGGATCTGGGCGCGGGGCCGGCGGGTGGGGTCGGGCACCAGCTCGGGTATGAGGTGGGCGTTGCTGCCGAGGACGTAGAGCCGGTTCCTGGCCCGCAGTCCCTGGAGCCCGGAGATGTTCTCCATGTGCCGCGCCACGTAGGTGTGCAGGTCGATGACGTCGAACGGGCGCAGCGGGAGTTTTCCGCCGCCCGGGGCGTCGGCGGGTCTGCTGACGTCGATGGGCTGCCAGACGGTTTCCTTGATCTTGTCGCCGCTGCCGACGAACGGCTTGGTGTAGGCGGCCTCGTCGGCGTAGGGCAGGACGTTGGCGCGCTTCAAGTCGTGCAGCGCCGCCTCGGCCTCGGGTTCCACCGGGGGTGCGGTCTGCTCGGGTCGGTCGGTGGCGAGGAACACGTCCCGTGCCGTGTCGCGGCTGCGTGCCTGGGTGTGGCGGACCAGTGTCCAGGCGACCGCGTAGGCGCCGAGAGGGCCGAAAATCGCCACCCATCCGAGTGACCGGTGTCCGTTGACCAGCCCCCACAGTCCGACGAGGAGCGCGAGGGGTACGGCCGTCTGGAGGCAGGCGAGCCGGCGGTCGAGGGCGGCGCGGCGGCGGGTGGCCACGCGCGCGTGCCGGGCGAGGGCGACGAAGTTGATGTTGAGGCTGAGCCCGAGGGCGTTGAGGCGGTCCCCGGTGAGCATCCGGTCGGCGTACAGGGCGAAGTCGTCGTCGAGGTGCACCGAGGCGCACAGGCGCCGGGTCACCCCGTCCTTGCGGTACTGCGGCAATGACGGCAACGCCCTGCCCGTCACACTCATCCGTCCGTCCCCCTCAAACCTTCCGCGCGGTTCACCCTAGGGACAACCCGGCGGGTTTGTCGCCCGGTTCGGCGAGGGGCGGTGCGGGGGGACGGTCTTGTGGTATCGGCCGCCGCGGTCCGGCGCTCCCCTGTGACGTCGGACCGCGGCGGCTCTTGGTTCTGCGCCGGACGGCGCCGCCGTGTCACACGTCCGGTGCGGCCGGAGCGCCGGAGGGGCGTTTATCGGCCAACCTGCTCCGGGTCAGTCGAACCGGAGCGCGCCGGTGCGGGTGCGCTTCAGTTCGAAGAAGTCCGGGTGCCGGGCCAACACCCGGAAGCTGTCGAAGAGTTCGGCCGCCTCGGCGCCGCGCGGGACGGCGCGCAGCACGGGGCCGAACCACACGGTGCCGTCGACGTGGAGGGTGGGCGTGCCGACGTAGCCGCCGGTCTCCGGCTCGGCGCCGGCCTCGTGGCCGCGGCGGACCGCGTCGTCGTACGAGGGGTCGTGGGCGGCGGCCGACAGGCCGGCGGGGAGCCCGAGACCGGCCAGTGACTCGGTGATCACCGTGTCGAAGTCCTCGACGCCCTGTTCGTGGATGCGGGTGCCGAACGCGGTGTACAGGTCGCGCAGCACCTTGTCGCCGTACCGTTCGGCGGCGGCCACGGCGACCCGCACGGGCCCGATCGAGCGGTCCACCAGGTCGCGGTACCAGTCGGGCAGGTCGTTGCCGGTGTTGTGCAGGTACAGGCTCATCACCCGGAACCGGAGGTCGAGCGGGCGCAGCCGCTCCACCTCCAGCAGCCAGCGGGAGGTGATCCAGGCGAAGGGGCAGGCGGGGTCGAAGAAGAAGTCGACCCGGGCCGGGGCGGTGGCGGTGACCGTGGCGGCGGTGTCCGCGTCCGTGTCCGTGGTGCTGTGCGTCATGACACCGACGCTAATGCGCCGGTGGTCCGGAATCCCGACCCAATCCACTGCGCATTCTTTGGTCCATTTCAGCGCTGGCGGTCACGCGCCGCACCGCCTCGTCGGCCAGTCGGACCAGATCGGCGACGGGCAGCGAGCCCGCCGCCCGGTGCTCCCGGGCGAACCGGTTGGCGAGGACCTGCAGCAGTTCGTTCAGCGGGGTGGGGACGCCGTGCAGCCGGCCGAGCAGGACGATCTCGCCGTTGAGGTAGTCCGCCTCGATGGTGCCGGTGCCCCGGACCAGGGACTGCCAGGAGGAGCCGCCGCCGCGCGGAGCGCCGTCCAGCGGGACCAGGGTGACCTTGTCGCCGCGCGCCACGCGCTGCTCCGCCACGCCGGCGTACGGGATGCCGGCGGCGTCCAGCACTGCCTCCCCCTCGGCCCGCACGCGCGCGAACAGGGCCCGCGCCTCCTCGCCGGCCACCGGCCCGCTGACCGCTTCCAGCGCGTTGCCGAGGTTTCCCAGGAGCTTGGCGTACTGCCAGCGCGCCACGTCGGCGACCACCGGCGCCTCGAAGCGGGCGTCCGCGAGGTCGGTGGCGATCCGGCGCGCGGTGTCGTCGGTGCCGTGCGGGACGCGGCCGAGGTGCAGGACGCCGGTGAGCGGGCTGCCCGCGGCGGAGACCACGCCGGGCTCCACGAAGGTCGACGGCAGCCAGACGCACACGCCGTACACGTGCCGGAAGCGGCGCAGCGCCAGCCGGCCGCTTCCCACGCCGTTCTGCAGGCAGACCAGCGGCAGCGCTTCGGCCGCGGTGCCGCCGCCGGCGACGGGCGCGTCCCCCCAGGCGTCCAGGGCGGCCACGGTGTCCTGGGTCTTCACGGCGAGGACGAGGACGTCGTCGGCGCGCAGTTCGCCGAGCGGTCCCGGCCCGTCGACGGCGGGCAGCCGGTACGCCGACTCCCCCTGGGGAACCCGCAGTCGCAGTCCGTGGTCGCGCAGGGCCGCCAGGTGCGGGCCACGGGCGACGAGGACGACCTCCCGGCCGGCCTGGGCCAGCCGCCCGCCGACGGCACCGCCGACCGCGCCGGCCCCGATGATGATGTAGCGCATGGGCAGAGCCTCGCACACACGTCCGGCCCGGCGGCGCCCAGCGCGTGCCCGGTCGCGCGCCGGCCGGGCCGGCCGGGCACCGCGTCCCTGAGAGCCGCCCCCGAGAGCCGGCGATAGATGTAAGGGGCCGCCGTCCTCCCCAGCGGTGATCCGGGCCCCGCGCGGTTCACCGGGCAGTACGACGAGATGGCTTTATCCCGCCCCTACCGTCGAACAGGAGCAAGGGAACGTGGCGGCAGGGGGCCGTCACCGCACACGAGGGGGCAGACATGGGGAACACAGAGGTGCGGGTGCGGGGGCTGGCCGCCCGCGCCGGCGGCTGGAGCGCCCGGCACCGCTGGGCGGCCGTCGGCATATGGGTGTTGTTCGTCGTCCTGGCGATGGGCCTCGGCTCGGCCGCGGGCCGGGTCGACGTGAACGAGAGCGACCAGCTCAAGGGCGAGACGCACACCGCCGCGACGATCATCGACGACGCCGGGATCAAGGAGCCGGCCGGGGAGACGGTCCTCATCCAGTCGAAGGACGCCGCCGTCAAGGCCACCAGCCCGCCGTTCCGCGCGGCCGTCGCCGACGTGGTCGAGGCCGTCCGGGGCACCGGCAAGGTGACGGGCGTGACCTCGCCGTACGACACGCACACCGTCTCCCGGGACGGCCGCAGCGCGCTGGTCCAGTTCGACGTGCGCGGTGACGCGGAGACGGCCGCCGACCGGATCGAGCCGGTGCTCGAGGCCGTCGCCAGGGTGCAGAAGGACCACGGCACGCTGCGGATCGAGGAGATCGGCGGCGCCAGCATGCAGAAGCAGTACAAGGACGCCTTCGGGGACGACTTCCAGCAGGCCGAGTACTCGGCGGTGCCGGTGGCCCTCGGCATCCTGCTGATCGCGTTCGGCGCGCTGGTGGCCGCGCTGCTGCCGGTGGCCCTGGCGATCACCGCGATCATGGCGACGATGGGCCTGATGGGCCTGGTCAGCCACCTCCAGCCGATGAGCGACACCGCCAACTCCGTGATGCTGCTGGTCGGTATGGCCGTCGGCGTCGACTACTGCCTGTTCTACCTGCGCCGGGAGCGCGAGGAGCGGATGGCCGGCCGCGACGCCGGCACCGCCCTGCGGATCGCCGCCGCGACCAGCGGCCGGGCGATCATCGTCTCCGGTGTCACGGTGTGCGTGGCGATGGCGGGCATGCTGTTCACCGGACTGGCCGAGTTCGAGGCGATGGGCCTGGCCTCGCTGATGGTGGTGGCGGTCGCCATGGTCGGCTCGGTCACGGTGCTGCCCGCGCTGCTGTCGCTGCTCGGCGAGCGGGTCGAGAAGGGACGGCTTCCGTTCCTGGGCCGCCGCAAGCGTGCGGGGAACGGGGACAGCCGGTTCTGGACGGCCGTGCTGCGGGGTGTGCTGGCCCGGCCGCTGGTCTCGGTCGTCGTCGCGGCCGGCGCGCTGCTGGCGGTCGCCGCGCCCGCGCTCGGCATGAAGACCCAGCAGCTCACCCTGGACCAGGAGTTCGGCGACTCGCTGCCGATCGTGCAGACGTACAACCGTCTCAACGACGCCTTCCCGGGCGGCAGCGAACCCGCCCAGGTCGTCGTCAGGGCCAAGGACGTCAACGCCCCCGAAGTCCGCCGGGCCCTGGCCGACTTCCAGCGGCAGGCGGTCACCTCGGGCGCCTCGCGCGGCCCGGTCGACGTCAAGCTGTACGGCGCCCGGAACGTGGCCCTGGTGTCCGTGCCGCTGGTCGGCGGCTCCGACAGGGACCGGGCGACACGGAGCCTCGAGACACTGCGCGACGAGGTGCGGCCCGCCACGCTCGGCAAGGTCGACGGCGTCGAGGCGCCGGTGACCGGGCAGGTCGCGGGCAACAACGACTTCAACGACCAGCTCATGGGTTCCGTCGTCCCGGTCTTCGTGTTCGTGGTCGTCTTCGCCTTCCTGCTGATGCTGCTGTCGTTCCGCTCGCTGACCGTCGCGGTCACGTCGATCGTGCTCAACCTGCTGTCGGTGGCCGCCGCCTACGGCATCCTCGTCGCCGTCTTCCAGCACGGCTGGGGCGCCTCGCTGGTGGGCGCGGAGGGCGTCGGCGCGATCGTCACCTGGCTGCCGCTGTTCCTCTTCGTGATCCTGTTCGGGCTGTCGATGGACTACCACGTGTTCGTGGTCTCCCGCATCCGCGAGGCCCGGATGCGCGGCCGCACCACCAAGGACGCGATCCGGCACGGCGTGGTCACCACGGCCGGGGTCGTCACCAGCGCCGCGGTCATCATGGTCGCCGTGTTCGCGATCTTCGGCACGCTCTCCATGCAGTCCATGAAGCAGATGGGCGTGGGCCTGGCCGCGGCGGTGCTGATCGACGCCACGGTCATCCGGGGGGTCCTGCTGCCGGCGGTGATGGCGCTGCTCGGCGAGCGCAACTGGTACCTGCCCAGGTGGCTGCACCGCCTGCCGGACCTCACCCACGACGAGACCCCGGAGCCGGTGGCGGCGGTGCCCGACCGGGGCGAGCGGCTGACTGTCTGATTCCGCCCGGTGCCGCAGGGCCCGCCGGCTCCCGCTGGGAACCGGCGGGCCCTGTCCGTGCTCTCGTTGTCCGACAGGTACGCCGTCTCACGGGGGAGGAACCACATGGACAGGCGGAGTCTGCTCAAGGGCGCGCTGGCCGTGCCCGCGGCCGTGCTGCCGGCCGCCGCACCCGCGCACGCGTCGGGCGCCGCGGCACCACCGGCGTTCGACGTGCTCATCGGCGACGTGAACTCCGGCAAAATCCTTCTCTTCGACCGCAACAAGCCGTTCACCGACGCGCACGTCAAGTGGCGGCTGAACCCGGCGGGTTCCGGCCATCCCATGGAGCACCGCTTCCGCGACACGAGCGGTGACGGCCAGGTCCTGCTCGCCGTGACCGGCACCCCGGACAGCGGGACGGCGAGCATCTACCGGCGCCGGGACAAGAAGCTGCTGTGGCACGCGAACGTCCCCAACTACCCCCACGCCATCGAGCGGGCCCCCGGCATCGGCGTGGTCGTGGTCGCCGGCCGCAGCAGCGGTCCGGGCGGCGGCGACGCCAAGGGCGGCAGCCTGCACGTCTTCCGGCCCACCGGCGCCCACAGCGGCTCGCTGGTCCGCGCGGGTGCGCCGATCCCCTTCCACCAGGCGCACGGCCTGCTGTGGGACCCGCGGCTGGAGCGGATGTGGGCGGCGGGCGGCTCCGTGCTGAAGGCGTACCGGATCGTGACGACGGCGAGTTCGGCACGGCTGGTGGAGGACACCGCCCGCCGGCTCACCGGCTTCCACCACCCGCACGACCTCCAGCCGGACCACCAGCACCCCGGCCGGCTCCTGGTCACCGACACCAACGGCGTCTACGCGGTCGACACCTCGGCGATGCGGCGGACGACCCTGCACACACGCAAGCTGGTGAAGTCGTACGTGCGCCATGCCTCCGGCGAGCAGATGTGGACGGGCGCGGTGGCGGGCGGCAACGCCTTCGGGACGAAGTACGTCCACTTCAACGTCAGCGGGGTCGACCGGGCCCGGCCGGGAGCGATCATCTACAAGGCCCGGCTCGACACCACGGCGTACCTCTGACGGCCGGCCAGGGCCTGCCGTGGCCGGGGCCCAGGGCCTGTCTGACAATTCGCGTCGTCGCCCGGAGGGCGGCCGTGCGGCGTCAGGTGCGTGCTCTCGGGGCGCCGGCCCCAGGCCCTCGTACTGGACGTACTTGGGTCTGGGGCCGGTGCGGCGAGTGGGGGCACCTCCCACGCCGTTGAGGCAGTGGGGGAGCGTGCACGGCGTCGCACGGCAGACGCGAATTGCCAGACAGGCCCTAGCTCGGGCGGCGGCCCGGCAGTTCGGCCTCGATGAGGTCGGCCGCCCGCCGGGTGCCGCCCTCCTGGGCCATCTCCGCCTGCACCTCCTTGAGCCGGCGCGCGACCTCGGGGTCGTCCACCAGGGCAAGCCCGGCCTCGCGGAGGCGGTCGGCGGTGGCCTCCTCGGCGGGCAGGTGCCGGGCGACCCCGAGCCCCTGGAGCATGTCGGCGTTGCCGAACTGGTCGACGGCCTGCGGTACGGCGATCATCGGCGTCCCGGTCGCCAGCCCCTCCTGGCTGCCGCCGGCGCCCGCGTGCGTGACGAACAGGTCGGCCTGCCGCAGGATCGCCAGCTGCGGCACCCAGTCGCGCACCTCGACCCGGGCCGGCACGTCGCCCAGCTCGGCGCGGGTCACGTGCCGGCCGACCTGGAGGACGACATGCCAGCCGGGCAGGTCGCCGAAGGCGCGCACGCACTCCCGGTAGAAGGCGGGCTGCTTGGTGAAGGCCGAGCCGAGCGAGACCAGGACGACCTTCTCCGCACCGGCGGGCCGCTGCCAGTCGCCCTGGTCGGTGCGGTCGCCCTGGCAGGCGCCGACGAAGGAGTGGACGCGCTCGTCCACCCCGTCGGCGTGCGGCTGGAGCGCCTTCGGGATGAGCACGAGGGAGCGCGCGGGGTGCCCGGCGAAGGAGTCCGGGTCCTGGCTGATCCCGTTCTCGGCCAGCCACGCCGCGAACCGGGCGTAGTACGCCCGTCCGCGCTCGGTCTTCCTCGGCTCGGCCCACATCGGCTCGGCGACCTCCTCCTCGTAGCCCTGCCAGGCGACGAGGTTCGGCGAGAGCGAGATCGCGGGGACGCCCCAGCGGTGGGCGAGGACACGGGCCGAGTAGGAGGTGATGTCGTACAGGACGAGGTCGGGGGTGTCGTCGGCGTAGGCCTCGACGAGCTGCGGGAGCGCCTGGACGGCGTTGTCCAGGAACGGTTCCACGTTGTCCAGCAGGGTGGTGCCCCAGGCCTCCGGGTCGGCGTCCGGACCCGGCAGGGTGGAGGTGTAGGGCACGGGCCGGGCGCCGGTGGCGGCCACCTTCTCGGCGAAGACGGGCGGGATGGCGTAGGTGACGTGGTGCCCCCGGGCGACGAGTTCACGGATCACCTCCAGGCTGGGGTTCACGTGGCCGTGGGCGGCGACGGAGAACATGGCGATGTGGGCGGGTGCGGTCATGCCGGGAAGGCTAGGCGAGACGAGACGTCTCGTTCAATCGATTTCCCGTCCGGTACGAGGGCGTGTGCGCGGCCGGACCGGGCCCCTCACGGGCCGGCGGCCGTGCTCAGCGTTGGTAGCGGGCCAGCACCAGGTTGCCGTCCCTCTCCAGGCGGCGGCGCAGTTCGGCGAGGCCGATGGCGCCGCTGTAGTACTCCTGGTAGGCCGGGGTGGCGACCTTGTCCTTCCACTCTGGGTAGCCGCGCACGGACTGGGCGGGCGCCGGGCGCAGCCGGGACGCCAGGGCGGTGCCGGTGGCCCAGCCGTTCTCCGTGGTGTGCAGGGCCGGGTCCTTCAGGGCCTCGGTGCCGGTGGGCAGCATCCAGTCGCCGAGGGCGAGGCGGACCATGTTCCGGGGCCGCAGCAGGAAGTCGATGAACGCGACCGCCTCCTTCTTGTGCGGGCAGTCGGCGGAGACGGACAGCGTCTGCGGGCTGACGCCCTGGGTGAGCCCGTCGGCGCCCGCCGGTGCGGGCAGCACCTCCCAGCGGAAGCCCTCGGGAGCCTGCTGCGCGATCTGCTGACGGTAGGAGAAGCCCAGCGGGACCATCGCGTACCGGCCGCCGAAGAACCCCGGCAGCGTGTCCGAGCCGCCGCTGCCCAGCGTGGAGGCGGGCGCGCTGTGGTCGACGGCGACCTGGTCGTGCACGGTGCGCGGTACGACGGCGTCCCCGGCCGTGAACCGCACGGTGACCTTCCCGTCCGCGCCCCGGTGGAACAGCCGCCCGCCCGCCGACAGGGACAGGTTGAGCGTGGCGGAGACGGGCTCCCTCAGCGGCCAGGCCACGCCGTACCGCCCGGGCCCGCTGAGCCGCTTGGCCACCTGCCGGAACTCCGCCCAGCTCCACGGGTGTTCCGGTGTCGGTATGCGCACCCCGGCCGCGCGCAGCCGGTCCGTGTTCGCGATCAGGACACGGGGTTCCTGGAGGAACGGCACGCCGTAGACGCCGTTCCCGAAGGCGGCCGCCTCCCAGCTGCTCTCCGGTATGCCGGACCTGAGCCGGGCGGGCAGCAGGCCGGTCAGGTCGGCGAGGTAGCCGCCGTGGGCGAAGTCGGCGAGGTCGTCGGAGGCGTCGTGGATGACATCGGGGGCCTCACCGCCCTCGAAGGAGGTGAGCAGCTGGTCGTGCACGCCGTCCCAGCTGCCCTGGACGTACTCGACCCTGACGTCCGGGTGGGACGCGTTCCACTCCTTCACCAGCTCCTTGTTGGCGGTGACGGACTCCTGCTGCCAGGCCAGGGACTGGAAGCGCAGGGTGATCGGGCCGCCGTCCGCCCGGCCGCCCGGGGAGCAGCCCGCGAGGAGCAGCAGGAGCACGGCCAGGACCAGGGCGCCTCTGGTCCGCGACAGCTCTTGGGCGCCCATCAGCTCTTCACCGCCCCGGCGAGCAGGCCGCCCGTGATCCGCCGCTGGACGAGCGCGAAGACGGCCACGGAGGGCAGGGTCGCGAGGAACGCGGCGGCGGCGAGCGGGCCGAGGTCGGCCACGCCCTCCGCGCCGATGAAGTGGGTGAGGATCACCGGCAGGGTCTGCCTCTGCGGGCTCTTGAGCAGCACCAGCGCGAAGAAGAACTCGTTCCACGCGGTGACGAACGCGAACAGGGCCGTCGCCGCGATGCCGGGTGCCAGCAGCGGCGCGGTCACCGACACGAGTGTCCTCAGCCGCCCGGCGCCGTCCACGGCCGCCGCCTCCTCCAGTTCGGCGGGCACCGCCCGGACGTGCCCGGTGAGCATCCACAGCGCGAACGGCAGCGCCCACACCACGTACACCAGCACCAGTCCGGTCAGGGAATCGACCAGCCGCAGGTTCTTCAGCACCAGGAACAGCGGGATGATCACCAGCACGAAGGGGAACGCCTGGCTGACCACCACCCACCCCGTGGCGGCCCGGGTCAGCCGGGAGCGGTGCCGGGCCATGACGTAGGCCGTCGGGGTCGCGAGCAGGACCGCGACGACGGCCGTGCTGAGCGCCACCAGCAGGGAGTTCAGCGCGGCGTGTGCCAGCGGCTGCTCCGCGAACGCCTGCCGGACATTGGCCCAGGTGGGGTGGCGCGGGATCCAGGCCGGGTGCGGGCTGCCCAGCTCGCGGGGGGACTTGAGCGCGGTGGACAGCAGCCACAGCAGGGGGAAGGCCAGGAAGAGCAGGTAGCCGAGGAGGGCGGCGTACTGTCCGGCGCGGGCCGCGCGGCGGGGCCTCACGCGTCCTCACCGCCGCGCAGCCGGCCGGCCAGGAACACCGCGAGCAGCACCGCGACCACCGCGACGAGCACGCAGCCCATCGCCGCCGCGTAACCGAACTGACCGTAGCGGAACGCCTCTTCGTAGGCGAAGAGCATCGGCAGCCGGGTCTTCCCGCCGGGTCCGCCGTTCGTGAGCACGTACACCAGGGCGAAGGAGTTGAGGTTCCAGATGAGGTTGAGCGAGGTGATGGCGAGGGCCACCGGTCTGAGCGCGGGCCAGGTGACGGTGCGGAAGCGGCGCCAGGCGCCCGCGCCGTCGACCGCCGCGGCCTCGTGCAGTTCGCGCGGGACGTTCTGCAGTCCGGCGAGCAGGGCGACCGTGGTCTGCGGCAGGCCCGCCCAGACGCCGACGACGATCACCGCGGGCAGCGCGGTGGCCAGGCCGCTCAGCCAGTCCCGGCCGGTGCCGAGGCCGAGGTCGCGCAGGGTTTCGTTGAGGACGCCGGCGTCCGGGTTGTAGACGAGGCGCCACATGATGCCGACGACGACCTCGGGCATCGCCCAGGGCACGATCGCGAGGGCGCGGGCCAGGCCGCGCAGGCGTAAGTCCCCGCTGAGGAGGAGGGCCAGGCCGAGCGCCAGCAGGAACTGCGGCACGGTCACGCCGGCCGCCCAGACCAGCCCGATCCGGAACGACTCCCAGAACAGGGTGTCGTGCAGCAGGTCCCGGAAGTTCAGGGCGCCGGTCCACCGGGTGGCGGACGTGCGGCCGGACTGGGCGTCGGTGAAGGCCAGCCCGATGCCGTAGAGCAGCGGGCCGACGCTCAGCAGGAGGACCGGGATGAGGGCGGGCAGGACCAGGAACCAGGCGCCGTGATCGGTGACGCGGCGACCGGCCGGCCGCCGCGCTCCGGCCGGTGGTGTCCGCGCCTCGACCGCTGCTGTCACGGAATCAGCCCCTTTGCCCGCTCCGATTGGCGTGTTCATGTTCGTGAAGGCCCGGTACCCCGTCAAGGGACCGCGCACGACGGCCGGGGCCGCGCCCGGTGGCCGGGCCGGTCGGTGCGAGACTGGCCGGGAACCGGACGGAACACGGCACGGGAAGACGGCACGGAGGCAGGACGATGGACGAGGCACGCGCGCGGGACGTACTGGCCGCGGCGGGAGTGCTGCCGGACCCGGCCCGGGACGCACGGCTCCTGGCCCTCGGTGAGAACGCGGTGTTCGCGGCCGGCGGCCTGGTGGTGAAGGTGGGCCGGGACGCGGAGCTGCTGGGGCGGGCCGAGCGCGAGCTGGCCGTCGCCGGCTGGCTGGCCGGGGCGGGTGTACCGGCGGTCCGGGCGGCCGAGCCGAAGCCGCTCCTGGTGGACGGCCACCCGGTGACCGTGTGGCACCGGCTGCCGGATCCCGTACGGCCGGCCGAGCCGCGGGACCTGGCCGTCCTGCTGCGCGGGGTGCACGCACTGCCCTCTCCTCCCTTCGGACTGCCGCCCCGCGATCTGCTGGGCGGTGTGGAACGCTGGCTGCGGCTGGCGGGCGACGCGATCGACCCCGAGGACGCGGCCTTCCTCCGTGCGCGCCGGGACGGCTTCGCCGCCCAGGCAGCGGCGCTGACGCCGCGTCTGACGCCGGGGCCGATCCACGGGGACGCGCTGCCGCGCAATGTGCACGTCGGCCCTGACGGACCGGTCCTGGTCGACCTGGAGACCTTCTCCGCCGATCTGCGCGAGCACGACCTGGTCGTCATGGCTCTCTCCCGTGACCGGTACGGGCTGCCCGCCGAGGCGTACGACTCCTTCACCGAGGCGTACGGATGGGATGTGCGGGAGTGGGAGGGCTGCGCGGTCCTGCGCGGCGCCCGGGAGACGGCGAGCTGCGCGTGGGTGGCCCAGCACGCGCCGTCCAACCCCAGGGCGCTGGCCGAGTTCCGGCGCCGGGTGGCGTCGCTGCGGGACGGGGACGTGACGGTGCGGTGGTATCCGTTCTGAGGGTGCTTCCGGACGCGGCTGCTGTCCGCCGCGACGCGCCCGCGGGCCGGAACGGCTACGCGGGCCGGCCCCCGGTCAGCTCACGCAGGGGCCAGCTGCCGTCGACCACCGCGTCCGCCTCGCCCTTGCGTCGCAGGAACGCCTGGAAGTCCGCCGCCCACCGCGCGTACCACTCGATCTGGCTGCGGTGCAGTTCCACCGGGGCGAGGGACGCTATCTTCGGGTGGCGGTCGGCTATCGCGGACGCGAGCCGCGCGGCGGCGAGGGCGTCGGCGGTGGCGTTGTGGGCCGCTCCGAGGACTATGCCGTACTCGGCGCAGACCGCCTCCAGATTCCGCTTGCCGCGGCGGTAGCGGTCGACCCAGCGGTCGATGGTGTAGGGGTCGATGACCGGGGCGGGGTGGGTGCCGCCCAGCCGGTCGGTCAGGGACGGCAGACCGTACCGCCGCAGTTCCGCCGCGAGCAGCGTGAGGTCGAAGGCCGCGTTGTAGGCGACGACCGGAACACCCGTCTTCCAGTACGACACCAGGACGTCGGCGATGGCGTCGGCCACCTGGTCGGCCGGGCGGCCCTCGGCCGTCGCGCGTTCGTTGCTGACGCCGTGCACGGCGACCGCGTCGGCCGGGATCTCCACGCCCGGATCGGCCAGCCATTCCCGGCGCCCCATCGGCTCACCGGCCTTGACCTCGATCACGGTGCCCGTGACGATGCGCGCCTCGCGCGGATCGGTGCCCGTCGTCTCCAGGTCGAAGCCGATCAGCAGCTCCTGGTGCCAGCCCATGGGCGGCCCCCCTTCTTGGTGGTGCTTTCCCCCAGTGGCCTCCACCATCGCACGCGGCACTGACAATCAGACGCCGGCGTTCCGCTTCTCGGCCCCGAACGAGCCCGCGCCCGGCCCGCACCGGGCCCGCACCCGGTCCCGGTCATTCAGGACACGGGACGCGAATCCGCCCAAGTCAGCTCGAATTCCTCGCGATACGTCGGGAAGAGGCCGACTTCGCCCACATCGTCCGACTTGACCAGCCGGCTGCCGTTGCGCAGCACCAGCACCGGCGACTCCATCCCCCGCGCCCCGCGCAGATAGGACTGCACCACGGCCATGCCGTCGGCGCCGTCGCCGTCCACCAGGTAGGCGGTGAAGCGGGGCGTCTCGTCGTACACCTGGATCTCGAACGCGCCCGGGTCGCGCAGCCGGGACCGCACCCGGCGCATGTGCAGGATGTTCATCTCGACCGAGCGGCTCAGTTCGCCCCGTTTCATCCCGAGTTCGCGTTCGCGGCGCTTGACCGAGCTGGAGGCCGGGTTGAGGAAGAGCAGCCGCACCCGGCAGCCGCTCTCGGCGAGCCGGACCAGGCGCCGCCCGGAGAAGTTCTGCACCAGCAGGTTGAGGCCGATGCCGATGGCGTCGAGCCTGCGGGCGCCGCCGAAGATGTCCTCGGCCGGGAACCGGCGCAGCAGCCGCACCCGGTCGGCGTGGACGGCGACGACGTCGGCGTACCGGTCGCCGACCAGGTCCTCGACCGCGTCGACGGGCAGCCGGCGCGCCGAGGGGACGTCACCGCCCGCGCCGAGCATCTCCAGCAGCCGCGCGGAGGCCCGCTCGGCCTGGCTGAGGACCGCTTCGGACAGGGCCCGGTTGCGGGAGACGACGTTGCGGGTCACCTCCAGCTCGTCCAGGGCGAGTTCGAGGTCCCGCCGCTCGTCGAAGTACGGTTCGAAGCACGGCCAGTGCTGGACCACCAGCTCGCGCAGCTGGGGCAGGGTGAGGAAGCTGAGCACGTTGTCGTCGGCCGGGTCGAGCAAGTAGCCCTTGCGGCGGCTGACTTCGCGGACGGCGACCGCGCGCTGCACCCACTCCTGCCCGGCCGGGCCGGCCGCGGCCACCACCCACTCGTCGCCGTGGACCGGTTCGTAGATCGGCCGCAGCACGGCCGCCACGACCGCACGCAGCCGCTGTTCGACGAGGTTCAGCCAGATGTAGGCCCGGCCGGCCCGCTGGGCGCGGGTGCGCACCTCGCGCCAGGCGTCGGCGTCCCAGTCCAGCTCCGGACCGATGGAACCCGCGTCCATCGGCCGGGCCAGGGACACCGCGCCGGGCGGGACGTCTGTGGAGTTTCCCTCGTGACCCTCGTCACCAGGAGGCAGCTCCAGCCCTCCCGAGCCCACCCGTGCACCGCCTTCCGCTCCCCCGGGCCTTTCCCGTCTCAACGATCAAGGAAGGGTACTCCGCGAGCGGTCGGCGGTGCAGCCGGATGGACAGGTCGGTTTCCCGTCCGCCGTGCTCAACTACGCCATTCCCAGTGTCCGTTCTGCCATGCCAGGTCCTTGGGAGTGAGCGGATTCATAGCCGTGACGTCCCGCGGGGCGATGGAGAAGCCCTGCCAGTGCACCGGCATGGGCTGCTGGTCCTCGTCCCGGGCGATGTGGTGGAAACCGACGTTCACCCAGACCACGGGGTGTGTGAGGGTCTGGCCGCCCACCCACTTGTCCACGGACTTCGGGTGGCCGCTCGCGCACGTCGGGTTGTTGCTGGCGAACAGCTCGCACTTGTCGTACTCGGTGACGTACATGTCGTGCTTGGTGAAGCTGCGCCCCGGATACCTGGTGGTCGGCCCAGGCACCAGCTCGTACGAGCGGGCGTGGCCGTCCTTGTTCTTGCCGGTGGCGCTGACCACCCGCCACCAGCGGTAGGTCTTGTAGTCGCCCGCGAGTTCCTTGCCGACCTTGGTGCGGGTGGTCCTGGCGGTCGGGCCCTCCCGCCCGGCGGGGGCGCTGACGGTGGAGTCGTACTGCTCGACCTTCGTCTTCGACGAGCCGTCGAGGCCGAAGTCGAGCCGCCAGAAGACGTTGTGGCTGTGGCTGGTCGCGTAGTCCCGGGCGCCCTTGCCGATGGGCCAGCCGCGCCCGTCCTGGGCGTTGTAGTCCTCGAAGGAGAGGCTGCCGGTCGCGCCGACGTTCATGTTGATCGTGCCGTCGTCCTGGAAGCGCCACTCGGTGATGTACTCGTACCAGCCGACCTGGTTGACCGTGTAGACCAGCAGGTCCTTGCCCTGCTGCTGGTAGGTCTTGCCGGACTGGAAGAGGTCGTGCATGCGGTAGGCGTGGCCACGCGAACGGGTGGTCGTGCACAGGCCCTTGACGTTCGGGTGGCTCGGGTCGCCGTCCGGGACCTTGACGGTCTTTATGGTGCCGCCGGGGCATTCGCCGGGCGACAGATCCATCAGTTCCTGGGCGAAGTCCTGGCCCGTGAGGTCGTAGTACTCGTGCTTCCCGTCGTCGTACGGGACGTGGATCTGGCCGAGTCTGGCGCTGTTGAGGACCTTGATCGGCTTGGCCTCGCCCTTGGGCTGGTAGGAGATGTTCTCCAGGACGAGGCCGGCCTTGCTGTCGTAGCGCCAGCACATCCGCCAGGCCGTGCCCGTGGCCAGCTTCTGTTCGATCGTGTAGGCGGCGCTGCAGCCGGGGACCGCCGCGGCGGGCGCGGCCTGCGGCCGGGCCGCGGCCGGGCCGGCGAGCGTCGTCGCGCCGGCGGCCAGCGCGGCCAGGGACACGCCGACGGCCGCGGCCGTGCGGGCGGCGCGGCCGGTGACTCGCGGCCGGACCGCGCCGGACAGGTGCTTCTCGGGCATGAAGAGGTGACTCCCTTACCGGAGGTACGGGTCTGTGGGTCGGGCGGACGGCCGGTCAGCCGCGGTCGAGCGCGGCGGTCTTGCGGGCGCTCAGGTCGATCACGAGGTCCCTGGTGTCGATCCACGGCCCGTTGCGGACCTTGGAGAACAGCCGCACGCACCGGTGGACGCCGCACGTGTCGAGCACCGCGGGCTGGGCGCCCGGCGAGGCCTCGTAGATCCCGCCGCTCAGCTCCAGCTGGTCCGGCGAGGTGAGGTCCTTGCCGGTGGCGTCCTTGTAGTCCGCCTTGAGGCCCGCGCCCAGCGGGCTCGCGATCAGGATCCGGGCCGCCTCGGCGTTCTCGGCGCGGCTCGGCGGCGGCTGGACGCCCTGCTGGGTGCCGCTCTGTTCGACCTTCCCGGTCCTCAGGTTGACGGTCCTGGTGACGAGTGTGTCGTTCCGGTAGTCGTAGAAGGTGACGTCGGCGCGCCGTGGCGCGTCCGGGTCGTCCGCCTCGGCGGCCTCCGGCTCGGCGAGGTCGACGCTCAGCCGCTGCGGTCCGCGGTCGCCGTCGACGTCCCGGGCGGTGGCCGAAAGCCGGCCCGCCGCGGCGATCTGCCCGACCCGTCGCAGCTCGTCGTCGGTGAGCGGGTCACGGCCCGTGCCCTGCTTCTCCTCCGCCGGCGCCGGCTCCACGACACCGGGCGGTGCGGCGTCCGGGTCCTGCCCGGCCTGCCGTGCGGCCCGCGTGCCTCCGCCCGCCCCTGCGGAGTCGTCCGCGCCCGCCGTGCCCGGCAGGGTGACCGCCACCATCGCGGCGGTCCCCGCCGCCGCGAGGGCCGCACCGGTCAGCACTTTGCCCAGATGGCGGTGGACTGTCTCACGCACATTCTCCCCCTACTCCCCCCTGGTCCCCGGGAGTACGTATCTGCCCCGCTGGTTCGGCGCACGGCGGGTACCAGAACCGCCGAGCGCACTGGTCACTTGATAAGAGGGCACGCGAGCCACGGGAGGTTGCCTCACTTTCGGACGAGACTCGGGGCCGACGCGGCCCCCGGCGGACGGCACACCTGGGAGAGTCGTATCCATGCAGGTCTGGCCTGGCGAGGCGTATCCGCTCGGCGCCACCTATGACGGCGCCGGAACCAACTTCGCGGTCTTCACGGAGGCCGCTGACCGAGTAGAGCTGTGTCTGCTGCACGACGACGGCTCGGAGACGGCGGTGGAACTGCGCGAAAGCGACGCGTTCGTGCGGCACGCGTACGTGCCGGGCGTGATGCCCGGACAGCGGTACGGGTTCCGGGTGCACGGACCGTACGACCCCGGACGGGGACTGCGCTGCAACTCCGCGAAACTGCTGCTCGACCCGTACGCGAAGGCGATCAGCGGGTCGGTCCGGTGGGGCGAGGAGGTGTACGGCTACCACTTCGGCGAGCCCGAGAGGCGCAACGACCTGGACTCGGCGCCGCACACCATGACCTCGGTGGTGATCAACCCCTACTTCGACTGGGGTGACGACCGCCCGCCGCGCACCGAGTACCACCACACGGTGATCTACGAGGCCCACGTCAAGGGCCTGACCATGCGTCACCCCGGGCTGCCGGAGGAGCTGCGCGGCACCTACGCGGGCCTCGCCCACCCGGCGATCATCGAGCACCTGACCAAGCTCGGGGTGACGGCGATCGAGCTGATGCCCGTGCACCAGTTCGTGAACGACCACCGGCTGGTCGACATGGGCCTGAACAACTACTGGGGTTACAACACCATCGGCTTCTTCGCCCCGCACAACGCGTACGCCTCCTGGGGCGACCGCGGCCAGCAGGTGCTGGAGTTCAAGTCGGCGGTCCGGGCGCTGCACGAGGCCGGGATCGAGGTCATCCTGGACGTGGTCTACAACCACACCGCCGAGGGCAACCACCTGGGTCCGACGCTGTCCTTCAAGGGCATCGACAATCCGTCGTACTACCGGCTGACGGAGGACCCGCGCTACTACATGGACACCACGGGCACCGGGAACTCGCTGCTCATGCGGTCCCCGCACGTGCTCCAGCTGATCATGGACTCGCTGCGGTACTGGGTCACCGACATGCACGTCGACGGCTTCCGCTTCGACCTCGCGGCGACCCTCGCCCGGCAGTTCCACGAGGTGGACCGGCTGTCGTCGTTCTTCGACCTGGTGCAGCAGGACCCCGTGGTCTCCCAGGTGAAGCTGATCGCCGAGCCGTGGGACGTGGGCGAGGGCGGCTACCAGGTGGGCAACTTCCCGCCGCTGTGGACCGAGTGGAACGGCAAGTACCGGGACACGGTCCGGGACCTGTGGCGGGGGGAGCCGCGCACGCTCGCGGAGTTCGCCTCCCGGCTGACCGGCTCCTCCGACCTCTACCAGGACGACGGCCGCCGTCCGCTGGCCTCGATCAACTTCGTCACCTGCCACGACGGCTTCACGCTGCACGACCTGGTCTCGTACAACGAGAAGCACAACGACGCCAACGGCGAGGACAACCGGGACGGCGAGAGCCACAACCGGTCGTGGAACTGCGGCGCGGAGGGCGAGACCGGCGACCTGGAGGTACTGGGGCTGCGCGCACGGCAGATGCGGAACTTCATCGCCACGCTGATGCTGTCCCAGGGCGTGCCGATGATCAGCCACGGCGACGAGTTCGCGCGCACCCAGCGCGGCAACAACAACGCCTACTGCCAGGACAACGAGCTGTCCTGGCTGGACTGGCCGGAGTCCCTGGAGAGCGATCTGCTGGAGTTCACGCGGGCGATGGTGTGGCTGCGCCGCGACCATCCCGTCCTGCGCCGGCGCCGCTTCTTCCACGGCCGTCCGGTCGAGGGCACCCACGACGAGCTGTCCGACATCGCCTGGTTCACCCCTGAGGGCGGCGAGATGACCCAGCAGGACTGGGACTCGGCGCAGGCGTCCGCGCTGACCGTGTTCCTGAACGGCAACGCCATTTCCGAGCCCGACGCCCGCGGGGAGCGCATCACCGACGACTCCTTCCTGCTGATGTTCAACGCCTCCGCCGAGCCGCTGGACTTCCTGGTGCCGGTCGACCACGGCCGTCAGTGGCAGGTGGTCGTGGACACGGCCCGCCCGGAAGGGGTGCCGCCGGGAGCGGGCGCGAAGGTGGCGGCCGGCGACCGCATCACCTTGCCGGACCGCAGCCTGACGGTGCTGCAACGGCCGGCCTAGGGGGCCGCGAGGGTCGCGCACCGCGGGGAGCCGTTCCGACGCGCGCGTAGGGGTGTCGCCGTTGCCTACGCGCGCGTGGGGGTCGTCCCGGCGGCCCGCGCGTGCGGTGCCGGGCGGCGCGCGCATCGCTCGGCCCGCGCTCCCCGGCCCGCCAGCCGCCGGCCCGCCAGTCGTCGGTCGGCCGTCCGTCCGGCGGGGGCGCTCGGCCATCCGGCCTACCACGCGGGCCACGACGGGCGCTGCGGCGGACGGGGGACGCGGGTACCGCCCTCCGCCGCCCCCGCTTCCCCGGCCGCCCGGCGCCCGGAACCGGACACGCGCGCGTGATCCGGGCAGAGGTCGATGACACGAAACACGGCGAGCGGGGTACGTAGGTTCCCATGACTTCTGCGCGACCCGGACCGGCGGTGCCCACGGCCACCTACCGGCTGCAGCTCCAGCCCGCGTTCCCGTTCGCCGCCGCCGAAGCGGCCGTACCGTACCTGGCGTCGCTCGGCGTCTCGCACCTGCACCTGTCCCCCGTCCTGGAGGCCGTCCCGGGCTCCGTGCACGGTTACGACGTCGTCGACCACACGCGCGTGCGCGCGGAGCTGGGCGGCGAGGAGGGGCTGCGCGCGCTGGCGCGCACGGCGCACGAGCACGGTCTCGGCCTGGTGGTGGACATCGTGCCGAACCACATGGCGATGGCCCCCCGGTACAACCCCGCCCTCTGGGAGGTGCTGCGCGAGGGGCCCGGATCGCCGTACGCGCGCTGGTTCGACATCGACTGGGAGGCGCAGGGCGGCCGGGTGCTGCTGCCGGTGCTCGGCGGCCCGGTCGGCTCGGAACTGGCGCACCTGGTGGCCGACGGCGACGTGCTGCGCTACCACGACCACGTCTTCCCGCTCCGCCCCGGCACCGAGCACCTGCCGCTGCCCCGGCTGCTGGACGCCCAGTGGTACCGCCCGGTGTGGTGGCGGCTGGCCCGCACGGAGCTGAACTACCGGCGGTTCTTCAGCATCTCGGAGCTGATCGGGGTGCGGGTGGAGGACCCGGAGGTGTTCGACGCCACCCACGGCACGATCCTGCGGCTGCTGTCGGAGGGCGTGTTCGACGGGCTGCGCATCGACCATCCCGACGGGCTCGCCGACCCCGACGGCTACCTCGCGCGGCTGCACGAGGCGACCGGCGGGCGCTGGACGGTCGTGGAGAAGATCCTGGCCGACGACGAGCACCTGCCGGGCTCCTGGCCCGTCGCGGGGACCACGGGCTACGACGCCCTGCGGCACGTCGACGGCCTGTTCACGGACCGCACCGGGGCGTACGAACTGCTCGGCCGCTACCGGGCGTTCGCGGCGCCGCAGACGGACCGGGGCGGCAACTGGGAGGCGACGGTGCGGCGGGCCGCGTACAAGGTGCTCACGCACGAGCTGGCCACCGAGACCGACCGGCTCACCCGGGTGGCGGCCCGGCTGTGCGCCGCCTCGCCCGATCTCTCGCTGCGCGACCGCGCGCCCTGGGCGCTGCGGACGGCCGTGGAGGAGCTGCTGGTCCGGATGCGCGTCTACCGGCCGTACGCCTCCGGTGACGCGTCCGCCGTGATCACCGAGGGGGCCGCCGAGGAGGCCCGGCTGGCCTTCGTGGTGCCCGAGGAGGCGGAGGCCGTCGGCGTCGTGCGCCGGCTGCTGGTCGAGCCGCCCGGTGACCCGTCGGCGCCGGACCACGCCGACCGGGTGGAGTTCCGCACCCGGTTCGCGCAGACCGCGTCGGCGCTGCGCGCCAAGTCGGTGGAGGACACGGCGTTCTACCGCTACGTGCCGCTGCTGTCGGCGACCGAGGTGGGCGGCGATCCGGGCAGTCCGGGGGTGTACCCGGAGGACTTCCACGCGTACTGCGCGCGCGTGCAGCGCGACTGGCCGCTCACCGGCACGGTCGTCTCCACGCACGACACCAAGCGCAGCGCGGACGTGCGCGCCGCGCTGGCCGTGCTCACCGAGTGCCCGGCCCGCTGGGCGGAACTGCTCGCCGAGGTGACCCTGCCCGAGGAGGGCGTGCCGGACGGACAGCTCGCCTGGGCGGCCTGGCAGACGGTCTTCGGGCTGGGGCCGGCCGAGGAGGAACGGGTCCAGCAGGCGCTGCTCAAGCACGTGCGCGAGGCGGGCATGTACACCAGCTGGACGGAACAGGAACCGCCGTACGAGGAGGCGGTGGCGTCCTTCGTCGCCGCCGGGCCGTGCGGGCCGCCCGGCGAGCGTGTGGCGGCGTTCCGGAAGGCGTTGGAGCCGTACGTGCGGGCCAACGTCCTCGGCACCGCGCTGGTCCACTTGACGATGCCGGGGGTGCCGGACGTGTACCAGGGCACGGAGGGCGAGTACCGGGCACTGGTGGACCCGGACAACCGGCGGCCGGTGGCGTTCCCGCCGGAGGCGCCCGGCGAGAAGGACGCGCTGACGGCGGCGGCGCTGCGGCTGCGCGCCCGGCGCCCGGACGCCTTCGGCGCGGACGCGTCGTACGAGCCGCTGACGGCCGAGGGCCCGGCAGCGGACCACTGCGTGGCGTTCGCCCGCTCCGGATCGGTGGTCACGGCGGTGACCCGGCTGTCCCTGCGGCTCGCGGAGGCGGGCGGCTGGCGGGACACCCGTCTCCCGCTCCCGCCGGGCCGCTGGGCGGATGTCCTCACCCCGGGCCGGGAGTTCACCGGCGAGGCACCCCTGGAGGAACTCCTGGACCGCCTGCCGGTGGCCCTGCTGGAGCGGGTGGCGGAGGGCTGAGGAGGCCGGGACGCGACCGGCGGACGGTGGTGCGGGACCGCGGGCGGCAGGGCGCACGGCCTCTCGGCCGGCCGAACCACAGCCGCGTGGACCAGCCGGCCCGGCGCACCACCGCCCGGACCGGTCACCCGGCACACCGCTGTCCGGCGTGCTGCTTCCCGCGCGCCGTCAGGCCTCGGGCGGCTCGCGGACCTCGTCCGGGCCGTGGGGGCCCAGGGGCGGCCAGGCCGCGCGCAGGAGGTCCACGAAGGCCGCGGCGGCGCCCGTGGGCGGCACGCGCGCGTAGACGGTCAGGGGGCGTCTCCAGGGCGGGTCGGGCGTGAGGACCACGCAGTCCTCGCCGACGGCCCCCCGCACGATGTGGGCGGGCGCGGCGCACGCCCCGACGCCGGCGGCGGCCATGCGGACGGCCGTCGAGGTGTGCTCGGTCCACACCGCGGTCCGGGGCCGGAACCCGGCGTTCGCGCAGGCCCGGTCGAGGAAGCGTTCGCCGTGCACGACGGGTTCCATGGCGCAGCGGATCCAGGCGTGGTCGGCGAGTTCCGGGAGCGTGATCGTCGTACGCCCCGCGAGCCGGTCGTCGAAGGGCACGACGAGGACGACCTCCTCCTCGCCGACGGGCACGACGGTGCCGGGCCGCCCGGACGGCTCGGGGCCGACGGCGAGGTCGGCGGTGCCGCGCTGCACCGCCTCCTCCAGGGCCCCGGCGGTGGCGTACTCGTGCAGGCGCAGCAGGACGTGGGGGTGGGCCGCGCGCCAGCGGGCGAAGACGTCGGGCAGGGTGCCGACCGCGATGGAGTGCAGGGCCGCGACGTGCAGCTCGCCGCCCTCGGCGCCGGCGGTGGCGCGGGCCGCGCGGCGGGCCTGGGCGGCGCTGCGGACGGCGAGTTCGGCGTGCGGCAGGAAGGCGCGGCCCATCGGGGTGAGGCGCACCCCCCGGGGCAGGCGCTCCAGCAGGGCGCCGCCGACCGACTGCTCCAGTGCCTTGATCTGGTGCGAGAGCGCGGGCTGGGTGACGTGCAGGGCGTCCGCCGCGCGCGTGAAGGACGCCTCCTGGACGACCGTCACGAAGTACTCCATCTGGCGCAGGCTCACGTCCCCGGACTCCTCCCCGTCCTGCCATGAAGATCATGCATGGAGTCCACAAGAACATTGCCTTGGACTCATGACAAGGGGTGGGCGGAGGGTGGATGCCATGACCATCGACACGGGCATCAATACATCCGACGTGATCGTCATCGGCGGCGGCACCGGCGGTTACAGCACCGCCCTGCGCGCCGCCGGCCTGGGCCTGGACGTCCTCCTCATCGAACGCGACAAGGTCGGCGGAACGTGCCTGCACCGCGGGTGCGTCCCCAGCAAGGCGATGCTGCACGCCGCCGAACTGGTCGACGGGATCGCCGAGGCCCGCGAGCGCTGGGGCGTGAAGGCGACCGTGGACTCCGTCGACTGGGGCGCGCTGGTGGCCACCCGGGACGACATCGTGGCGCGCAACCACAAAGGGGTCGAGGCGCACCTCGCGCACGCGGGCGTGCGGGTGGTGCGCGGCAGCGCGCGGCTGACCGGAGCGCGCACGGTGCGGGTGGAGAGCACGGGTACGGACCGTACGCCGGGCGCGCATACCGAGGGTGCGCCGGGCGCGCGGGATCTCACCGCGCCCCGCGCACTGGTCCTCGCGACCGGCTCCCGCCCGCGCACGCTCCCTGGGCTCGATCCGGACGGACGGCGCGTGGTGACGAGCGACGACGCCCTGTTCGGGCCGGGGCTCCCGGCGTCGGTCCTGGTGCTCGGCGGGGGCGCGATCGGGGTGGAGTACGCCTCCTTCCACCGGTCCATGGGCGCCGAGGTCACCCTGGTGGAGGCCGCCGACCGGATCGTGCCGCTGGAGGACGCCGACGTCGCCCGGCACCTCACGCGCGGCCTGAAGAAGCGCGGCATCGACGTGCAGGCCGGTGCGCGGCTGCTGGACGCGGAGCTGCTGGAGGACGGCGTACGCGCGCGCGTGCGGACCGCGCGGGGAGAGATCCGGACGCTGACGGCGGAGCGGCTGCTGGTGGCCGTCGGCCGGGCCCTCGTCACCGAGGGCCTGGGCCTGGACGCGGCCGGGCTGACGACGGACGAGCGGGGATTCGTCGTACCGCAGGACTGGCGCCGGCTGGAGACGGCCGTGCCGGGCGTCCACGTCGTCGGCGACCTGCTGCCGCCGCCCTCGCCCGGCCTCGCCCACGCCTCCTTCGCGGAAGGGCTGCTGGTGGCGGAGACCGTGGCCGGTCTTGAGCCGCCTCCGGTCGACTACGCGACCGTGCCCCGGGTGACGTACTCCTCGCCGCAGACCGCCTCGGTGGGGCTGGGCGAGGCCGAGGCACGCGCGCGTGGGCACGAGGTCGACGTCAACACGACGCCGCTGACCGCCGTCGCCAAGGGGATGGTGCACGGCCAGGGCGGCATGGTGAAGGTCGTCGCGGAGGCCGGCGGCGGACAGGTGCTCGGCGTCCACCTGGTCGGCCCGAACGTGTCGGAGATGATCGCCGAGGGCCAGCTGATCGTCGGCTGGGACGCCGAACCCTCCGACGTGGCCCGGCACGTGCACGCGCACCCCACCCTGTCGGAGGCGGTGGGCGAGGTGTTCCTGACGCTCGCGGGACGCGGCCTGCACCAGCAGTGAACCCACGGAACGCGGGGGCGCGGGCCGGGCGGGCCACCGCGTCCGGGCGCTGCCGGGGGCCTGCTCCGCCGGATGCTTGACAGTTCACCCTTCGCGTGCGGGACTGGGAGGTGCGAAGCCGGGCGGACAAGTCGGGGGTGAGTCCTCTGCCGGAGCTGCGCTATCCCAGCGTTCCCGAACTGGTCGCCGCCGCTCAGGCGCTGGCGGCTCAGGAACCCGGGCTGTGCGCGCTGCGCCAGGTGGGCCTCTCACGCGCGGGAAGACCCTTGCACCTGCTGTCGGTGGGGCACGCCCGCCGTGCGGTGCTCGTGGTGGCGGGCGCGCACGCCAACGAGCCGACGGGCGGCTCCACCCTGCGGGCCCTCGCCGAAAGGGTGCTGGCGGAACGCGAGTTGCGCACGGACACCTCCTGGCACTTCCTGCTGTGCGCGGACCCGGACGGCGCGAGTCTGCACGTCACCCCGGCACCGCGCAGCCTGCTCGAGTACCACCTCGGCTTCTACCGGCCCACCGGCGCGGAGCAGCCGGAGTGGTCGCCGTCGGTGCTGCCGCCGGACCGGCTGCCGCCCGAGACACGGACGCTGACCGGGGTCATCGACGAACTGCGCCCGTACCTCCAGGTGACCTTGCACGGCACCGATCTGGGCGGCAGCTGGGTGCAGTTGACCAAGGACGTGCCGGGCCTGGCCGAGCCGTTCGCCAAGTCCGCGGCGGAGCTGCACATCCCGGTGGAGACGGGGGCCTCGGACGCGGCGGGCTGGCCGGCCTCCGGTCCCGGGGTGCATGTGATGCCCGGCCCGGAGACGGGCGTGGCCTACCCGAGCCTGCCGGACGACGCCCGGCACAGCACCTGGTACCACGCGCACCGGTACGGCGGTCTGACGGCCGTGGTGGAGGTGCCGATGTGGGCCAGCGACCTGGTGGACGACCCGGCGCCGCACCCGGCACCGGCGGCGGCCATGCGGCGCCTGGCCACGCGGCTGCTGCGGGACTCCCAAGAGGTCGAGCGGATCCTCGCCGAGGCGCTGCCCCGGCTGGACAGCGCGGACGGGCCGCTGCTGCGGGCGGCGCGGTGGGCGCTGGAGCTGATCCCGGGCCTCGCGGAGGACTGGACCCACACGTCCCCGGCGGGCACGACGATGGCGTACGTCGGCAGTGTCGACGCGTTCGGCCGGCGGCTGCCGCTGCGGGCCGCGGCGATGCTGCTGCGGGTGCTGCGGGAGGCGGACGACCGGGCGGCGCCGCGCCTGGAACAGCTCGTGGCCACCTGGTGCGACGCCTTCGCCGAACGGTTCCGGGCCCGCTGGGTGCCGTTGGAGCACCAGGTGGAGCACCAGTCCCGGACGGTACTGGTGGCGGCGCAGCAGGCCCGCGACCGGGCGGCGTGAGCCGAGGGCGGCGCGGGTGCGCGGAGCCGGCGCTCGGGGAGGACGCACGGAGCCGGCGCTTGGGGAGGACACGCCCAGCCGGCGCGCCGAACACACCCGCGCCACCCACGCGTCGGCTCAGGCCCCCGGCGCGCCGCCCCCTGCTCGTCGCCCCGCCCGTCAGCCGTCCAGGGCGAACACCGATCCCGTCCGCGCCCGCATCACACACGCGCTGGTGTACGTGTCCTGGAAGTCGACCGGCCGCCCGTCCCACCGCCCGCGCGCGTGGACCGTCACCGGGGCGAAGATCATCGGGCAGAAGACATGCCTGGCCGGGATGCGCTCGACGGCCCCGCCGGCGGCGGTCAGTTCCGCGCAGGCCTCGGACGCGCGCGCGTGTCCCTGGGGCGGCTCGCACAGCAGCAGCGTGCCGCGGGTGTCGCTGGACCGGGCGTCGCCCTTGGTGACCGTGAGGTAGAGCCAGTTGCCCGGGAGGTCGTCACGGGAGGCCGCCCGGGCCTGACCCGCGGCGAGGAGGCCGGCCGCGGTCAGCAGGGCGCCGGCCGCCGCTGCCGCTCTGGTGATGTACGTCATGCCCGTTGCATCGGCACGGCGGCCCGCCTTCCGCAGTGCGGCTCACCCGATCGGCACCGCACGCGCGCGTGGCTGCGCGTCCGTTCGAACGGGACCGGCCGGGCGGGGCTCAGCTCGCCGCGAGCCGGAACACCATCCTGCCGAAGGCGACCTGGTCGCCCTCGCGGACGGCGACCGCCCCGATCACCCGGCGGCCGTTGACGGTGGTGCCGTTGGTCGAGCCCAGGTCCCTGAGGACCCACAGGCCGCCCTGGTGGCGCAGTTCGGCGTGCACGCGGGAGACGGTCTCGTGGTTCAGGCGCAGTCCGTTCGCCGGGTCGCGGCCGATGCGCAGCGGATGGGTGTGTGCCGGGTGCGGCAGTTGCAGCTTGGGCAGCCGCTCGGCCTGCCAGGCCCGCCGCAGCCGCACCGTGAACCCGGAGACGGCCTCCACGGTGCCGAGGAGGGCGCGGGAGAAGCGGTTGTCCCGGGGCAGGTCGGCGACGAGGGCGGCGAGTTCGTCGGAGCGGCGCGCGGCGAGCGCGAGTTCCATGCGGCGCACGAACGTGTCGTGCGAGAGCCGGCCCATGGCGACGCCGTCGCGCAGCACCCGCAGCGCCTGGTCGCGCTCCGCGTCGGACAGGCGCGCGGGATAGGTGGAGAACTCGAAGGACGACGTCACGCTGGTGATTGTCGGGCAGTGAACCCCGGGTGTCCAGAATCCGGGTAATCGGTGCCGGTCCGTGGGTACTTCCGCGACACCTCGCGGCAAAGGGCCGATTCGAGAGCGGATTGATCGTCCGGGGCGGCACGATGGAGACGCGGGACATCACGGTGAACAGACGAAGGGGAACCGTCCGTGCAGTTCGAGGTGTGGGCACCGCAGGCAGACCGAGTGACGCTCCATTGCGAGGGCACCACGCGCGCGTTGGCGCGCGATCCCGCGCGCGGGGGGTGGTGGACGGGCGAGGCGGAGGCCGGGGACGGCGCCCGGTACGGGTTCGCGCTGGACGACGGCCCCGTGCTGCCCGACCCGCGCTCGCGCCGCCAGCCGGACGGCCCGGACGGGTTGAGCGCGGTCGTGGACCACGAGCGGTACGCGTGGCGGGCGCGGTGGGCGGGGCGCGGGCTGCCGGGTGCGGTGCTGTACGAGCTGCACGTGGGCACGTACACCCGGGAGGGCACCCTGGACGCCGCCGCCGCCCGCCTGGACCACCTGGTGGAACTGGGCGTGACGCATGTGGAGTTGATGCCGCTGTGTCCGTTCCCGGGGCGGCACGGCTGGGGCTACGAGGGCGTGTCGCTGTGGGCGGTGCACGAGCCGTACGGCGGCCCGGAGGCCCTGAAGCGCTTCGTGGACCGGGCGCACGAGCTGGGTCTGGGCGTCGTCCTGGACGTCGTGCACAACCACTTGGGGCCTGCGGGGAACCATCTGCCGCGGTTCGGGCCGTACTTCACGGACACGCACACCACGCCGTGGGGTTCGGCGGTGAACCTGGACGCGCCCGGCTCGGACGAGGTGCGCGCCTTCCTGCTGGGCAGCGCGCTGGCGTGGCTGCGGGACTACCGGATCGACGGTCTGCGGCTGGACGCGGTGCACGCGCTGTACGACACGCGCGCGTGCCACTTCCTGGAGGAGCTGTCGGCGGCGGTCGACGGCCTCGCCGAGGAGGTGGGCAGGCCGCTGTTCCTGATCGCCGAGTCGGACATGAACAACCCGCGCTTCATCACTCCGCGCGCGGAGAACGGCCTCGGACTGCACGCGCAGTGGAACGACGACTTCCACCACGCCCTGCACACCGCGCTGACCGGCGAGTCGCATGGCTACTACGCCGACTTCGCGCGCGATCCGTTCGCGGCGCTCGCCAAGACGCTCACGGGCGGCTGGTTCCACGACGGCACGTACTCCAGCTTCCGGGGCCGCCGTCACGGCCGGCCGCTGGACCGCGCGCGCGTGGCCGGGCACCGGCTGCTCGGCTACAGCCAGACCCACGACCAGGTCGGCAACCGCGCCCAGGGCGACCGGCTCTCCGCGCACCTCTCCCCCGGTCTGCTGGCCTGTGCCGCCGCGCTGACCCTGACCGCCCCGTTCACGCCGATGCTGTTCATGGGCGAGGAGTGGGCGGCCGGCACGCCCTGGCAGTTCTTCACCGACCACACCGACCCGGAGCTGGCCGAGGCGGTACGGCGGGGCAGGCGGCGGGAGTTCGCCGCGCACGGGTGGGCCGAGGAGGACGTGCCCGACCCGCAGGACCCGGCGACGCGCGAGCGGTCCTGCCTGGACTGGTCGGAGCCGGAACGCGAGCCGCACGCGCGCGTGCTGGCCTGGTACCGGCAGCTGATCGCGCTGCGCCACGCCCAGCCCGACCTCACCGACCCGGACCTCGCCGACACGAAGGTCGCGTACGACGGGGACGCCCGCTGGCTGGCCTTCCGGCGCGGCGACGTACGGGTGGCGGTGAACCTGGGCAAGGAGCCGGTGGCGATCCCGCTGGGCACCGGCCGGGTGGAGGTCCTCGCGGCCTGGGACCCGGTCGGGACGCCGGGCCCGGACGGGCTGCTCCAGGTGCCCGGGGAGTCGTGCGTGGTGCTCACCCAGCCCTGAGAACCGGTGCCGGCACAGCCCTGAGGGGCCCTCGCGGCCCCGTCAGGGCTCCGGCTCGTCCTCCTGGAGGTCGGTCACCCGCTCCAGCAGGATCGGCTCCCAGGCACGCCGCAGCTGGGTCCGCAGCAGGGGCAGGGAACCGGTCGTACGGCCCTCCAGGCGGTCGGTGAGGCGGATGACGGTGTCGCAACGGGCCAGCCACAGGCCGCGCAGACAGGGGCGGGCGCCGTAGCCGGCGAGGGTGGCGGCGCGCACGGCCGGCGGGGAGCCGACGGCGAGGGCGAGCCCGGCGATGTCCTCGGCGGGGTCGCCGAGGACCGCCGCGGTCCAGTCCAGGATGCCGCGCACCCGTCCGTCGGCGCTGACCAGCACGTGCGCGCCGGTCAGCCCGTGGTGGGTGAGGACGGCGGAACCGGGCTGCGCGGTGAGCTGGGCCGCGCCGGGCGGGGTCAGCTGGTGCAGCCGGGCCGGGTCGAACTCGTCGGCCGCGGCGAGCCGTCCGGCCGCGTGGACGGCCATCCGGCGCAGCGCCTCCAGCGAGCGCGGCGCGGTGCGCGGCACGCCGAGCGCCTCGGCCTGGCGGGCCGGCACCGTGCGCAGTCCGCCGAGCAGCCCGGCGAGGTCGGCCTCCCCGACGGCGGAGACGTCGTACTCGTCGGCCGTGCCGCCGGGCACCCGGGTGTCGAGGGTGTAGGCGAGGCCGGGCGCCCAGTCGCCGTGCGCGACGCTGGCCGGGACGGCGACGGGCAGCTGCGGGCGGACCAGCTCGCGCAGGCGCAGTTCACGGCGGCGGCGGACGGAGGCCTCGCGGTCGGGCGCGAGGCGCAGCACATGGCGGCTGCCGACCCACCAGGTGTGCTCGCGGTCCTCCGTCACGGGCCGCACAGCGGGTCCCCCCGTGCCGTCGCCGCCCTCCTCGAGCAGCGAGCGGACCAGTCTGCGGACGGTGTCCGCGGTGGGTGTCGGTGCCTGGATCATGGGTCGCGCGTCGCCGTTCCGGGTGTCGTCGGACGTTCTCTCCTCGGGTCTCTCAGTCCACTATGACCATCTCACGGGTGGTGTTGTTGAGGCGGCGCCCGCCGTCGCCGGTGACGGTGACGATGTCCTCGATGCGCACCCCGAAGCGGCCGGGCAGGTAGACGCCGGGCTCCACGGAGAAGCACATGCCGGGCACGAGCGGCTGTTCCTCGCCCTCGATCATGTACGGCGGTTCGTGCGTGGTGACGCCGATGCCGTGGCCGGTGCGGTGGATGAAGTACTCGCCGTAGCCGGCGTCCGTGATCACCGCGCGGGCGGCGCGGTCGACCTCCTGACAGGCCGCGCCCGGGCGTACGGCCTGGAAACCGGCCTCCTGGGCGGCGCGCACCACGTCGTGGACCCGGCGCTCCTCCTCGGTCGGCTCGCCGACGTGGACGGTGCGGGTGGTGTCGGAGCCGTAGCCGTCCTTCAGGCCGCCGAAGTCGAGGACGACCATGTCGCCGGGCCGGATGACGCGGTCGCCGACCTCGTGGTGGGGGTTGGCGCCGTTCGGGCCGGAGCCGACGATCGTGAAGTCGACCTGGCAGTGGCCGAAGCGGCGCAGCAGGCCGGCGAGGTCCCGGCCGACGTCGGACTCGCGGCGGCCGGCGAAGGGGACCTTCCGGATCTCCTCGAACGCCAGGTCGGCGGCGGCGCCCGCGGCCGCCAGGAGTTCCAGTTCGGCCGCGTCCTTCACGGCGCGCAGCATGGGCAGGGCGTCGGTGAGGGAGGCGTAGGAGGTGCCGGGCAGGGCCCGCTGGAGGCCCAGCAGGTGCATCGCCCAGGTGTTGTCGCTGATGCCGAACCGGCCGCGGCCGTCGAGGAGACCGGCGGTGACGGCGTAGGGGTCCTTGCCGTCGGTCCAGTCGCGCAGGGTCAGCGCGGCGGCACCGGCGGCCCGCTCGGCGTCCGGGGCCTCCAGGGTGGGCACGACGAGCACGGGGTCCCGGCCGGGCACGAGGACCAGCACGGTCAGCCGCTCCGTGACCGCTGTGGGCGTGTAGCCGGTCAGCCACACCATGTCCGGTCCCGGCGCCACGAGCAGCCCCGCGAGGCCGGCGTCCCCGGCGGAGCGCACGGCACGCTCCATGCGGGCCCTGTGATCGGCGGCGGTGAAGGGCGCGGGCGTACTACCGGTCATCCGGGCCTCCGGCGCGGGTGGGGAAACGGGGCGTTGGCGTCTCGGGCAGCATCCTGCCCGCCCGCACGGACCCACGCGAGCCGGTCCCGCGGACCGGCGTCCGGCAGTACGTCGAGAGGGCACTCGGCATGGGTCCATGATGACCTGGGGGACGGATGGTGACCAGGGGGTTTCCCGGGGTGACCGCCGTTCCGCGGCGGTGGTGGGGCGGGACCGGGTCAGACCACCACCCCTGGGGTCACCGCCAACTGCTGGTAGGCCCCGCTCGCGTGGCGCACGGTGAGGAGCACCGCCTTGCCGGGGCGGGCCCGCCGCACGGCCCGGGCCAGGTCGGCGGCGGAGTCCACCCGGGCCTCGCCCCACTGGAGCACGACGTCCCCGCGGACCAGGCCCGCCGCGTAGCCGGGGCCGGGCACGTGCACGCCCACGACCAGGGCGCCCACCTCCTGCGCGTCGACGGCCTCCACGCCCAGGGCGACCCCGGGCGCGGCGGCGGCGGGCGTGGGCGTGGCCCTGGCCGGGGGCGCCGGTGCGGGCGGCGGGGCCTGGTGCCGCAGCTCGGCGAGTCTGCTCACGCCGATCACCGTGGCGCCGACCGTGCCGACGCCGACGCCGCAGAGCACCAGCACGATTGCGGCGCACAGGCCGCACAGCAGGGTCCGCAGCCGCCGTCCGCGCCGGGGCGCGGCGTGCGGGTGACGGGCGGGGTCCGGGGTGTCGGCCTCCCGCCGGTCCTGACCGGGCATGGGCTTGGGACGCAACACAGTCTGTTCCATGGTTCGCTCGCCTCCGGCTGGTGCTCTACCCGGGGCGGCGGGCCGTGACGAGACACGAAAGGGTGAGACTGCGCGGAGGGTGACGGCGGGTAGTACTAGGGCCTCGTGTGCGGCGCACCCTTCCGGCCCGTCCGCTCAGCCCGTGTGGCCCTCGCCGTGGCCGCCGTGCGCCCCGCCGTGGTCGAACTTCAGGGCCTCGGGCGGCATGACGACGAAGGGCCGCATCATGCCCATGTCCTCGTGCTCCAGCAGGTGGCAGTGGTACATGAACCGGCCGTACGCGCCGTCGAAGCGGCCCATGACCCGCAGCATCTGGTCGCCCGGCACCCGGAAGACGTCCTTGAGGCCCCGTTCGTTGGGCGCGAGCGGTATCTCCCGGCCGGCGTCGTACCGGATCGGCGTGCGGGTGCCGCCCACCGCCGGGTCGAAGCCGGAGACGTCGTACGCGTCCCGGCCCAGCAGCTGGAAGTCGGCCAGGTGGATGTGCATGGGGTGCACGATGGGCGCGAGGTTGAGGAAGCTCCACTGCTCGTGGCTGCCCTCGCCGATCGTGAAGCCGAGCCCGTCGTTGAACGTCCGCGCGGTGCGCCGGTACGTCCTGGTGGTGCCGTCGGGTCCGGTGACCTGGACGATGCCCTCGGCCGGGAACGTCAGGCCGCCCGGGTCCTCGGCCTCGGTCATCTCCCAGATCTCGGGGTGGCCGCCGGCCCCCTTGGTGGCGGGCGGGGTGAGCAGCACGAGCCGGTGGCCGTGCGGGGTGTCGTGGGTGAGGCGGCGGAAGGAGCCGGAGAGCACCTCGGGCAGTTCGAAGGTGTCCTCGGCGCAGCCCTCCCGGACCCGGAACTCCAGCACGGCGGGACAGGGCACGTCCCCGGCCGGGTCGGGCACCCCCGCCGGCTGGTTCGGGCCCTTGTTCACCAGGCGCAGGGTGCGGCCCTCGAGTCCGCGGAAGTCCACCAGCAGGTCGAACCGCTCGGCCGGCGCGGCGGTCAGGGCCGGCAGCTCCGCGTCGAAGTCGACCGGCACCGGGCGCGGCAGCAGTCCGCCGTCGCTGCCGATCTGGTGGACGATCCCCGGCACCGGCTGGTCGTCCTCGTCGATGAGGACCAGTTCGAAGATGCGCGCGTTGGAGGCGTTGACCAGCCGGAACCGGTGCCACGCCGGGTCCACGTCGGCGTACGGCCAGATGCGGCCGTTGACCGTGGTGTACGGGCCGGTGAAGGGGAGGGAGACCGGCTTGCCCGTCTCCGGGTTGCGCTGCTGGACGATCACCGTCTTGTGCAGGAGCCGGCCGTTGAGGCGGCCGTCCTCGTCGGTGTCGAGGTTGCGGTCGGCGACGAGGAGCGGGATCTCCCGCTCGCCGGACGGCAGGCGCAGGGCGTCCTCCTCGTCGTCGCGGACGAGGTAGGTGCCGTACAGGCCCGCCATCACGTTCCACCGGGTGATGTTCATGGCGTGGTCGTGGTACCACCACTGCACCGCCTGGTGGTCGTTCGGGTACTCCGACAGCTGGGCGTCGCCGTGGCCGACGGCGTTGTCCGCCCAGCCGTCGTTGCCGCCGCCGGTCTGCGCGCCGTGCAGATGGGTCACCGACCAGGCGGGCAGGGCGGCGACGTCCTTGTTCGGCTCGGCGCCCTCGCGGCCGGGCTCGGTGGTGGCCTGCGGGCGGCCGTCCGTGCGCAGCGGCACCTCCACCGAGGTGACCGGGTGCTCGCCGTCCTTGGGGATGCGGTTGGTCCAGGCGATGCGGACGCGCTGTCCCCGGCGCACCTCGATGGTCGGGCCCGGCACGTGTCCGTCGTAGCCCCACATCAGGGTCGGCGGCAGTTGCGGGTGCAGGCGCACCCAGGTCGGGCGCAGGGCGATCTCGGTCTCGCGCAGGACGTCGTCCGCTGCGGGCCGCAGGACCGGCGGGACGGTCAACGGCGCCATGTACGGCGTCAGTTGGCGGCCCGCCGGTGCCTGCTCGCCCGTGGCCCGTACGGTGAGCCTCTCGATGGTCTCGGTCAAGGTCGAACACCCCCGTGTGTTCTGGCTCTGTTGTTCCCCTTACTCCCCAAGACTCCCGAGGACTGACCGAAGTTCCCTGAATGCCCTATTCCGTACGCGGAGATTCGGCGACGTCGGCCCAGCGACCGTCAGCCGAGTGACAGGACGGGTGCGCGGCCGGGCAGGAAGCCGTGGGCTCGGCGGCCGAGCCATGCGGCCTTGTACCGGTCGACCTCCCGGTGCCAGTTGAGAATCCCGGACAGCCAGTTCCGCAGGTCCTGCACATAGGCGTCCATGAGCGTCCGGGCCTCGGCCGACAGCTCGAAGTCGTCGTACAGCACCGGGAGTTCGTGGGCGGTCACGTGCTCGAACTGCTGCATGCGCTGGGTCATCAGGTCGTGGACGACGCCGAGCGCGGCCGGATAGTCCACGCCGAAGAAGTTCTGCACGACCAGGATCGAGTTGTGGATCTCGCCCTCGTACTCGATCTCCTTCTGGTACGAGAAGACGTCGTTGAGGAGACAGGCGTAGTCGATGGCGGCGTTCTCCAGGGAGCGCACCGGACCGCTGGCGTAGACCTCGGCGGGGATCGCCGGGCCGTGGCCCATCCGGCACATGCTCAGGGTGAGGTCCGAGCCGAAGGTGGAGCGCCGCATCTCCAGGTAGTCGACCGGGTCGGGGATGCGGTTCTGCAGCTGGTTGGAGAGTTCCCAGACCCAGCTCTCGGTCATCTTGTCCACGGACGTCTTGAGGGTGCGCCGCTGGTCGGCGGTCATCCCGGCCGTGGTGCGGGTCCACAGGTCGATCAGCGCGCGTTCCATGGCGTCGGCGGGAACGACCGTCGGCGCGCCCTCCACCGGCATGCACTGCGAGAGGCGGGCCGTGGTCAGCCGGGCGGCGGCGAGGTCCCGGCGGTGGCCGTACACCAGGGGGTAGTAGTCGTCGCCGTAGGTGCCCCAGGCGAGCCACTGCGCGCTGAGGTCGAGGGCCTCGGGGGTGGCGTCCGGGTCCAGCCCGGCGGAGCACAGCGCGAGGTCGTAGGCGGCGAGCTTGTCCTCGTCCCAGACGCCCTCCTGGAGGATGCCCATCCCGTGGCACCAGTCGACGAGGTTGCCGCGGGCCTGGTCCAGGTGGGGGCTGAGCTGGAGCTCGAAGGGCATGTAGAGGTCGGGGATGCGGGACGGGCCGACCTTCTGGTGGGGCACGTGGGAGTAGGCGCGCAGCCGGTCCTGCGCGGCCGAGGCGAGCAGTGCGCCGACGTCGGCGGCGGAGGTGCCGGGGCCGTTCGGCGCCTGCCAGGGCGAGCTGGGGCGCGCGCCCTTGTTCATGTAGCGGCTGGAGCGCATGTGCCATTCGTGGCCGCCGGACTGCCAGTCCTGGAGTCCCTTGGTGTAGGCGGCGACCGCGGCGGCCTCGGCGGGCGTGAGGCCCTTCTCCAGGGCGACGGCGGGGACCTCGGTGAGCGCGGTGTGCTCAAACTGGTGCAGCCGTGAGGTGAGGACGTCGTTGACGGTGTCGGCGGCCTCCTGGGTGGTGCAGCCGAAGAACTTCTCCAGGACCAGCACGCCGTTGCTGTTCTCGCCCTCGTCCTCGACCTCGCGCTGGTAGGAGAACAGGTCGTTGCGCAGGTGGACGGCGTCGGAGAAGGTCTCCATGAGGACCCGCAGCGGCCGGGTGCCGGCGACGGCGGCGGGCACCTCCGCGGTCGCGTACTCCACGAGCCCCGCCGACCAGGGGGCGCCGCCGACCTTGCGGCGCATCTCGATGTACTCGACGGGGTTGGCGACGCGCCCCTCGTTGATGTTGGACAGTTCCCACATCGACTCGTTGAGCAGGTGCTCGGTGGCGACGGAGAAGCGGCGGCGCCAGTCCACGGACATCGACGGCACCGTCCGCGCCCACAGGTCCTTCAGGCCGGCCTCCACCGGGTTCTCCGGCTCCGGCACGGGGGCGCCGGGGTCAAGCGGCATGAACAGCGGCAGGCGGTCCAGGTGGGCCTTGCCGGCGGCCCGGTCCTGGGTGCGCTTGTACATGTCCAGGAAGTGGTCGTCGAAGAAGAACACCCACACGTACCAGTCGGTGATCAGTGAGAGGGCGGGTCCGTCGCAGTCGGGATGGGTGTAGGCGCACAGGAGGCCGTAGTCGTGCGCCTCCAGGTCGGCCTGTTCCCAGATCCCGGAGCCTTCCAGCATGCCCATGTCGCGTGCCCAGCGGGTGGAGTGGGCCCGGGCCTCGTCCAGGTGCGGGTTGAGCCGCGCGGGATACGGCATGTAGAAGTGCGGGAGTTCGAACGGCTGCGTCATGGCCGGGCCCTACCCGTGGCCCCGGACGCCCATCCGCCCGGCGGCACATGATCACACCATCGCGTGAACCGCTCGGAAAACCTGGAACTCCGGTGGGCGGTTGTGGCGTTGGGTCCCTTGCCGTGTCCGCGCGCGCGGGCCACGGTAGGCGCATGACCTCCTTCGTGCTGCCCCATGAGGTGCACGGCGACGGCGCCCACAAGGTGTTCGCCGTGCACGGCTGGTTCGCCGACCGGTCCGCCTACGCGGCCGTCCTGCCGGACCTGGACCGCACCTCCTTCAGCTACGCGCTGGTGGACCTGCGGGGTTACGGCGAGGCCCGGGACGCGACGGGCTCGTACACGACGGCCGAGGCGGCCGTGGACCTCGTGGAGCTGGCGGACCGGCTCGGCTGGGAGCGGTTCTCGGTGGTCGGGCACTCGATGGGCGGCGCGGTGGCGCAGCGGCTGCTCGCCGTCGCCCCGCACCGGCTGCGCCGGATCGCCGGGGTGTCCCCCGTGCCCGCGTCCGGAATGCCGCTGGCCGGGGAGCAGGCGGCGCTGTTCAGGGACGCGGCGCACCGGGCGGAGAACCGGCGCGCGATCATCGACCTCACCACCGGTGGCCGGCGGCCCGCCGCCTGGCTGGACCGGATGGTCGCCCGCTCGCTGGAGCGCAGCGACCCGAAGGCGTTCCGGGCCTGGCTGGACTCGTGGGCGGGCGAGGACTTCACCGCCGACGTCGTGGACAGCGAGGTGCCGGCGCTGGCCGTGGCCGGCGCGCTGGACCCGGCGCTGTCCCCGGAGGTCATGCGGCAGACCTGGCTGGCCTGGTACCCGCGCGCGGAGCTGGCCCTGCTGCCGGGCGCCGGTCACTACGCGATGGACGAGACACCGCTGGACCTGGTCCGTGCCGTCGAGGACTTCCTGCGGGCCGACGGCCCGGGCGGCACCGGGGCGGGCGGGGTGGCGTGAGCGCGCGGGAGGCGCCGCCGGTCCCGGACGTCTTCGATCCGCGCCGGTACGCCGCCGGGGTGCCCTACGGCGACTACCGCGTGCTGCGCGACCACCATCCGGTGGCCTGGCAGGAGGAACCGGAGGTGCTGGGCTGGCCGGCCGGGCCCGGGTTCTGGGCGGTGACCCGGCACGCGGACGTCGTGCGCGTGCTGAAGGACGCGGGGACGTACTCGTCGTACGTCGGCGCGACCCAGATCCGTGACCCGGACCCGGAGGACCTGCCGTTCATCCGGCGGATGATGCTCAACCAGGACCCGCCGGGGCACGGGCGGCTGCGGCGGCTGGTGAGCCGCGCCTTCACGCCGGGACGCGTGGACCGGTTCGCGGCGGTCGCCCGGGAGCGGGCGCGCACGCTGCTCGCGGGCGCCGTGGAGGCGGCGCGGGCGGGGGACGGCACGGTGGACCTGGTGTCCGCCGTCACCGACGAGTACGCCCTGCTGAACCTGGCGGACCTGCTGGGCGTCCCGGCGGGCGACCGGCGGCTGCTGCTGCGCTGGACGCGGCGGGTCATCGGCTACCAGGACCCGGACGAGGCCGGTCCGCCGGTGCTGGACGGGGACGGCAGACCGGTGAACCCGCGGTCACCGGCGGTGCTGGCGGACATGTTCGCCTACGCCGGACAGCTGGCCGCGTACAAGAGGCGGTATCCCGCGGACGACGTCATGACGACGCTCGCCCACGACGCCGAACTCGCCGGTGCCGAACTGGAGATGTTCTTCTTCCTGCTCACCGTGGCGGGCAACGACACCGTGCGCGCCGCGGCCCCGGGCGGGCTGCTGGCGCTGGCGGAGCACCCGGAGGCGTACGAGCCGCTGCGCGCCGGGCAGGTGGCCGTGGCGTCCGCCGTCGACGAGCTGCTGCGCTGGCATCCGCCCGTGCTGACCTTCCGCCGGACGGCCGTGCGGGACACCGAGCTGGCGGGGCGCGCGATCCGGGCGGGCGACAAGGTCGTGGTGTTCCACGCCTCGGCCAACCGCGACGAGCGCGTGTTCACCGCTCCCGACCGGCTCGATCTCACCCGCTCCCCCAATCCGCACGTCTCCTTCGGGGACGGCCCGCACGTGTGCCTGGGCGCTCACTTCGCCCGGCTGCAACTGCGGCTGCTGCACGAGGAGGTGCTGCGCGTCCTGCCCCGGCCGCCGCGTCCGGCCGGGCCGCCCGGACGGCTGGTGTCGAACTTCATCAACGGCATCAAGTCACTGCCGCTGCGTGTCACCTGAGGTGTCCTTCCCGCCGTCCTTGGGGTCGGTCTGGATCAGCGCGTGCGTGCCACTGGTCCGCCAGCTCTGCCCCTCGGCCGCCACCAGGCCGGCCTCGGTCGTCGCGGACAGGCCGGTGATCACGTCGGACTTGAGGGTGCGCAGGGCGGCGACCGGGCCGGGGAAGTACGCGGTCGCCTCCCGGAAGGGCGTGGTGGGCGGCCAGAGCCGGTCGCCCACCAGACGGCGGTAGTTGAGGTCGCCCTTGACGATGGTCAGCGTGGCCGCGGCGAACTCGGCGCGCAGGTCGTCCGGCATCGCCGCGTACGGCAGCGGGGCGCAGGAGAACGGGTGGGCGCGCACGGTGAGCCGCCCGTCGGCCATGGCCGACCAGAGCAGGCGCCCGTACTCGGCGGCCGTTCCGTGGGCCGCGCGCAGCCGGTGCAGCGCGTCGACGACGTCGGCGGTGGTGGCGTCGGAGACGTAGTACGGGTACGGCTTGACGTGCAACACCGCCCGCGCGGTCCGGCCCTCGGCGAGGAGGTGGGCGATCAGCAGGAGGTCGGGGACCAGTTCGCGGCCCGCGTTGTCCGCGACGAGCACGAGCGTGCCGGTCCCGGCGGGCGGCAGCAGCGACCACAGGGTCTCGCTGTCGTCGGCGACCAGCGCGGGGGCGGGTTCCCCGGCGTGTGCGGCCGCGGCGGAGAGCCGGAAGCCGAGGTCGGCGCGGTTGCCCCACAGCGAGCCGTGCAGCAGGGCGCGGGCCCGCTCCTCCCGCGGCAGGTCCCACAGGCCGTCCAGGGCGGCCAGTTCCTCGTCGGTCTCCGGGGCGTCGAGCTCGGCGCGTTTGAAGGGGCGGAAGGGGTCGATGCCCTGCCAGGCGCCCGGCCCGAACCAGCCGACGGCGTCCAGCAGCCGGCGGTAGAAGTAGCTCTCGGCCCACAGCCAGGGCACGTCGTACCAGGACCGCCCGACGTGCTCGGCGAGGCCCCAGTCGTGCCACCGGTCCCGGTCCGGGGCGTCGGCGGGAAGCGGTTCGACGGTCCCCTCGGTGCAGCTCTTCAGCAGCTCGTCCAGCGCGGTGTGCTGCCCGGGGCCGTACGGGAAGGCGTCCCGTACCTGCCGGATGATCGCGGGGTGCCGTTCGGCCAGCACGCTGTGCGGGAACGAACCGGGTTCGTCGCCGAGGATCACGGGTGCGAAGGGGATGTCGGGCATGTCCGTCACCGTATCGCGGGCGTCAGGCGGTGCGGATCTCCCGCTCGAGCTGCGTGGCGAGGGTGACGTAGCGGGGGCGGCGGTGCACCGGGACGAGTCCGCGGATCATGAGGTGCCACATCTCGGCGACCCTGCGCGGCAGCCGTCCGACCGGTTCCAGCGAGCGGCCCGCGACCCGGGTGCCGATGAAGAAGCAGACGAGGGAGTGGGCGACGACGCCGACGTCGAGGTCACCGTGCACGTCGGCTTCCCGGACGGCTCCGGTGACCTTGCGGGTGGCGAATTCGAGCCACTCGGTGAACGGGTGCCGCAGCGGCGGCCGTACGGCGATGTCCGCGGTGGCCAGGCGGAGCCCGGCGCGCGGCACCGGGTCCTCCACGGCGAGCCGGGCGATCCCGAACGTGGTGCGCATCAGGGCCTCCAGCGAGGAGCAGCCGCGGTTCTCGACGTCGGCGACGAGCTGCCGCGCGGCCTTGGCCTGGAGTTCCAGGATGGCGTGGGCGAGGTCCTCCTTGGCGGCGAAGTGGAAGTACAGGGCGCCCTTGGTGACCTTCGCGTGTGCGACGATGTCGCTCAGGCTGGTGGACTCGTACCCGTGCCGGTCGATCAGGTCGGCGGCGGCCGTGATGATCGTCGCCCGGGTCTGTTCGGCACGTAACTGCCTTGGCATCCTGGACCCCCTCCTCGCGCATAAAAGAACAGGACATGCGGTTTGTTTATGACTCGTTGCATACGATAACTCACCGTGCGGCAACGGGAGTCCGGCGGACCACGCGCGCGGCAGGCCACGCGTCATCGCCCCGCTCGACGCCGGCCGGCTGCTCCGCACCTCTTCAACGGGCGAGACGTCATGGTTTCCCCTTCGTCGCCGGCCGGTGTCCGGCAGCCCCGGGGTGACGGGTGCCGCCCCATGATCGCCACGATACGAGGCGGACGCCCGACTCCTCAATGGGGTGTGGAAGCAGGCGCAAAACAGCCGAACCGGTCGGTGCTTTCGCGCCCCCCGCACGCGGGTGCGCCGGACCGGCTGAACGCGGCGGCCGGCGGGGCCGTACTGGACTGCGCGAACCCGTTCCCGCGCCCGCCGAGGAGACGCCCGGATGCATCGGACGACCCGGACGACCGCCCGCCTGAGCGTCAGGACGGCCGCCGCGACGGCGCCGCTCCTGCTCCTGCCGTGGGTGGCAGGACCCGCCCAGGCGCACGGAGCCCCCACGGACCCGGTCAGCCGGGTCTACGCCTGCTCCCCCGAGGGGGGCGCCACCCGGACGCCGGCCTGCCGCGCGGCGATCGCGGCGAACGGCGGTCCGTTCACCGCCTGGGACAACCTGCGGGTGGCGGGGGTGGCGGGCCGCGACCGGCAGGTGATCCCGGACGGCAGACTGTGCAGCGGAAACCTGCCGGCGTACCGGGGGCTGGACCTGGCCCGGCGGGACTGGCCGGCGACGCGGCTGGCGCCCGGCGGCCGCCTGACGCTGACCTACGCGTCGACCATCGCGCACACGGGCACGTTCACGTTGTACCTGACCAAGCAGGGCTACGACCCCTCACGGCCGCTGACCTGGTCCGACCTGCCCGCGCGCCCCTTCGCCGAGGTCACGGACCCGCCGCTGCGGGGCGGGGCGTACCGCGTGAACGCGACACTCCCGGCGGACCGGACGGGGCGTCAGGTGCTCTACACGATCTGGCAGAACAGCAGTACGCCGGACACGTACTACGCGTGCTCCGACGTGGTCTTCCCGCGGCGCGGGAAAGCCGCCGGGGCGGCGGGGTCCACCCGGCCCGCACCGACGGCTGGTTCAGGGGCCGCGCCGGCTTCCTCGGCCGCGTCGGCTTCTTCCGCCGCGCCGACTTCCCCGGAGCCGGGTTCACCGGCGGCCGGTTCGGCCGCGGGATCCGCCCACGGTGAGGAGAAGGCCGAGACCGCCGTCGGCGACGGGGCCCCGGTCGCGGGGACCAGGAGCGGCGGCCCGGGCCCCTCGGCGCCCCTGCTGGCGGGCGGCGCCACCGCGGTGCTGCTGCTCACCGGGGGCGCCGCCCTCGCTCTGCGGCTGCGCCGTCCACGACGGCGCTGAAGCAGGCGATCCGGTCGGTCAGTTGACGTAGACCCGGGCTCCCGCGTCGGTGACGGGTGCGTACTTCGCCGTGAAGTAGCCGTTGGCGAAGCACAGCGACGAGCCGGACGTCTTGGTGAACTGCTGGTTGGTGAAGGTGATGCTGCTGTCGGCGTTGTCGGCCTTGCCGGACAGGCCGGGCGCCTGGTACACGCAGGTCACGCTGCCCAGCAGGGTGCGCAGCTGGACGGTGGCCTGGATGACGGAGCCGCTCGCGGGCGAGACGGTGAGGGCGCCGCTCGAGGTGATCGTCGCCGAGTACGGCAGGTTGTTGATGGTGACGCCGTTGACGCCGAGGACACCGGTGACGTTGCTGGTGCAGGTGCTGCTGTCGAAGGTGTGCGCGGTGACGGACTCGGTGGCCGTGCCCGGTGCGGTCGGGTTGCCGGTGACCTTGGCGGTGAACTGCGAGCCGGTGCACTTGATCCCGCTGGTGCCGGTCGCACTGGAGTAGAAGGTGGCGGAGGTGCCGGAGGCCAGCGGCGCGGTGAGCGTGTCGCCGACGGCGACCGCGGTGCCGCCGGTGCTGCCGGTGGTGAGGACCGTGCCGGCCGCGGAGGCCGGGGTGGCCCACGCGAGGGCGAGCGCCGTGGCGGTGCCGGTAAGGGCGAGGAGGGAGCGCGTACGCATGCGGGTGCCTCTCTTCCAGAGGTGGGGGGACAGATGAGGTGAGGTGGGGGGTGGAGATCGGTGCGGATGCCGCCGGCGCGGGGCCGTCACGCCTTCTCCGTACGCGGCGGACCCGCGACGGCGGCACACCGGGCACCGGTCGGAGGCCTCGGGGGAAGACCTCCGGCCGGGCCGGGCACAGGGGCGGCACGGCACGGAGAGAAGGAGGAAAGGACCGTGCCGGAGCCGCGCTGCGAGGTGGAGCGGTTGCCGTGACAGGGCCGGGAACGCGGCCGGTGCCGCATGAGGGACGCGGTGGGTACCACGCCTGACGCGACGGGTGCCGCTTGCGGGATCCGGCGCCACGGATCCGTGGAAACAGGGGAAGTTGTAGACCTGATTAACCGTCAGGGTCAAGTGGTTGAAAGCCAGTTGACCCAGGCCGGTTGCCGTCCGTGCACATCCGACACCCTTTTTTCACAACTCCCTTGACCCTTGAATGTAACCGGCGGTAACTTCCTCGGAGGCTACTGCCGCGTAACGAGAAAGCCCTTGCGCCCGCCGGGAGTTGCGAGGAGGCGTGCGCGGCATCCGCTGTCCGCGCCAGGACACCGCGCCACTGAAGCCCAACCCGCACTGATCCGCGCCCATGGGAGCAGACATGGCCTCGTCCCCGGACGTCCCGTCCGCCGGCAACACCCCCGACATCCCGGGAAGCGACACCCCGGGAAGCGACACTCCGCCCGAAACCCGGAACGCCGCCGGGGCCACCGCCGGCGAGAGGCGCGGCCGTGTCCGCGCCCGCCGGGCCGCCGTGATGGCGGTGCCCGCGACCCTGGTCGCCGCCGGCCTCGCGGTCCTCACCGCGCAGGGAGCGCTGGGTGTGCAGTTCGCCATCTCCGGCATGCCGTTCACGGTCACCGCCACGGAACTCAACGGCACCGGGTTCGAGCAGTTCGGCGGGCTCGACAACATGGCGGACGGCAGCCCCAACGCCGGGGACACCGGCGGCCAGGTGCTCGTCATCACCTCCGCGATCAAGCACGCCACCCTCACCAAGCTGTGCCAGAGCGTCGACCTGGGCGGCACCAACCTGCTGATCACCGCGGGCGGCGGGGCCGAGAAGGTCAGCGCCACCGACCTGACCACCGACTCCACCGAGCTGTCGGGTGACGCGGCGTTCAACAACATCGAGATCGGCAACGACGCCAGCACGCTGACCAAGGCGGGCGTGAAGGGCCCGATCGGCGTCTTCAGCCAGCAGGCCGACACCGTGCGGATCGCCCATCTGCGGCAGACCAACTACGCCACGACCGCCGGCGTGTTCAAACTGCCGGGTCTCAAGCTGCGCTTCAGCGACTCGGGTTGCTGATCGCCGTGCCGGACCGTCCACGGCTGGGACCCAGGATCGCCTTCCGCGGATGGCGGGCCCGCCGGCCGTTCTGGGGCGGGCTGCTGCTCGCCCTCGGCGGCGGCGAGATCCTGCTCACCGAGAAAGCCTCGCTGAAGGTCGTGCTGCACATCGGCATGCAGGGCCTGGCGGGGTACCTGCTGCCGACCCTCATGGTGCTGCTGGGCCTGCTGATCCTCTTCAACCCCTCCCAGCGGCTCTTCTACTCCATCACCGGCATCCTGCTCTCCCTGGGCAGCTGGCTCACCTCCAACCTGGGCGGTTTCTTCATCGGCCTGCTCCTCGGCGCCGTCGGCAGCTGCCTCGCCTTCGGCTGGCTCCCGGACCAGGAGCCACCCGTCAGCCGCCGCAAACGGCGCAAGCAGGAGCGGGCCGAGGCCCACGCCCTGACGTCGGAGAGTGCGGGCACGGCCTGAACCGGGGCCTGGGCATGCCCCCGTCCTGTCGTCGCCGACGCCTCCGTGCCGCAGGGATCCTGGCGCGCCGGGAGCCGGTGACGCCGGGGCCCTGGCGCGCTCCGGGCGTCGGTGGCCCAGGGGCCCTGGCACGCTCCGGAAGTCGGTAACCCAGGGGGCGGGAACAGGCCCTGCCCGGAGCGGACGCGACCGGACCGGGCGGATCATCCGCCGGGATCACCCGAACAGGTGACTTGGGAACTACTTTGCCCGTGCCGGGAGTTCATCGGGCAGTCGGACGGCGGTGGAGTGCCGTCCGTAACGCGATGAACGAAGGAGCTACGGCATGGTGTTCAAGAGGCTGCTGGGCGCGATCGGGGTCGGCGGCCCCTCCGTGGACACGGTGCTGGACGGCGGCGCGGCGCTGCCCGGCGGCACCCTGACGGGCCGGGTGCTGCTGCGGGGCGGCGCGACGGCCGTGGAGGTCGAACACATCGGCCTGGAGCTGATCGCCTGTGTGGAGGCCGAGCACGCGGAGGGCGAGAGCGAGGGCACGGTCGCCTTCGAGCGGTTCACCGTCGGCGGTGGTTTCCGGCTCGGCGAAGAGGAGGAGCGCGAGCTTCCGTTCAGTGTCCCGCTCCCCTGGGAGACCCCGGTGACCGAACTGCACGGGCAGCCGCTCGGCATCGTGCTGGGCGTGCGCACCGAGGTCGCGGTGGCCGGCGCCCGGGACAAGGGCGACCTGGACCCGCTCGCCGTCCGCCCCCTGCCCGTGCAGGAAGCCGTCCTGGAGGCCCTCGGCGCCCTGGGCTTCGGCTTCCGCTCGGCCGACCTGGAGTACGGCCGCATCGGCGGCACGGGCCAGCAGTTGCCGTTCTACCAGGAGATCGAGCTGACTCCCGCCCCGCAGTACGCGCACGCGGTGAACGAGATCGAGCTGACCTTCCTCGCCTCCCCGCTGGGCGTGGAGGTGGTCCTGGAGGCGGACAAGCGCGGCGGACTGTGGTCGTCGGGGCACGACGCCCTGACCCGTTTCACCGTGCGCCACGAGGACGCGCCGTCCCTCGACTGGCAGAGAGAGGTGGACGGGTGGATCCGCCAGGTGACCGAGCACCGTGACGCCTACGACAGCCACGCGGCGTACGGCCACGGCGGCGCGCACCTGCCCGGTCACCACTCCTCCGACGGCCACCGCTCCGGCCCGGGCCTGGGCACGGCCGTGGCCGCAGGCGCGGCCGGCCTCGCCGTGGGTGTCGTGGGCGGCATGGTGGCCGCGGAGGCCGTCGACGAGATCGGGGACTTCTTCGAGGGAGAGGAGGAAGAAGGCGACGAAGGCGACGAAGGCTAGGGACAGCAGGAAGGGGCGCTCAGCCGGCGGAGCCCTGCGTGCCGTCCTCCTCCTTCATCGCCTTGGCCTCGCTCTTGAGGATGCGCATCGACTTGCCCAGCGCACGGGCGGTGTCGGGGAGCTTCCGGGACCCGAACAGCAGGAGGAACACGACCGCGACGATCAGCAAATGCCAGGGCTCAAGTCCGTTGCGGAGCATGACAGCCCCCTTCTTTGTCTCGCTTGTCTCACCTTGCGGCGAAGCTTGCCATGTTGCGCAACTGTACAACCCGGTCCGGACGGGAAGACGCGCACCCACCCCGGGGTCCGGGCGGTGGCGCGGGCCGGGCGGCGGGCTCGGCGTCGGTGGGTCCGCGTGGGCCGGTGTCCGGGGCGTCGCGGCTCCTGGAGGACGACTGCGCGACGGCTGGACGACGGCTGGAGGACGGCGCCGTCCCGGGGGTCAGAGGCCGCGGAGCCGGCGGGCCGGGACGGTGGCGGGCGCGGGCGCCTCCCGCTCGACGAGCCGGCCGACGACACGGTGGACGACGTCGACCACGGCGGCCTGTTCCGCTGTGTCGACGAAGTACACCTGGCGGCGGCCCTCGCGGCGGGAGCGGACGAGGCCGGCGAGTTTGAGCTTGGTCAGGTGCTGGCTCACGGCGGGCAGGGCGCCGCCGACCCGCTCGGCGAGGCCGGTCACGTCACTCTCGCCCTGGGTCAGCGCCCACACGATGTGCAGCCGGGCGGGCGAGGCGAGCAGTCCGAAGGCGGCGGCCGCCTCGGCGAACACCTCGGCGGAGGGGTCCTGGTGGCCGGTGCCGGGCGCTGTCGCCACTGTCGCCTTCCTCCGCCGGGATCGTCATGGGCTCGTCGCGGGTTCGTCGCGGGCTCGTCGCTGTGCGCCCGCTGTGTGCCCGCTGTGTCCGCCGTGTTCGCGGACACAGTGTAGATCTGTGGAACTTCCCGGTCGCTCCATTAGTTTCTACGTTGCTGTAGAAATTGCTGTCGGGCTGCCGGAAGCACCCGGCTGACGATATGAGGAGTACGCATGGCCCTGTGGGACCGCATCAAGGACTCGGCGTCGCAGATGCAGACGCAGTTGGTGGCGAAGAAGAACGACCTCAAGAGCGGCGCGTTCCGCGATGCGAGCATGGCGATGTGCGCGTTGGTGGCCGCCGCCGACGGCACGGTGGATCCGTCGGAGCGGCAGCGGGTCGCTCAGCTCATCGCCACCAACGAGGTGTTGCAGAACTTCCCGGCGGACGACCTCCGCCGGCGCTTCGAGGAGAACCTGAACAAGCTGACGACGGACTTCGCCTTCGGCAAGGTGAGCGTGCTGCAGGAGATCGCCAAGGCGAAGAAGAAGCCCGCCGAGGCGCGGGCCGTCATCCAGATCGGCATCGTCATCGGTGGCGCGGACGGCGACTTCGACAAGGACGAGCAGGCCGTGGTGCGCGAGGCGTGCTACGCGCTGGACCTGCCGCCGCACGAGTTCGACCTCTGAGCCCTGGGCAGGGCGCGGGGATGAGGGCACGTGCGACGACCTCGGACGGGCCCTCGTCCCCACCCATGCCGAACGGAGGTCACCACTCCGGTGCCGGCCACTCCCGCACCGGCTACTCCAGCACGGACCAGTCCGGCGCCTGCCGCTCCGGCCCCCGGGCTCACAACTCCGCGAGGCGCGGCAGCAGTTCGGTCGCCGTCTCGATGTCCCCGGTCAGCGGGCGGTCCTCCAGGCCGGTGGGCAGCACGGCGGCGGCGAGCGTGAGAGCGGGGAGGGCCGGCGGTTCCGGATGGAGACGCAGGGCCCTGACGGCGGACACCAGTTCGCAGGCGAGGACGGTGGCGTAGGCGGCGCGGGCCCGCTCCGTCTGGCGGGCCGCCTGCCCGGCGAAGCCGGCGGCCTCCTCCAGGCCGTGGGAGAGGACGGCGTGCCCGGCCGAGGCCGGCGCGGCGGCGCCGGCACGCAGCTCGGCGAGCGCCGAGTTGGCGGTGTACTCCAGGATCATCGTGCCGGAGCTGCCGGCCGGGCCGGTGGCGAGGAAGGCGGGCAGGCCGGTGAGGTCGGGGCGGCTCAGCGCGGAGAGTCGTGCGGCGGAGAGCTGCGCGGTCTTCAGCAGGGCGAGGTTCAGGCCGTCGAGCGCCAGCGCGAGGGGGGCGGCGAAGAAACCGCCGTGGTGGTAGAGGTGGCCCTCGGGGGTGAGGACGGGGTTCTCCGAGGGGCAGTTGATCTCGGTCTCGACGATCCGGCGCAGCGCGGCCGAGGCGTCGAGGGCGGCGCCGTGCACCTGCGGGAACGCACGGAATCCGTACGGGTCCTGGATCCGCCGGTCCGCTGCGGGAGGTCCGTTCCCCACGCCCGTCGCCGGGTCGTCGGGCAGTCCGAGCAGACGCCGTACCTCGGCGGCGGCACGGGCCGGGCCGGGGTAGGGCCGCAGGGCGTGCACCGGCGCCGCGTACGCCTCCGGCGAGCCCGACACGGCGGCGAGGGACAGCGCCGCGACCACGTGCGTGGCCCGCAGCAGCAGCTCGGTGCCGTGTCCGGCGAGGGCGGCCTGCGCGAGGGCCAGCGCGTTGCTGCTGAGCAGTGCCAGGGCGTCCCCGGCCCGCAGCGTGACCGGAGCGGGCAGTCCACCGGCGGCCAGGTCCCCGTCGCCGGTGCCCGCACCGACGCCCGCACCCACGCCCCGGGGACGCGCCTCGCCGACGTGCGCACCGTCGACCGTCCCGGTCAGGTCCGCCGCTGCCAGGGTCGCCTGCTCCGCACCGGCACCGACGGCACCCACACCCAGGGCACCGACGGCACCGAGAGCACCGGCACCGGCAGGCGGCCGTTCCTCGCTGAGTACGCCCCCGCCCGGTACCGCCGCCGGTGAGCCCGGCGCGTCCTCGGGCGTCAGCCACGGGCGTTCGCCGAGGAGGGTCAGGCCCGTCTGGGCCAGCGCCGTCAGGTCGCCGGTGCCCACGCCTCCGTACTCGTTGACCGCCGGGTGCACGCCGAGGCGCAGGGCGTCGGTGAGGGCGGTGACGAAGGACGGGTGGATGCCGGAACCGCCGGCCAGGAGCTGGTTGGCGCGGATGGCGAGCATCGCGCGCACCGTGCGGGCCGGCAGCAGCGGACCGGCCCCGCCGGCGTGACTGCGCAGCAGACGCAGGCCGTGGGCGGTCTCCTCGGCCGGGTCGACGGCGACCGAGCGGTGCGCGCCGACGCCGGTGCCCCGGCCGTACCAGCGGCCCGTGGCGGCGAGCCGGTCGGCCGTCCCGTGGGCGCGGCGGACCCGCTCCAGGGCGCCGGGGTCGACGACGGGTACGGCCGCACCCTCCGCGAGCCGGATCAGGGCGGGGAGGGTGAGGCCGCCGCCGTCGAGCGGGACGCGGGTGTCCCCTGGCTGCGGGGGCACCCGCGTGGTCACGTCCACGGTGGTTCCTGACAGTTCCTGGTCGTTCCGGTTGTTCTTGCTGTTCTGGTCAGCCGAGCCCCGCCGGACTCGGCCCAGTCCCGCCGGACTCAGCCCAGTCCCGCCGACTTCAGCCACGCCTTGGCGACGTCCAGCGGGTCCTTGTTCTGGGCCTGCACCTGGGTGTCCAGGTTCAGCAGGGTCGCGGTGTCGAGCTTGGCGGAGACGGCGTTGAGCGCGGCGACGCCCTCCTTGGACAGCGCGCCCTTGTAGGCGAGCGGCTGGACGTTCTCGAAGCCGAACAGGTTCTTCGGGTCCTGGAGGACGACGAACTTCTCCTTGGAGATGTTCGGGTCCGTGGTGAACATGTCCGCCGCCTGCACGGCGTCCTTCTTCAGCGCCGCCAGCGTGAGCGGGCCGCCCGCGTCCAGCGCCTTGAAGGACTTGAACTCCAGGCCGTAGACGGACTTCAGGCCCACCAGGCCCTGCTGCCGGGTCTGGAACTCCGGCGAGGCGCCGATGACCAGGTCCTTGGCGACGTCCTTCAGGTCGGCGATGGAGGACTTCTCGGTGAGCTGGTACTTCTTCGCGGTGGCCGCGTTGACCGTGATCGAGTCCTTGTCCTGCGCCGGCGCCGGGTCGAGCAGCGTGAGCTTGGAGTCCAGCTTGGCGCTGATGGCGTCCGTGGTCTCGGCGAGGGTCTTCGGGGCGGCCTTCGGATCGAGGTAGGCCAGCAGTGCGCCGTTGTACTCGGGCAGGACCGAAATGGAGCCGTTCTTGATCAGGCCGTAGGTCGTCTCGCGGCTACCGATGTTCGGCTTGTACGTGACCTTGATCCCCTTGGCCTTGAGTGCTTCGCCGTAGATGTCGGCGAGCAGGGTGCTCTCGGGGAAGTTGTTGGATCCGACGACGACGGTGTCGCCGCTGGCCTTGCTGTTGTCCGACAGGGGGTTGTCGGACGTGCCGTCGTTGGAGGAACAGCCCGCCAGCAGAGCCGTAGCCGCCGCGAGGGCGACCGCCGCCGCGCCTCGGTTCCTCCGGATGGACCTGCTGATGTGGGTCGTAAAAGTCACGCGCTGATCCAATCCAGCCAGTTCTCGGTCAGTCAAGGGCATCAGATCACCGATTGGCCTCGATCTGCGGTCACTCATGCACACAGAGCATTCTCTTTGTAACGGATTCTTGATGAAAGGTGAGCTGATCGACACCTCAAGAGACCTGTAGTCTCACCCGAGTTGGTTTCGACCACAGCGGTGCGCGGGGCCCGCTCCGGTGTCGTGACGCAGGCGTTCGGGGGGCGACAGCCCTCAGGTCCGGGAGTGACGGCTCCCCCGGACAAGACACCCATGAAGGAGGCCCGGTGTCCACGAACCAGGTGGACGCGCCCGACCGGCACGCCCCCACGCGGGGCGGAGCGCGGGGATTCGCCGACCGCTGGCCCTTCCGGCGCAAACTCAATCTGCTCGTCGGCATTCCCCTCGCGGTCATCGCGGTCCTGCTGGCGTACCTCTTCACCGACCTGGTGCGGCAGTCGTCCAGCGCCGCCTCGGCGGCCCGGCTGGTGCGCTCCAGCGCCCAGGTGGCGCGGCTGGTGGACCGGGTCGAGGCCGAGCACCAGCAGGCCATCCTGCTCTCCACGCGCTACGAAGCCGGGGACGCGAAGCCGTCGACGTCCGCCTACCGTGCCGCGCAGCACGCGGTCGACTCCCAGGTGGCGAAGGTGCGCGAGGCGTTCGGGGACCGGCTGCCGGAGGGCGAGGCGCAGGCGCTGCGCGGGGTCGAGGGCCTCACCAGCCTGCGCACCTCGGTGGAGCAGTCGTACCTGCCCGCCGACAACATCGACCCGGCCTACGCGGGCGCCGCCCAGAGCCTGATCGACGGCCTCGGCCTCGACCGCGACGCCGACCTCGCCGAGACCTTCACCGGCAGCCTGCTGGACTCCCTGCTGCGCGCGGACGCCGCCCACGGCGCCTTCGAGACCAACGTGTTCGCCGCCACCACGGGTGACACCAACGCGCAGATCGAGTTCACCAGCGCGGTCGGCGCCTACGAGCTGTACACCCACCAGGCCCAGCGCTTCGCCCGGTTCGCCACCGACGCGCAGGCCGCGCGGTTCTCCGGCATCGAACACACGCGGGCGGAGAGCGAGATCACCGAGGCGTACGCCGAACTCCAGGTCGGTGCCGGCCGGCTGGAGACGACCGACAAGGGGCTGCTGCGGCGGGCGGTGCAGGACGCGCTGGCCGACTACCCCGCCTACCCCGAGCAGGCCGCCGCCCGGCTGAAGATCACCACCGCGCTGATCGGCCAGATCGCCGACCGGGCCGACGGCGCCGCCGAAGGCGCCCGGTGGCGGGCCGGCCTGCTGCTGAGCGGTGCGCTGGTCGCCTTCGCGCTGTGGATCGCCTTCGCGGTCCTGGTGCGCCGCTCGGTGGTCCGGCCCGTGCAGGCGCTCACCGGGGCCGCGCGGGAGGTCGCCGAGGTCGCCGGGCGGGAACTGGCCCGGGTGGCCGACGACGACGCCGAGGACGACGGACCGCCGCGGCTGCGGGACATGCCGGTCACGGCCCGCGACGAGATCGGCGACCTGGCGGAGGCGTTCAACCGGGTGCAGACCACCGCCGCCGCGCTGCTGGAGCGCCAGGTGCTCAGCCGGCGCAACACCGCGGAGATGTTCGGCAACGTGGGCCGCCGGGTCAGCAACCTCACCACCCGGCAACTCGCCCTGATCGACGCGGTGGAGCGGGGGGAGACCGACCCGGCGCTGCTGGAACGGCTGTACTCCATCGACCACATCGCCGTACGGCTGCGCCGCAACGCCGACAGCCTGATGCTGCTGGCCGGCATCCGCGAGACGGTGCTGGACGCGGGCCCCACCGCGCTGTCCACCGTCGTACGGGCCGCGCTCGGGCAGATCGAGGGCTACCAGCGGGTACGGCTGTACGCCGCGTCGGACGCCCTGGTCGAGCCGGACGTCATCGGTGACCTCACGCTGATGGTGGCCGAGCTCCTGGAGAACGCGGTGTCGTTCTCGCCCGAGGGCAGCCCCGTCGAGGTCACCGTCCGCTCCGGCACCGAGGGCACGCACGTCGTGATCACCGACCACGGCCTCGGCATGAGCGCCGAGCGGCTCGCCGAGGAGAACGCCCGGCTGATCCGCCGCGAACGGCTGGACCTGGTCCCGACCAAGGTGCTGGGCCTGTTCGTGGTGGGCGCGCTGGCCCGCCGCTGGGAGATCGGGGTCGAACTGACCCGCACGCCGGGCGGCGGTGTGACCGCCGAGGTGACGCTGCCGGCCTCGCTGCTGCTCGCCCCGGGCGCGGGGGCGGAGGGTGCGCCGGCCGCGGCGCCCGCACCGGTGGCCGCGGTGTCCGGCCCGGTACCCGCGCGGGGCACGCTGCCGCCGGACACCGCCCGCGAGAAGGCACCGGCCGGCGGCACCGCCCCGGACGAGCACGCCCGCGCCGAACACGGCGGCCCGCTCCCCCGCCGCACCCCCCGCCACTCACCGCGCGGCACCGACGCGCCGGCCCCTTCGGAGGAGCAGAGGCCCGGCACGGCCGAACACGGCGCGCGCCCGCTGCGCCGCCGGGTGCGCGGTGCCACGCTGCACACCACCGCCGGCGCCGCGCCGACGGTGCCGGAGACCGTGCGACCGCTGGACGCCGAGGCCGTCCGCGACGCGCTGGAGGAGTTCGAGGACGCCGTGGAACGCGCCCGGCTGGACAGCGACACGGTCAGCTTCGCCCGCCCGGTGACCACCGGCGGGGCCCCTCGGCAGAGCGGCACGGCCACGGACCAGGACGGCGCGACGGCGGCACCGCACCGGCCCCGCCCGGCCGGTGCCGCCGGAGCCACGCCCCCGTCCCGCCCGGACGCCACCCCGACCGCCGCCCGGCCCCCGCGCCCGGACGGCACCCCGCCCCGGACCGACGGCACCCCAGCCGCCGGCCCCCCGCCGCACGACCCGAACCACCTTCCGGAAGGAGCCGAGCAGTGAGCACGTCGACAGGTGACAGCCCGACGGGCGGCACCACGCCCACCGACCTGAAGGCAGCCGCGGCCGACTTCACCTGGCTGCTGAGCCGCTTCGCGACCGAGACCGCCGGCGTCGTCGACGCCATCGCCGTGTCCTCCGACGGCCTGCTGATCGCGGTGTCACAGCTGCGCGAGCACGCCGACTCCGAGCGGCTGGCGGCGATCGTGTCCGGCATCACCAGCCTGGCCGCGGGTGCCTCCGGCAACTACGGCCTCGGCGGACTGAACAAGGTCATCATCGATCTGGAGGGCGGTCACGTCATCGTCTCCGCGATCGGCAGCGGCGCCGTGCTCGGCGTCGTCACCGACAAGGAGGCGAAACTCGGCAACATCGCCTACGAGATGACGCTGTTCGCCAACCGCGCCGGTGCCGCGCTGAGCCCGCAGCTCGTGCTGGAGCTGAAGAACAGCGTGGGCACGGCGGCGGCCCGCTGAGGAGGAGAAGGTTTCCATGGCGGACGGCATGGCGGACGGCATCGCGCCCCCGGGCCCGGACCCGGCCGGCCCCGTCCCCGCCGTACGGCCGTACCTGGTCACCGCCGGCCGGGTCGCGGACGCCGCCTCCGGCCGGGCGCTGCCGGTGGAGACTCAGGTGGTGTCCACCGCCGGCGGTCTCGACGCGCTCGGCCGGCTCTCCTTCGAGCAGCACGACATCGTCGCCGCCTGCCGGCTGCCGCAGTCCCTCGCCGAGCTCGCGGCCCGGCTGCGGCTGCACCTCAACGTGGTGCGCGTCCTGGCCGAAGACCTGCGCGAGGGGGGCCAGCTGGCGGTGTACGTGCCGGACGCCGAGGCCACCCACGACGCGTCCGTCCTGCGCAGGGTTATCGATGGCCTGCGGGCCATCCCCGACTCCCGAGGGGTACCGAGTGACACCGACTGAACCGCTCCTGGCCCGGGGCCCGGCCGCGCCTGCCGCGGTGCGGCCGCCGCTGCCGGTGAAAATGGTGATCGCGGGCGGCTTCGGCGTGGGCAAGACCACGGCCGTCGGCGCGATCTCGGAGATCGAGCCGCTGACCACGGAGGCGTCGATCACCGAGGTCGCGGCCGGTGTGGACGACCTGACGCACACCCCGCGCAAGACCACGACGACCGTCGCGATGGACTTCGGCTGCATCACCATCGACCCGACGCTGAAGCTGTACCTGTTCGGCACGCCCGGGCAGGAGCGCTTCGGGTTCATGTGGGACGACATCGTGGAGGGCGCGGTCGGCGGGCTCGTCATCGTCGACACCCGCCGGCTGGACGACTGCTACGCGGCGGTGGACTACTTCGAGCACAAGGGCATCCCGTTCGCCGTCGCGGTGAACGCCTTCGACGGCCGGGTGGAGCACGCGCTGGAGGACGTCCGCTGGGCGCTGGACGTCTCCGACGGCGTGCCGGTCGTGGTGTTCGACGCCCGGGAGCGGGGCTCGGTGCGGGACGCGCTGCTCGTCGTACTCGAACTCGCGCTGGCCCGCACCGAGCGGTGACCGTCAGGCGCTGCGGCGTACTCCCGGCGACACCGTGAGCCGGGACGCCGCCCAGAACACGGCGAGGGTCGCGAGGGCGAGGCCGGCGACGAGCGTGGCGCCGCCGACGACCTTCTCGTAGTTCTTCTGGTACAGGCCGTCGATGATGTAGCGGCCGAGGCCGCCGAGGCTGACGTAGGCGGCGATGGTGGCGGTGGAGACGATCTGGATGGCCGCCGTCCGCAGGCCGCTGAGGATCAGCGGCAGCGCGACCGGCACCTCCACCTGGAACAGCACGCGGGCCTCGGGCATGCCCATGCCCCGGGCCGCGTCCACCGGGGAGGGGTCGACGGAGCGGACCGCCTCGTAGGTGGTGACCAGGATCGGCGGTACGGCGAGCACGACCAGCGGGATCATCACCGGCAGCAGCCCGAAGCCGATCCAGATGAACATCAGCACCAGCAGGCCGAAGCTGGGCAGCGCGCGGCCGGCGGTGGCGATGAGCGCGAGGGCGTTGCCGCCGCGCCCGGTGTGGCCGGTGAGCAGGCCGACGGGCAGCCCGATCGCGGTGGCGATCAGCAGGGCTTCCAGGGAGTACTTCAGGTGCTCGGCGAACCGGGTGGGGATGCCGTCGTAGCCGTGCCAGTGGGCGCCGTCGCTGAAGAAGGCGTGCGCGAAGTTCAGGACGTTCACCGGGTGGCACCCTTCCGCGGCATCCAGGGGGTGAGGAGGAGGCGGACGAGGACCAGCACGGCATCGGCGAGGATGCCCAGCACCGCGATGGTCAGGACGGAGTTCACGGCCAGCGCGGGCCGGTGGTAGGTCTGGGCGTCGTAGAGCATGTTGCCGAGGGCGCCCTGGTTACCGATGAGCATGCCGACGCTGACCAGGGAGATGCTGGAGACGGTGGCCACCCGCAGCCCGGCGATGATCGCGGGTACGGCGATGGGCAACTGGACCTGGAAGTACCGGCGTACGGGTCCGAGGCCCATGGCCTGGGCGGCGGCCAGGGTCTCCGGCGGCACCGAGCGGACGCCGTCCACGATGGCCGGGACGAGCACCACCAGGCTGTAGAGCGCGAGCGGGATCATCACCGTCGTCTCGCTCTGCCCGAAGTAGTCGATGAGGACGACGAAGAAGGCGAGCGAGGGGATGGCGTACAGGACGGTGGTGATGCCGAGGACGGGCGGGTAGATCCAGCGGAACCGCACGCACAGCTGGGCGATCGGCAGCGAGACGAGCAGCCCGGCGAGCACCGGCAGGAGGGCCTCGCGAAGATGCAGCCCGATGAGACCGGCGTAGCTGTGCTGGAGGTCGCTCGGGAGGTCGAAGAAGCCGCTCATCGCCCGGCCTTAGCGTCGGCGTGCTCCGCCACCCGGCTGTGGGCGGCGCGGATCGCCTCGCCGATGACCTGCTGGGAGACGACACCGACCGCGCGTCCCTCGCCGTCCACCGCGACGGCCCAGCCGGTCGGCGAGAGCACGGCCCCGTCGAGCGCGGTGCGCAGCGAGTCGGTGCCGGGCACGAACGGCCGTCCGTGGTCGAGGAGTCGCTCCCGGTCGATGGCGCCGGCGGTGAGCCGGTCCGGTTCGCTCCAGCCGAGCGGCCTGCCGTCGAGGTCGGTGACGAGGAGGTACGGTGACGCGGCCGCCCGGGCGGCGAGCTTGCCGGCGTCGGCGTCGATCGGGACGACGGGCCCGGTCTGCAACTCCAGGTCGCTGGACGGGAAGAAGGAGAGCCGGCGGATGCCGCGGTCGGCGCCGAGGAAGTCCTCCACGAAGGGGTCGGCGGGCGCGCTGAGCAGTTCGGCGGGCGGGGCGAACTGGGCGAGCCGGCCGCCGGTGCGCAGCACGGCGACCTTCGTGCCCAGCTTGATCGCCTCGTCGATGTCGTGCGTGACGAAGACGATGGTCTTGCCCAGCTCGTCCTGGATGCGCAGGAGTTCGTCCTGGAGCCCCTTGCGGACGACGGGGTCGACGGCGGAGAACGGCTCGTCCATCAGCAGCACCGGCGGGTCGGCGGCGAGGGCGCGGGCCACGCCGACGCGCTGCTGCTGGCCGCCGGAGAGCTGGTACGGGTACCGCTTGGCCAGCGCGGAGTCGAGCCCCACCCGCTCCATCAGCTCGGCGGCCCGGGCCCGGGCCCGCTGCTTGGTCCAGCCGAGCAACCGGGGCACGGTGGCGATGTTGTCGATGATGGTGCGGTGCTGGAAGAGCCCGGCGTTCTGGATGACGTAACCCATCGACCGGCGCAGGGTGTTGACCGGCTGCTGCCGGATGTCCTGGCCGTCGAGGAGGATGCTGCCCTCGCTGGGCTCCACCATCCGGTTGATCATGCGCAGGGTCGTCGTCTTGCCGCAGCCGGAGGGCCCGACGAGGACGGTGATGGCGCGGTCCGGTATGTCCAGCGACAACCGGTCGACTGCGACCGTGCCGTCGGGATACCGCTTCGTGACTGAATCTATCCGTATCAAAACGCCGCGTACCCTTCGGGCGACCGATCCTGGGCTGATGCGGGGAGAGTCTAGACCGCCAGTGTTTCGGCATTTTGGCGGGAGAGCGTTCACCCCGGGCCACCGGGCAACGGCGGGCCCTCTTGGCGCGAACGGATCCACCGCGCCGCACCCGGCACCCGCGCGGGACCCCACGCCGGGGCGGCCGGGGCACTGGCCCCGGCCGCCCCGGCGGTTCCGCTCGGGGGCCTCAGCCCTCCTGGGGCTCCAGCCGCAGCGAGATGGAGTTGATGCAGTACCGCTGGTCGGTCGGGGTCGGGTACCCCTCGCCCTCGAAGACGTGCCCGAGGTGGGAGCCGCAGCGGGCGCACCGCACCTCGGTGCGGACCATGCCGTGCGAGCGGTCCTCGATCAGCTCCACGGCGTCGGTGTCCTTCGGGTCGTAGAAGGACGGCCAGCCGCAGTGCGACTCGAACTTGGTGCCGGAGGTGAACAGCTCCGCGCCACAGGCCCGACAGGAGTAGACGCCCCTGGTCTTGGTGTCCGTGTACTCACCGGTGAAGGCCGGCTCGGTGGCGGCCTGGCGCAGTACGGCGTATTCGGCGGGGGTCAGCTCCGCGCGCCACTGCTCGTCCGGCTTCTCGACGTCGTACGACATCAGTTCTCAGCCCCTTTACTGCGACAGGCGGTCCAGGATCAGCGGGCCCAGGTCTGTCACGTCTCCCGCGCCCATGGTGAGAACGAGATCACCGGGCTTCGCCATTCCCGCGACCGCCGCGGGGATCTCCGCCTTGGCGGACACGGCGGTGACGTCGGCGCCGGCCACGCGCGCGGCCTCGGTGATCAGCTCGCTGGTGACGCCGGGGATCGGGTCCTCGCGGGCCGGGTAGATGTCGAGGACCAGCGAGGCGTCGGCGAGGGCCAGCGCCTGCCCCATCTCCTTGCCCAGCTCCTGGGTGCGGGAGAACAGGTGCGGCTGGAAGACGACGAGGATGCGGGCGTCACCGGCGGCGGCGCGCATGGCCTCCAGGTCGGCGGTCATCTCGGTCGGGTGGTGGGCGTAGGAGTCGATCACCTGGACGCCGGCCGCCTCGCCCTTGAGCTGGAGGCGGCGCTTGACGCCGGTGTAGGCGGCGAGCGCGGGCGCGAGCCGCTCGGCCGGGATGCCGAGGGCGGCGCCGGCGGCGAGCGCGGCGACCGCGTTGAGGGCGTAGTGCCGGCCCGGCACGGACACCCCGAAGGTCAGCTCCTGCCCGTCGAGCACCACGGTGACCTGGCTCTTGAGCCCCTGCGGGACGACCGACAGCACGCGTACGTCCGCGTCGGCGGCCTCGCCGTAGGTCACGATCCGCACGCCGCGGTCCCGCACGCGCCGGGTCAGCTCGCGCGCGCCCTCGTGGTCGGCGGAGACGACCAGGGTGCCGCCCTCGGTGATCCGGTCCACGAACGTCTCGAAGGACTCGTGGATCTCGTCGATCGAGGCGTAGTTGGCGTGGTGGTCCAGCTCGACGTTGAGGACGATGGCGACCTCGGGCGCGTACTTGTGGAAGCTGCGGTCCGACTCGTCGGCCTCGGCGACGAAGATGTCGCCGTCGCCGTGCAGCGCGTTGGAGCCCGGCGCGTCCAGGTCGCCGCCGATGGCGTACGACGGCTCCAGGCCCAGCTCGGTGAGCGAGACGGCGAGCATGGAGGTGGTGGTGGTCTTGCCGTGCGTACCGGCCACGGCGATCGGCCGCAGCCCCTCCATCAGCGCGGCCAGCGCGTCGGAGCGGTGCACCACCGGGATGCCCAGCTCGGCGGCGCGGGCCAGCTCGGGGTTGTCCTTCCGGATCGCCGACGACACGACGACGCAGCTGGCGTCGTCGGCCAGGTGCTCGGCGGCGTGCCCGATGTGCACGGTCGCGCCCAGCGCCCGCAGCGCCTCGGCGGTCGCCGACTCCTTGGCGTCGCTGCCGGCGACCCGGGCCCCGCGCTGGGCGAGGATCTTGGCGATCCCCGACATCCCGGCGCCGCCGATGCCGATGAAGTGCGGTCGGTCCATGGCGTCAGGAAGGCCGGGTGCCATGCGTTTCTCCCCAGAGACGGTGCGAGCTAGAGCGCGCCTAGCCTATGCGCTCGGGCACCGGGCGCCTCGCACGCACCCGCGCCCGGCGGCCGCGCCGCGACCCGGACGGCGACCGGGGGCCCGCCCTATGCCTTGCTGTGCGAGAACAGCTTCAGCACCGGCACCCCCACCCTGTGCCGGGCCCGGGAGGCCCAGTCCCGGTGGAAGAACTCCTCCACGTAGTGCGGGTCCGTCAGCACGATCACCTCGTCGGCGCCGACCTCGGCGACCAGGGACTTCAGCGCGTCCAGCGGGTGCTCCTCGACCAGCCGCCCCTCCGCCCGGCTGCCCGCGGCGCGCAGCGCCTGGAGCGACACGTCGAGGGCCTGCTGCCCCACGCTCCGGGCCTCCTGCCCCTCCGGCGTCTCCCCTTCCCGCACCGCCTCGTCGAGTTCGCCGAGCGCGATGTCGTCGATGGCCCGCAGCAGCCGGTCCGCCTGCTCACCGCGCGGCTGGAGCAGCACGTGGAAGGAGACGGGCTCCTCCCCGTGCAGGGTGGTGACGAACTCCACGTCGGCGGCCGTCAGGGCCTTCTCGATCATCAGAACGCTTGTGAACACCAGGCGCCTCTCTCCTCGGAGGGCCCGGCAGGGCCCGTGCGGAAACCATCCTTCCCCGTGATCGCACGGGTACTGCCGGACCATGCTGCTCGCCGGAAGCCGACCGCGACGGTCGGTTTCCGCCGGCATCAGGACTGACAGTGACGCCAGCACCAACGGTGACGTCAGGTCCGACAGTAACGACCGAACAGAAATCCGTCCTGCTCCAGCAGGGACGCGAGTTCGAACCGGTGCGGAACGGCCACCGACGGTCCCCCGGCGATCCGCTGCGCGTTCCCCGCGGTGAGCGTCGGCGAGAGGGTCAGACACAGCTCGTCCAGCACGTCCGCGGCGATCAGCTGGCCGAGCAGCCGGGGCCCGCCCTCGGTGAGCAGCCGGGTGTGGCCGAGGCCGGCCAGGGCCTGGACCGCGCGGGCGGGCTCCACCCCCATGCCCTCGCCGGCGATCACCACCTGGGCGCCGGCCCGCTCGGCGGCGGCGATCCGGTCGGGGGCGGCCGCGGCGCCGGTGAGCACCAGCGTGGGCACCAGGGGCGAGGTGAACAGCGGCAGCGTGAGGTCCAGCTCCAGGCTCGCGGTGACGATCGCGATCGCCGGGACCGGGGTCTGCCCGGCGGCCGCGCGGGCCCCGGCGAACTCGTCCCGGACGCGGGCGGGCCGGTACCCCTCCTGCCGCACCGTCTCCGCACCGACCACGACGACGTCCGCGAGCGCCCGCAGCGTGCCGAAGATCCGCATGTCGGTGGCGCTGGAGATGGGCTGCGAGCGGCCCTCGTGCTGGGCGGCGCCGTCGAGCGAGGAGACCATGTTGGCCCGCAGCCACGGCCGCGGGGCGCCCTGCGCGGGCTCCGGGTAGGCGTACGCGGCGGCCAGCTCGGCGAGACTCCACTCCCGGTCCACGACCGCGCCGGCCCCGACGGGCCCCCCGACGGGCGGGCGGACCCCGCCGGCCGAGCCGTCCCGGCCCGCCGGGCTCACCTCCCCCTCCGGACCGCGCCCGGCGGTCCGGGCACCCCCTGCGGGGGCCTGGGCTGCTGTTTCTTCGGTCACAGGGAACAGGCGTCGCATGCCGTGCAGTGTGACACGGCGCTTAGCATGGGGAACTGTGTCGTCCTCCACCGCCGCCCCCGGTTCAAGCCCGCTGCCGGAAGCCGGCCCCCTGTCCCTGTGCGCCCGTGAGCCGCACGTGCCCGCGGAGCGGCTGGTCGCCGAGATGGTGCCGCCGCCGCGCTTCGACTCGGTCCGCTTCGCCACGTACATCCCGGACCCGAACCAGCCCAGCCAGACCGAGGCCGTCCAGGTCCTGGAGGGCTTCGCGGCCGGGCTCGACGGGGAGCGGGGCTCCGGCGCCGGCCGGCGCGGCCTGTTCGGCTTCGGCCGGGCCAAGGCGCCCAAGGCCCCGGCCGGCCCGCGCGGGGTGTACCTGGACGGCGGTTACGGCGTCGGCAAGACCCACCTGCTCGCCTCCCTGTGGCACGCCACCCCGGCCGAGCCGTCCCGCAAGGCATTCGGCACCTTCGTGGAGCTGACCAACCTGGTCGGCGCGCTCGGCTTCCAGCAGACGGTGCGGACGCTCTCCGAGCACCGGCTGCTGTGCATCGACGAGTTCGAGCTGGACGACCCCGGCGACACGGTCCTGGTGTCGACGCTGCTCGGCAAGCTGGTCGAGGCGGGCGTGGCACTGGCCGCCACCTCCAACACGCTGCCCGGCAAGCTGGGCGAGGGCCGGTTCGCCGCCGCCGACTTCCTGCGGGAGATCCAGGGCCTGTCGGCCCACTTCCGCACCCTGCGCATCGACGGCGAGGACTACCGGCACCGCGGCCTGCCCGAGGCCCCGGCACCCTTCTCGGACGAGGAGGTCATGAAGACGGCGTTCGCCACCGAGGGCGCCTCTCTGGACGACTTCGGGCGTCTGCTGGAGCACCTGGCGAAGGTGCACCCGAGCCGGTACGGCGCGCTGACCGACGGGGTGCGGGCGGTGTGCCTGACCGGTGTGAAGCCGGTGCCGGACCAGTCGACGGCGCTGCGCCTGGTGGTGCTCGCGGACCGGCTCTACGACCGCGAGGTCCCGGTGCTGGCCTCGGGGCTGCCGTTCGACCGGCTGTTCAGCGAGGAGATGCTGAACGGCGGCTACCGCAAGAAGTACTTCCGCGCGATATCCCGGCTCACCGCGCTGGCACGGGACGCGAAGGGCCTGGTCGGCGCCTAGGGCCCACTCCGGCCGGTCCGGTCGTTCAATAGTCAATCAAACAGTGCGGGTCAAGGGCGGGTTCAGGCCACCCGACCCGCATTTTTCACGCTCTCTTGCGCGCTTAACGCGCAGTTAACCCTGCAAAGGACTTCGCAGGGTTAACGTGTTTCTTGACCATCCATTGACCAACCTTTGGTCTGGACGAGAACCATGAACGCGGCGGAGGGGGGCTCATGTTCCGAGGTACGACCGTTCGGACGCTGCTCACCCTCCTCGGCGTGACGCTGCTCGCCTTCCAGCTCTTCACTCCCGCGGGATCCTTCGCACCCGCGCACACGTTCGGTCAGGCACTGGCCAAGGCCGAGACCGGAACCACCCCCTCCGCACTGCCGGCGCGCGAAGGGTCCGCGGACAAGGTCCGCGCCCCCGGCTGCCCAGGTGACCCCGTGGGCCTCCCGCACGTCCGCGACCGGCAGCGCGGCCCGGCCTCCGGCTGCGCGCAGGAACGCGCCCGCATATCCGGCCGAATGGCCGAAACGGGCCCGTCGGACCCCTCCGGCCGGCCGCACCACCCCGCTCCGAGAGCCTCCAGAGCCCACACCCCGGCGGCGCTCCAGGTCTTCCGCTGCTGACGGACGGGCGCTCTCTCCCCCCACACAACCGTCGTGCACGTCCGACGCGCCGGGCAGGCGCGCCAGGAGGAACCCACACACATGCAGCCCCTCATCGACAACGCCCGTACCTTCGGACAGCGCCCTGAGGAGTTCGCCAGACTCGCCGAAGGCCAGTCCCCGCAGGTGCTGTTCATCACCTGCTCCGACTCCCGGGTCGTCCCGGCCCTGATCACGGGCGCCCGCCCCGGCGAGCTGTTCGAGCTGCGCACCGCGGGCAACATCGTCCCGCCGCACGCCTCCGAGCACCCCACCAGCGAGGCGGCCACCATCGAGTACGCCGTGGAGGTGCTCGGCGTCCGCGACATCGTGGTCTGCGGGCACTCGCACTGCGGCGCCGTCGGCGCGCTGGTGCGCGGTGACGACCTGACCGCCGTACCGGCCGTGCGCGACTGGCTGGCCTCCGCCACCCCGCGCCCGGCCGGTACGGCCGAGGACCCGGAGGTCGCCGAGGGCGTGCAGAGCCACGTCCTGACCCAGCTGCTGCGACTGCGCGCCTACCCCTGCGTCGAGCGCAGGCTGAAGGAGGATCAGCTGGCCCTGCACGCCTGGTACTACGAGGTGCACACCGGCGCCGTACGGACGCACCGCCCGCAGACCGACACCTTCGAGGCCCTGTGAGCGCGCCGATGACCGACAACCGCACCCTCATATCCCGTTTCCCCCACCTCAGGCAGGACTTCGCCGCCTCCCTGGTGGTCTTCCTGGTCGCGCTGCCGCTGTGCGTGGGCGTGGCCGTCGCCTCCGGGGTGCCGGCCGAACTCGGCCTGGTCACCGGCATCGTGGGCGGCATCGTCACCGGGCTGATGCGCGGCAGCAGCCTCCAGGTGTCGGGACCGGCGGCCGGCATGACCGTGCTCGTCTTCGAGGCGGTCAAGGAGTTCGGGCTGCCGGCCCTCGGCGTGATCGTGCTCGTGGCCGGTGTCCTCCAGGTGGCCATGGGCCTGCTGCGGCTGGGCCGCTACTTCCGCGCCATCTCCGTCTCCGTCGTCGAGGGGATGCTGGCCGGAATCGGCCTGGTGATCATCGCCGGGCAGCTGTACTCGGCGCTGGCGGCGAAGGCCCCCGACTCCGGCCTGGGCAAGATCACCGGGGTGCCCGGCGCGTTCTTGGACGCCCTCGGTGACACCGGCGCCCTGGCCTCGCTCGCGGTGGCCGCGGGCACCATCGCGGTGCTGCTGCTGTGGAAGCACACCCCGGCCAGGGTGCGGGCGGTGCCCGGCCCGCTCGCCGCGGTCGGGCTCGCCACACTGGCCGCGTTCGCGCTGGACCTGCCGGTGGCCACCGTGGAGGTGCGGGGCCTGCTCGGCTCGATCCAGCCCCCGCCGCTGAGCGCCTTCGGCGAGCTGGCCGGCGTGGGGCTGCTGGGCACGGTCGTCGCCTTCACCCTGATCGCCTCCGCCGAGTCGCTGTTCAGCGCGGCGGCCGTGGACCGGCTGCACTCCGGTCCGCGCACCCAGTACAACAAGGAGCTCGTCGCCCAGGGCGCCGGCAACATGGTGTGCGGGGTGCTCGGCGCGCTGCCGATGACCGCGGTGATCGTGCGCAGCGCGGCCAACGTGCAGGCCGGTGCCCGCACGAAGGCTTCCCGGGTCATGCACGGCGTCTGGCTGCTGCTGTTCGCGGCGCTGCTGCCCGGCGTGCTGGCCTACATCCCGGTCCCGGCCCTCGCGGGCATCCTGATCCACGCGGGCGCCAAGCTGGTCCCGCTGCGGTCCCTGACCGTGCTGTGGCGCGAGCACCGCGGGGAGGCGCTGGTCCTCGCCGCCACGGCCGTCTCCATCGTGGCGGTCAGCATGTTCGAGGGCGTGCTCATCGGCCTGGCGCTGGCGGTGGTGAAGACCGCCTGGGAGGCCTCGCACGTCAGGCTGGAGATCGTGGACAAGGGCGCGGGGCCGATCGAGGCGCACCTGTCCGGGAACGCGACCTTCCTGCGGCTGCCGAAGATCCTCGACAGCCTGGAGGCACTCCCCCAGGACCGCCCGGTCCGGCTCGACCTGTCCGGGCTGCACCACCTGGACCACGCCTGCCGTACGGCCCTGGAGAACTGGGCCGCGCGGCACAGCGCGGCGGGCACGGAGCCGGTGCAGCTGCTCACGGCCGCCTGACGGCCCGCCCGTGGGGCCGGGGAGCCGGGACCTCTCGGCATCCCGGCCCCACGGGCCTATCGTGGCAACAGCAGACAAACCGGCCTCTGGACGAGGAGGTCACCATGGTCGAGGACCTTGTGGTGCCCCTGGTGGCGGCGGTGGGTTCCGCCGGTGTGGTGTACCTGGCGACCGCGGCGCGGGTGGTCAAGCAGTACGAGCGCGGTGTGCTGTTCCGGCTCGGCCGGGTGGCGGGGGACGTGCGGCCGCCGGGCCTGGCCCTGATCATCCCCTTCGTGGACCGGTTGCAGAAGGTCAACATGCAGATCGTGACCCTGCCGATCCCGGCCCAGGAGGGCATCACCCGCGACAACGTCACCGTCCGGGTGGACGCGGTGGTCTACTTCCGGGTGGTCGACGCGACGAGCGCCCTGATCAAGGTCGAGGACTACAAGTTCGCGGTCTCGCAGATGGCGCAGACGTCCCTGCGGTCGATCATCGGCAAGAGCGATCTGGACGACCTGCTGTCCAACCGCGAGAAGCTCAACCAGGGCCTGGAGCTGATGATCGACAGTCCGGCGGTGGGCTGGGGCATCCAGGTCGACCGGGTCGAGATCAAGGACGTGTCCCTGCCGGACACGATGAAGCGGTCGATGGCCCGCCAGGCCGAGGCGGACCGGGAGCGCCGGGCCCGGATCATCAACGCGGACGCGGAGCTCCAGGCCTCCAGGAAGCTCGCCGAGGCCGCCCAGCAGATGTCGGGGACACCGGCCGCGCTCCAGCTGCGGCTGCTGCAGACGGTGATGGCGGTTGCGGCCGAGAAGAACTCGACGCTGGTCCTGCCCATCCCGGTGGAGCTGCTGCACTTCCTGGAGCGGGGCGCGCAGCCCTCGCCCCCGGAGCAGGAGGGCCAGGACCGGGAGCCCGCGGCGCACACCGACGGCGGACCGCCGGCCGGCTGACGGGCACCTGGGACACCGCGAGCCGGACGGAAGGAGCACGCGTGCGGAACAGGCCGGCCAGGAAGCTCCAGGAACTGCTGCGGCTGCCACCGGGCGAGCGGGTCGACCTGTCCCGGTACGACGCCCGGGCCACCCCCGGCGCCCCGGACGGCAAGCGGGCGGCGCAGGCGGAAGCGGACCGCATGGGCAGGCAGCTGGCCCGGTTCCAGGAGCGGCTGTGGGCGGCGGCCACCGCGGGCGACCACCGCCGGGTGCTGCTGGTCCTCCAGGGCATGGACACCAGCGGCAAGGGCGGCACGGTCAAGCACGTGATCGGCCAGCTGAACCCGTCGGGGTGCCGGATCACGGCGTTCAAGGCGCCCACCGAGGAGGAACGGGGGCACGACTTCCTGTGGCGGGTGCGGCGGGCGCTGCCGGAGCCGGGCGAGATCGGCATCTTCGACCGCTCGCACTACGAGGACGTGCTCATCGCCCGGGTACGGCACCTCGCCCGGCCGGCCGAGATCGGCAGCCGCTACGGCCTGATCAACGACTTCGAGCGCGCCCTCGCCGAGGACGGCGTCACCCTCGTCAAGTGCTTCCTGCACCTCTCCCGCGACGAGCAGCGGCGCCGCTTGCTGCGCCGGCTGGACCGCCCCGAGAAGCGGTGGAAGTTCACCCCCGGCGACATCGACGAACGCGCCCTGTGGCCCGACTACCAGAAGGCGTACGAGCTGGCCCTGGAGCGCTGCGCGGCGCCGTACGCGCCGTGGTACCTGGTCCCGGCGGACCGCAAGTGGTACCGCAACTGGGCCATCAGCCGGCTCCTGCTGGAACGGCTACGGGAGCTGGACCCGCGCTACCCGGAGGCGGACTTCGACGTGACGGACTGCCGGGAACGACTACTGAAACAGACGTGAACGGAGGCCGCACCGGCACGAACGGATGCCCGGCCGGGCGGAATCGCGACACGGACGGATGCCCGGCCGGGCGGGATGGCGGCACGGACGACCGCCGGTCGGGGGGGCTCCAGCCGGGGCCGATGCCGGTGGGGGCGGGGTTCCAGCGAGGGCGGATGTCAGCCGGGCCGGGGTCCGGCGCGGGCGCACGGCAGCGCGAGCGGGTGGGGCGGCGGAAACGGACGCGAGCCGGGACGGGGCCCCGCCCCCGGCAGATGTCCGCCAGACCCAGTCCGGGCACACGCGCAAGCCCGCCGGGCCCCAGACCAGCGCAGGCGCACGGCACGGCCGGGGTCCGCGTAGGCGAGTGGAGGGCGGAGGCTGACGTGTGTCGGGGTGGGCGGGGTACCCGGCGGGCATGCGCGAGCTGCGGAAGGTCACCGATTCGTACTGGCTGCGGACCGCCCCGGGGCCGTCCCACCCCGCCCTGGACGGGGATCTCGACGTGGACGTCGCCGTCGTTGGCGCGGGCATCGCCGGGCTGAGCACCGCCTATGAGCTGGCCAGGGCCGGACGGCGGGTGGCGGTGCTGGAGGCCGGGCGGGTCGCGGCCGGTGTCACCGGCTTCACCACCGCCAAGCTGACCGCCCAGCACACCCTGGTCTACGACCGGCTCCGGCGCACCCGGGGAGTGGAGGGCGCGCGGCTGTACGCCCGTTCGCAGTCGGAGGCGATCGAGCACGCGGCGGCGCTGGCGGCCGAGCTGGGCGTCGACTGCGAGTGGGAGACCCGGGACGCCTACACCTACGTCCGGGAGCGGTCCAGGGTGGCCGAGGTGCGCGCGGAGGCGGAGGCCGCCCGGGAGGCGGGGCTGCCGGCCGTGTTCACCACGGAGACCGGGCTGCCCTTCCCGGTGGCGGGCGCGGTCCGGGTGACCGGGCAGGCACAGTTCCACCCGGTCAAGTACCTGCGGGCGGTCACCGCCGATCTGCTCGCACGCGGCGGCGAGGTGTACGAGCGGACACGGGTCACCGGTCTGGCGGAGGGCAAGCCGTGCCGGCTGACGACGGAGGCGGGCGCCACGGTGACGGCACGGGACGTCGTGGTCGCCACGCACTACCCGGTGTTCGACCGCGCCCTGCTGTTCACCCGGCTCTCCCCGCGCCGGGAACTGGTCGTCGCCGGGCCGCTGGGCGACGGACCGGACCCCCACGGCATGTACATCACGCCGGACGAGAACACCCGCTCGGTGCGCACGGCGCCGTACGGCCCGGACGGGCAGCGGCTGCTGGTCGTCACGGGTGAGCACTTCACGCCCGGCACCGGCGATCCGCAGGCGGGCTTCGAACGGCTCGCCGGCTGGGCCGAGGTGCACTTCCCCGGGGTGAAGCTGGACCACGCCTGGGCCACGCAGGACAACGAGTCCACCGACACCGTCCCGCTGGTCGGCCCCCTGCACCCCGGCGCCCGGCACACCTTCGTCGCCACCGGCTTCGGCGGCTGGGGCCTGAGCGGCGGCATCATGGCCGGGCTGCTGCTGAGCGCGCTGATCACCGGCCGGGACAGCGCCTGGCGGGGGCTGTACGACCCGCGCCGGCTGAAGTCGGTGGTGCGCGAGGCGCCGTCGCTGCTGAAGACCCAGGCCGAGGTGGCCCGGCACTTCGTCGGCGACCGGCTCAAACCGCCGGTCGCGGTGGACGACCTGGAGCCGGGCGACGGCGCGCTGGTGCGGTCCGGCGCCGAACGGCTGGCGGTCCACCGCGACGAGGAGGGTGCCCTGCACGCCGTGTCGGCCCGCTGCACCCACCTCGGCTGCCTGGTCGCGTTCAACCGCGCCGAGCGCGCCTGGGAGTGCCCCTGCCACGGCTCGCGCTTCGCCGTCGACGGCACGGTGCTCCAGGGCCCCGCGGTCGAACCGCTGGAACGACGGGAGCTGGACCAGCCACCGACCGGCCACGGCGGCGAGCAGTCGCCGCCGCGCGGGTGACCCTACCGTCGCGCCGCGGAACATATCACCATACAAACGCAGATTCAGTCCTACGTTCGTACGGTGACCCGACGAGCACGTCATCTCATCGCCGTCTGCCTCCTGGGCGCGGCGCTCACCGCCTGCGGCACCGCGGGCGGGGAGCGGCCCGCCCCGGCCGCCTCCCGCGTCTCCGCGTCCCCCTCCTCCACCCGTCCGCCCGTGCTCACACCCGGCCCCGGCGGGCTGACCCCGGTCTTCGAACACGGTTCGCGCACCCGGGGCAAGACCGTGGCGCTCACCTTCGACGCCGACATGACCGCCGACGAGGGACCCCGCGCGGCCTCCGGCGAGCACTTCGACAATCCGGGCCTGATCGACGCCCTGCGCACGCTGAAGGTGCCGGCGACCGTCTTCATGACCGGCCGGTGGGCCGACGAGTACCCGGCCGAGGCCAGTGCCCTGGGCCACGACCCGCAGTTCGAGGTGGCCAACCACTCCTGGAGCCACTACGCCTTCACCGCCGACTGCTACGGCCTGCCGACCGTCGACGCCGACGGCATGCGGGCGGACGTGCAGCGCGCGTACGAGTCCCTCCGCGCGGCCGGCGTTCCCCACGCGATGCCGTACTTCCGCTTCCCCGGCGGCTGTTACGACCAGCGGGCGCTGCGCGCGCTGAGCGGGCTCGGGGTGACCGCGGTGCAGTGGGACGTGATCAGCGGCGACGCGTTCGCCACGGACGCCGACGCGGTGGTCAAGCAGGTGCTCGACGGGGTGAAGCCGGGCTCGGTGGTCGTCATGCACTGCACCCGCAGCGCGGCCCCGACGACCGAGCGGGTCGTCCGCACGGTCGTACCGGAGCTGCGCCGGCGCGGCTACCGGTTCGTGAAGGTCTCCGAGCTGATCGCCCAGGCGGGCAACGGCCACTGACGTCCTACGCTGGAGGCATGAGCGACGAGGACTACTGCACGATCGTCGAGACGGTGAAGCCGGCGAAGGCCGACGGGCCGCCGTACGCGGAGTGCGTGCTGTGCCGGGAGCCGACGGAGTACCCGGAGTCGTACAAGGGCGTCACGCTGTGCCCCGTCTGCGAGTGGCAGGAGGCGCAGCGCACCGCCTGCTCAGGGTGAGCGGCGCGCGACGAGCCGGCCGGTCGCGGCGAAGGCGGCCGTCGTGAGCAGCACGGCGCTCGCCGGCGGCAGCAGCGGCCCCGGCGCCCGCCCGGTCCGCGACCCGGTGACCAGACCGCTGACCGCTGCCCGCGCCGGGGAACCGGCCGCCACCACCGCCGGCAGCGCGCCCAGCAGCGCCGTAACCGCACGCCCCTGGCCGTGCCGCGCAGGGCGCGGACGAGGGCGGCCGGCGCTCCCGCGGCGGCGGCGCGGAGCCGGGGCACGTGGACCCGGTGACCGTTGCTCGCCGGGTCGCTGATCAGCGTCACCACCGCGGTGGCAGCCAGCCCCAGCAGCACGGCCGCGAGCAGCGCGGTGAGCAGGCTCGATCGGCCGAGAGGGGCGAGCGAAGCCACCCGGTTCACCGGTGTCCCGGAATGTCCCGCGAGCGCACCGCGCGTTGATCGGTCCGGCCGGGGCTTCGTAGGCTGGGCTCCCGTGAGCCACGTTCCCGCCCCCGCCCCCGCCCCCGCCGCCGACAGCCCCGCCCAGCCCGCGCGCGATCCGCGCGACGAGGCGCCCCAGTTCGTCCTGCCGCTCGTGGTACGGATCGAGCGGGGCACCCCACCGGCCCGAACCGACGCCCTGGAGACCGCCGCCCGGGCCGTCCTGACCCTGCTCGGCGACGAGCGGGCGCACGGCGACGGCGAGTGGGCCGAGGCGGTACGCGACTGGGAGGACGCGCGGATCCGGAAGGTGGTCCGGCGGGCCCGGGGCGCGGAGTGGCGGCGCGCCGAGGCGCTGCCCGGGATCACGGTGACGGGCGCCTCCGCGGAGGTCCGGGTCTTCCCGCCCGTCCCGCTGGACGGCTGGCCGAAGGACCTGGCGAAGCTCCAGGTGTCGGGCACCGAGCTGGACGACCCGGAACCGCCGGCCCCCGCCGACCCGGCGGGCCGGCCCGTGCTCTGGCTGAACCCGGACCTGGAGATGTCGGCCGGCAAGGCGATGGCGCAGGCCGGCCACGGCGCCCAGCTGGCCTGGTGGGCCCTGCCCGACACCGCCCGCGCCGCCTGGCGCGCCGCCGGCTTCCCCCTCGCCGTCCGCACGGCCGCCCCGGCCGACTGGCTCCGCCTGACCACCAGCGGCCTGCCCGTGGTCCGCGACGCCGGCTTCACGGAGATCGCCCCGGGCTCCTGCACGGTGGTGGCGGAACACCCGGGCCTGCGCTGACCGGGGAGCGCCCCGCCGTCCCGCAAGCTCAAATGTTGCTCTGAACGCGACAGCAGCGGGGTTCGACGGCGGTCGCCGGGGCCATATCCCCGTCACTCGACGCAGCGGCGGGGGCCGAGGAGGGGGAAGCACCATGCGGCGACTGGGGACCGGGATCGGGTGGCGGCCGGAGATCGCGGAGGCCGTGGAGCGCATGCCCGGCATCGACTGGGTGGAGGTCGTGGCGGAGAACGTCTGCCCCGGCCACCTGCCCCGGTCGCTGCTGCGGCTGCGCGAGCGCGGGGTGACGGTCGTCCCGCACGGCGTCTCCCTCGGTCTCGGCGGCGCGGACCGGCCCGACGAGGGAAGGCTGACGGCGCTCGCCGAGCGGGCGGAGGCGCTCGGCTCACCGCTGGTCACCGAGCACATCGCCTTCGTCCGGGCGGGCGGCGCGCTCACCGCCTCCCCGCGGCTGGAGGCCGGCCATCTGCTGCCGGTGCCGCGCACCCGGGACGCGCTGGACGTGCTGTGCGAGAACGTCCGCATCGCGCAGGACGCGCTGCCGGTGCCGCTGGCCCTGGAGAACATCGCCGCGCTGTTCTCCTGGCCGGGCGAGGAGCTGACCGAGGGCCAGTTCCTGTCCGAGCTGGTCGAGCGGACCGGCGTGCGGCTGCTGATCGACGTGGCCAACCTGCACACCAACCACGTCAACCGGGGCGAGGACCCCGCCGGGGCGCTGGCCGCGCTGCCCCTTGAGGCGATCGCCTACGTCCATGTCGCGGGCGGCGTCGAGCGGGACGGCGTCTGGCACGACAGCCACGCGCACCCCGTGCCGCGTCCGGTCCTCGACATCCTGACCGCTCTCGCCGCCGGGGTCGAGCCGCCGGGGGTGCTCCTGGAGCGGGACGAGAACTTCCCGGAACCGGCGGAGCTGGAGCGGGAGCTGGACGCGATCCGGGAAGCGGTGGCGGCCGGGCGCGCGACGGGGAGCACGGCGGGGGGTGCGACGGGGGCGCCGGCCCTCGGGGGTGCGCGGACCGGGGGCGTCGGTGTCCTGGCGCGGCCGGTGGCGGGGCCGCTGGCGGGCGTGCGGGAGCGGGTCGGGGTCGCGCAGGCCGCCGTGCTGTCGTCCCTGGTGGCGGGGACACCGGTGCCGGAGGGGTTCGACCGGGTGCGGATGGGGGTGCAGGCGCGGGCGCTCGCGGCGAAGCGGGCGGGGGTCGTGGCGAAGGTGGCGCCCGAGCTGCCGGTGATCCTGGGGGCGGGGTACCGGGAGGCGTTCCTAAAGTACGCCCGGCAGCGGCCGATGCGCGGGGGGTACCGGCTGGACGCGCTGGACTTCGCCGGCCACCTGCTGAAGCTGGGGCGGCCGGGCGGCGCGGGGGCGCGGCGCGCACTGCGGGACTGGTGGCTGGACCGCTCGGGCCCGGCACCGCGCAAGAGGGGGCTGGTGGAGCGGGTACGGCGACGCCGGACCTGACGCGCGACCCCGCGCCGCCCGGCCGGTCTCCACCGGCCGGCTGCCGCCACGCCCGACGGAAACGGCGCCCCTACCGCCGACGGCACCGCGGTTCCGCAGACACGCAGGCAACCACGCGACCAGCCACAACGCACCCACAGCCACTCGCGACCCGCACCGGCCCCGGCCGCATCGCCAAACGCCACCCCGGCCCCCAAGTAATATGCCAACCCCGCACCCACCCCCAGCACACCCCGGCGTGCGGCGCAGGAGGCATCATGCGACCGCGACCGCGACCCCCGGTCAACGGCCGAGGCATATTCAGCGGCACCGGGCTCATCGTCACCGGCCTGGCGGCGACGGTCGTCGCGCTGCTCGTCCCGCTGTGGTCGTACGCCGACCGGCAGGACGACCCGGCGAGCGCGAACGTGCTCAGCGCGCAGACGGTGACGACCCCGTATGGGCCGCTGTCCGCGCAGGACCGGGACTTCGTCACCAGGGTGCGGCTGGCCGGGCTGTGGGAGCTGCCCGCCGGGGAGCTGGCGCAGCGGAAGGGGACCACGCCCGCCGTCCGCACCGCCGGCCGGCACCTCGTCGACGGCCACACCTCCCTCGACGCACACGTCCGTACGGTCGCCACCCAGCTCGGCATCGCCCTGCCCAACGAGCCGAACGAGCAGCAGAAGCAGTGGCTCGCCACCCTGGACACGGCCCAGGGCCAGGACTTCGACCGCCAGTTCGCCGGCCTCCTGCGGCTCGCGCACGGACGGGTGTTCTCGCTGGTCGCGCAGATCCGGGCCGGCACCCAGAACTCCCTGGTCCGTGATCTCGCCGACGACGCCAACGCGACCGTCCTGGACCACATCAGGGTCCTGGAGGCCACCGGGTACGTCGACTTCGCCGCGCTGGCCAGGGATCTCGCGGCCTCCGCCGCCCCGGTGCCGACCCCGTCGGAGGTCGATCCCGGCGCGGCCGAACCGGTCGAGCCGTCAGCGGGCCAGGCGTCGCGGGGACAGGCGTCGCCCGGCGAGACCGTCCCGCTGCCGCCCGCCGGCAGCAGCCCGCCGCCGGCGACGAGCAGCCCCTGACCAGCCCGGAAAGCGGAACGTCACAGACCGGCAACACTGCGTCCGGATCGTGGAAAGGGCATGGCGTCCGCCCAGTCACCTGGCATAGAAACACGTCATGTTCTGGGTCCTTCTCCTGCTCCTGGCCTGGTCTTTCGCCGGAACGGCCTGCACCCGGCTGTGCCTCGCGGCCGTCCGCTCGGCAGCCGCGGACGTGCGTGGCGCGCCGGTGGACGGGGAGCGTGATCTGACGCTGTACGAGGCGGCCTTCCTCTCCGGCGGTCCCGCGCGGGTCGCCGACGTGACCCTGGTCTCCATGGCCCGCCAGCGCCGGCTGCTGCTCGCGCACACCGGCTGGGCGACGGTCGTGGACCCGCGGGGGCGGGACGAGATGGAGCAGTCCGTCATAGGGGCCATAGGGCCGGAGGGCCAGTCGCGGATCGCCCCCGTACGGGCCCGGGCGGCGGGCGCCGAGGCGGTGCGCCGGCTGGCCGACGGGCTGGTCCGCGCGGGTCTCGCGGTGCCCGAGGGCACGGGGACGACCGTGGGGGCCGCCGTCCGCCAGGTGCGGGCCTCCGTGCTCGTCGTGGCCGCGCTGGGCGTGACCGCGCTGCTGCTGCCCATCCAGACCGGGACGCCCCGGCTGCTGGTCGGCCTGTGGTTCGCCCTGCCCCTCACCCTGGCGCTGAGCTGCCTGGCCATCGCCCGGTTCGAGGCGCATCCGTACTCGCGCTGGGCCTCCCCGGCCGGACAGCGGCTGCTGAGCGCGCTGGCCGGCAGGCCGGCCGGGGACGAGCGGTCGTTCCTCACCTCCGTGGCCGTGCGCGGCATCCGCGCGATAGGCGAACCGGAGCTGCGCGCGGCCTTCACCCACCACGACCAGCCCTGGCGGGAGTGACGACCGGGCGGGCGATCCGGCGGGGGCGGGCGCGGCGTCGGGGGCGGCTTCCGGGGGCGCACAGGGGGCATTGCGGCCGACACCGGCCCGACGGTGCTTGCCTTCCCCCACGGCCGGCCGAAACATCCCTTCTGTCGTCGCGGGCCGTGGCAGCCGTGCCATCGCCGCCGCGCATCGAAGGGATACGCGATGAAAGCTGCCGCCCTCTACTCGGCCGCCGGTTCCTTGCTCCTGACCACCCTGGCCGCGGCCCCGGCGGGCGGCACACCCGGCACCCCCGGCACGGCGGGCGCCCCCGGCGCGGCCGAGCTGCGCGGCACCGCGGTGGCCGTGGCCCGCGCCCGGGCGGCCGGGATCGACTTCGGTCCGTGCTCCGCCGCCGACGTCCCGGAGGCACCGGCCGGCGTGCGGTGCGGCACGGTGAGCGTCCCGCTGGACTACGCCCACCCGGACGGCAAGCTGATCCGGCTGACCGTCAGCCGCGCCGAGGCCACCCACAAGGACCCGCGCAACAGCAAGCGGAAGGTCCCCCGGCAGGGCGCCCTGGTCTTCAACCCGGGCGGCCCCGGCGCCTCCGGCATGTACTTCCCGCTCATCGGCACGATCCCGGAGTGGCAGCGGGTCGCCGCCGCCTACGACCTCGTCGGCTACGCCCCGCGCGGCGTCGGCCGGTCGGCGCCGCTGTCCTGCGAGGACCCGAAGCGCTTCTTCAAGGCGCCCACCGCGGCGCCGACGCACCCCTCGGAGGCGTACAAGCGGCAGCGCGTCGCCCAGGCGAAGGCGTACGCGCGCGGCTGTGCCCAGCGGTCCGGGAGCGGGCTGCGGTTCTACAACTCGCTCAACAACGCCCGTGACCTCGACGTCCTGCGGGCCGCGCTGGGCGAGGACCGGCTGACCTTCATGGGGGCGTCGTACGGCACCTACTTCGGGGCGCTGTACGCGGCGATGTTCCCCTCCCACGTGCGGCGCATGGTGCTGGACTCGGCGGTGAACCCGGACCCGCAGAAGATCTGGTACCGCAGCAACCTGGACCAGTCGGCGGCGTTCGAGGAGCGCTGGGCGGACTTCCGTGAGTGGATCGCCCGGCACGACGACGTGTACCACCTCGGTGCCACACCCGCGCGCGTGCAGCGCGGCTACGACACCGCGCGCGAACGGCTGGCCGGGAAGGCGGCGGGCGGGACGGTCGGTCCCGGCCAGTTGCAGAACGTCTTCCTGGCGGCCGCGTACTACGACGACTTCTGGCCGAGCCGCGCGGCGGCGCTCTCGGCGTACCTGCACGGCGACCCCAAGCCGCTGGTCCGGCTGGCCACGCCGAGCCCGGAGAGCGCCGCCGAGGCGGAGAACAGCAGCGCGGTGTACACGGCCGTGGAGTGCAACGACGCGCCCTGGCCGACGGACTGGGCGGTGTGGGACCGGGACAACACGCGGCTCGCCCGGATGGCGCCCTTCGAGACCTGGGACAACGCGTGGATGAACCTGCCGTGCGCCTACTGGCCGGCGCCCCGGCAACGGCCGCTGGACGTGCGGACCGGGGTCGGCGAGCTGCCGCCGGTGCTGGTCCTGGCGGCCGAGCGGGACGCCGCCGCGCCGTACCAGGGCGCGCTGGAGATGAACCGGCGGCTGGCGGGCTCGGTGCTGGTGACCGAGCGGGACGCGGGCACGCACGGCGTCGGCGGCGGGCCCAACAGGTGCGTCAACGGGTACCTGGAGGCGTACCTGCTGGAGGGCCGCGTCCCGGCGCGGCACGCGTCGTGCGCGCCGCGCCCCGAACCGGTCGCCTCCGGCGGTCCGGCCGACGACGCGGTTCGGCGGGACGCGCTCAAGGGGAAAGCCGGCCGGCGGTAGGCGCGGCCACCGGGGTGCGCGGTCGGGCCGTCGGCCGGCCGCTGGTCCGTACGGCCTGACCGCGCCGCCCCCGTGCCCCTGCGGGGCGCTTCAGGCGAGGTCCGCCACCAGTTCGCCGATGTCCTTGCGGCGGCCCGTGAAGAACGGGACCTCCTCGCGGACGTGCCTGCGGGCCTCGGAGGCGCGCAGGTGGCGCATGAGGTCGACGATGCGGTACAGCTCGTCGGCCTCGAAGGCCAGGATCCACTCGTAGTCGCCGAGGGAGAACGAGGCGACCGTGTTGGCGCGCACGTCCGGGTAGCCGCGGGCCATCTTGCCGTGGTCGGCGAGCATCCGGCGCCGGTCCTCGTCGGGCAGCAGGTACCAGTCGTAGGAGCGGACGAAGGGGTAGACGCTCACGTAATTGCGGGGCGTCTCGTCGGCGAGGAACGCCGGGATGTGCGAGCGGTTGAACTCGGCGGGGCGGTGCAGCGCCATGTTCGACCACACCGGCTCCAGCGCGCGGCCGAGCCTCGTGCGGCGGAAGAGGTTGTACGCCTCCTGGAGCTGGTCGCTGGTCTCGGCGTGCCACCAGATCATGAGGTCGGCGTCGGCGCGCAGGCCGGAGACGTCGTAGGTGCCGCGGATCGTCACGTCCTTGGCGGCGAGCTGGTCGAACAGCTCCTGGACCTCGTCGGCGTATCCCGCGCGGTCCTCCGGGAGGACGTCCTTCAGCTTGAAGACGGACCAGAGGGTGTAGCGGATGACCTCGTTGAGGTCCTTGGCCAGCTTGCCCTTGTTCGGGACCCTGCCGGACTCGGTGGTGGGGGCGTCGTCACTCATGGTCCCTATTCTCCCGCTCCGCCGTGCAGGCTCTGCACCGGGTTGGCCGTCAGCTCCCGCACCCCGGCGAGGTCGCCGCCGAGCTGGTCCACCGCCGCGTACGCGCTCGCGATGCAGGCCGGGACGCCGACGCCGTCGTACGGGGCGCCGCACACCGCGAGCCCCGGGAGCTTGGCGATCTGCTCCCGGACGCGGGCCACGCGCGCGTGGTGCCCGACGGGGTACTGCGGCAGGCCGTCGGTCCAGCGGGTGACCCGGGTCCGCAGCGGTGCCGCGTCCAGGCCCGTGGCCTGCCGCAGGTCGTGCCGGGAGACCTCCACCAGGCCGGCGTCGTCCCGGCCGAGGACCTCCGTCTCGCCGTAGCGGCCCACGGACGTGCGCAGGACGACCACGTCCGGGTCCTCCTCGGCGATCCAGCCCCACTTCTGGGAGGCGAAGGTGGCGGCCTTGATGGTCCGGCCGTCGACGGGCGGCACCAGGAAGCCGCTGCCCTCGGGCAGGCGCAGGTCGGCGCGCCGGTAGGCGAGGGTGATCAGGGCCATCGAGGCGTACTCGACGGCGGCCAGCTCGGCGGCGGCGCCCGGGGACTCGGCGCGCAGCAGGGCGGCGGCGGCCGGGGCGGGTACGGCGACGATCACGGCGTCGGCGTGCAGCAGGCGTTCCCCGGCCTCGATCCGCCAGCCGCCGGCCGCCTCCCGGCGCAGTTCACGCGCGGGCGTGCCGGTCAGGATCTCGCCGCCCCGCGCGCGCACCGAGTCGGCGACCGCCGACGGCAGCCGCCCGACCCCGCCGGCGATGCCCATGAAGACCGGCCCGGTCTGCTGCTGGGCGGCGGCCTTCGCCTGGATCTCCCGGACGCCCTGCGTGAGGGAGACGTGGGTGCGGGCGGCCTGGAAGAGCTGCGGGACGGCGGAGCGCATGGAGATGCGGTAGGCGTCGCCCGCGTACACCCCGCCGAGCAGGGGTTCGACGAGCCGGTCGACGACCTCGCGGCCGAGCCGGGCCGCCACGTACTCCCCCACGGCTACGTCGTCGCCGGTCTCGGTGCGGGGCAGGTCGGCGTCGCGCTCGATGCGGGCCAGGCCCTCGTCCGAGAGGACGCCGGTCAGCGCGGCGGCGGTGCCGGGCACGCCCATCACATGGCCCTTGGGCATGGGCCGCAGGGCACCGCGGGTCCAGATCGAGGCGGTGGCGGTGGCGGGCGGCTGGAGCAGCTCGCCCAGTCCGGTCTCGCGGGCGAGGGCCACGGCCTCGGGGCGGCGGGCGAGCAGGGACTCGGCACCCAGGTCGACCCGCACGCCGGCGATCTCGCCGGGCAGCAGCTTGCCGCCGACCCGGTCGCCGGCCTCCAGCACGGTCACCCGCGCTCCGCGTCCCAGCAGCCGGTGCGCGGCGGCCAGTCCGGCGATGCCGGCCCCGATGACGACGACGTGCCCCGGGCTCCCGCCCGGCGCGCTGCTACCCGTTGCGCTCATGCCCCCACTCTCTCAGACCCCACCGGCGCCCCCGCCGTGAGGCGGTGTCCGGGACGAGTCCGGACCGTGACCGCATCGGAACCGGCGCCGCCGATCGTTCCCGCGCGGTCCGCCGTCGAAGGACCGTCCCAGCCCGCAAGCCCCGGGGGGTACCGCCCATGCGCACACCACACACCGCACGCCGCCGGACCCTGGCCGGGGTCCTGCTCGCCGCCTGTCTCGCGCTCGCCGGGTGCGGCGGCGCCGGCGACCTGGGCGGCTCCTCGAAGTCCGCCTCGGACGGCAGGGCCGGGGCGGCCGGCGCCCGCGGCGGCCCGGCCGGTGCCGGCGGGGCGGAGGGCGGCAGGCCCGTGCGCGGGACGCCGAAGCTCACCCCGGACGCGATCGTCCGCACCGCGTCCCTCACCGTCGAGGTCGAGGACGTGTCCAAGGCCCTGGAGGCGGCCCGGACGACCGCCGAGGACGCGGGCGGCTACGTCGGCGACGAGACGACGAGCCGGGACGCCGACGGGCACGAGCGGACCCGGGTCGTCCTGCGCGTGCCGGCCGGGAAGTACGACGAGGTCCTCACCGGCCTCCAGGGAGCGGGCCGGGTGGCCGACCGCACGGCCAAGGCGGTCGACGTCACCGACCAGGTCGTGGACGTGGACAGCCGGGTGGCGTCGCAGCGGGCCAGCGTGGCCAGGATCCGCGCGCTGATGGACAGGGCGGCCAAGCTGAGCGACGTCGTCGCCCTGGAGGGGGAGCTGAGCAGCCGCCAGGCCGATCTGGAGGCGCTGCTGGCCCGGCAGGCGTCCCTGAAGGACCGCACCGGCCTGGCCACCATCACCCTGTCGCTGTCCGAGGCACCGGTGCGGCGGGCGGACGGCTCGCCGGGCTTCACGGACGCGCTGGCGGGCGGCTGGCACGCGTTCGCCGACGTGCTGCGCTGGATCGCGCTGGCGCTCGGAGCCGCCCTGCCGTTCGCGGCCCTCGCCGCGCTGCTGGTGCTGCTGTGGCTGCGGGTCGTACGGCCCCGGCTGCCGCACCGTACGGAGCCCGCCAAGGCGACGGCCGCGCCCGGCCCGCTGCCGTCGGCCCGCCCGGCACCCGAGTCCGCCGAGCCGGCCGCGCGGGACGCGGCGGACTGAGCCGGACGGAGCCCGGGAGGGCGGCCGGGACGGGGAGGGGCCGCGCCCCGTAGCGTGGTCCCATGACCATGAGCGGTGGGCGGGGCAGCGACGGCAGGGAACGGCTCGTTGTGATCGGCGGCGACGCCGCGGGCATGTCCGCGGCGTCGCAGGCGCGGCGGCTGAAGGGCCCCGGGGAGCTGGAGATCGTGGCCTTCGAGCGCGGCCACTTCACCTCCTTCTCGGCGTGCGGCATCCCGTACTGGGTGGGCGGCGAGGTCCCCGAGCGGGACCGTCTCATCGCCCGGACGCCCGAGGAGCACCGGGAGCGCGGGATCGATCTGCGGCTGCGCACCGAGGTCACGGAGATCGACGTGCCGGGACAGCGGGTACGCGCGCGTGACGTCGATTCCGGCGCGGAGTCCTGGACGCCGTACGACCGGCTCGTCATCGCCACCGGCGCCCGCCCGGTCCGTCCGGACCTGCCCGGCGTGGACGCCCCCGGTGTGCACGGCGTGCAGACCCTGGACGACGGGCAGGCCCTGCTGGACACGCTGGCCGGCACGCGCGGCCGCAGGGCGGTGGTCGTCGGGGCCGGCTACATCGGCGTCGAGATGGCCGAGGCGCTGATCAACCGGGGCTTCGAGGTGACGGTCGTCAACCGCGGCAAGGAGCCCATGTCGACGCTCGACCCGGACATGGGCCGGATGGTGCACCGGGCCATGCAGGGCCTCGGCATCACCATGGTCAACAACGCGGAGGTCACCAAGGTCCTCACCGGGGACGACGGCCGGGTGCGCGCGGTGGCCACGGAGCACGCCGAGTACCCGGCGGATCTGGTGGTCCTGGGCATCGGCGTCCGCCCGGAGACCTCCCTCGCCCGCGCGGCCGGCCTCCCGCTCGGCGCCCACGGCGGGCTGCTCACCGACCTCGCGATGCGGGTGCGCGGGCACGAGGACATCTGGGCGGGCGGGGACTGCGTGGAGGTGCTGAACCTGGTCTCCGGGCAGGAGCAGTACGTCCCGCTCGGCACCCACGCCAACAAGCACGGCCAGGTCATCGGCACCAACGCCGGCGGCGGCTACGCCACCTTCCCCGGTGTCGTCGGCACGGCGGTCAGCAAGGTCTGCGACCTGGAGATCGCCCGCACCGGGCTGCGGGAGAAGGACGCCCGCCGGGTGGGCCTGCGCTTCGAGACGGTCACCATCGAGTCGACCAGCCGCGCCGGCTACTACCCCGGTGCCGCCCCCATGACGGTCAAGATGCTCGCCGAGTCGCGCACGGGCCGGTTGCTGGGCGTGCAGATCGTCGGCAGGGAGGGGGCGGCGAAGCGGGTCGACATCGCGGCGGTGGCGCTGACCGCGCAGATGACGGTGGAACAGATGACGGCCCTGGACCTGGGCTACGCCCCGCCGTTCTCACCGGTGTGGGACCCGGTCCTGGTGGCGGCGCGGAAGGCCGCCGCGAAGGTGCGGGCGAGCTGACCGGCGGGAGGGGCAAGGGCAACGACCGGCCGCGAGGGCGCCGCACCCCGCGGCGCGCCTACGCCGTGCCGGTGATCCGCGGCAGGGCGGAGACCGCAGCCGGCTGCTCCCCGGAGGGCTTCGCGTGGGACGCCGGCGGCCGGCTGGACCGCAGCCGGTAGCTGACCGCCTCGTCCAGGGTCACGGGCCGCTGCATCTGCGTGGCGAGCCGGCCCGCCTCCTGGCCGAGCCGCGCGACGTCCTCCCAGGGGAGCCGTACGACCAGAGAGATCTCCGCCTCACCGTCGGGCAGAGCGTGCATCGCCGAAACCTGCGGAGCGTTCGTCATCGCCTGTTCCTCACGTCGGTTGTGAAGGGATACGCACACGCGCCCGACGGCGTTCACCGATTCGTACGCCCGATCGCGGGCACTACTCCTGTGTGGTCATCCCCGTTCATGACGTGAACCCGGTGCGCCGCACCCCCTGGGTGACGTACGCCCTCATCGCCGCCAATGTGCTGGTGTTCATCACCACGCCCGGCATAGCCGGTTCCGTGGCGGGCAGCAGCCGGCTGGCGCAGCTGTGCCACCTGCAGGCCTTCATGGACCACTACGCGGCGGTCCCCCGGGAACTGATCCACCATCAGCTGCCCCGGGTCGTCCCGACCGGGGACGTCGGCGTGGGCCCCGGCGGCCCCGGCTGCGTCGTCGGGCCGCCCGGCTACGACAAGTCCCCGCCGCTGTCCGTCTTCACGGCGATGTTCCTGCACGGCGGCTGGCTGCACCTGCTGGGCAACATGCTCTTCCTGCTGATCTTCGGCAACAACGTCGAGGACCGGATGGGCCACATCCGCTACTTCCTCTTCTACGTCGTCTGCGGCTACGCGGCCGGCTACGGCTTCGCGCTGCTCAACGACACCTCCTCGGACCCCCTGATCGGCGCGTCCGGCGCCATCGCCGGCGTCCTCGGCGCCTATCTGGTCCTCTACCCGAGGGCCAGGGTGTGGGTCCTGGTGCCGTTCCTGGTCTTCCTGCCGCTGAGGCTGCCCGCCTGGCTGGTGCTGGGCTTCTGGTTCGGGCTCCAGGCGGTGTACTCGTCCGGGCACGGGGTGTCCGGCGCCGGCACGGTGGCGTACGCGGCGCACGTGGTCGGCTTCGTGGCCGGCATGCTGCTGGCCTGGCCGCTCAAGCCCGGCACACCGCCCCCGCCGGAGCCGCCCGGCCTGCTGTTCGGCAGGCGCGCGCGGCCCCACTACTCCTGGTGAGCCGGCCGGCGGCTCAGCGCGCGGTGGCGGTGTGGACGTACTCCACGAGCCGGGTCAGCGCGTCCGGGTCGGTGTTCGGCATGACGCCGTGGCCGAGGTTGAAGACGTGGCCCTCCAGGCCGGCGGCGGCGTCGAGCACCTCGCGGGCCTTGGCGGCGACGGTGTCCTTGTCGGTGAACAGCACGGTCGGGTCCAGGTTGCCCTGGAGCGCCTTGCCGGGGCCGACGCGGCGGGCGGCCTCGTCGAGCGGAACGCGCCAGTCGGCGCCGACGACGTCCGCGCCGGCCTCGCCCATGAGCTTCAGCAGCTCACCGGTGCCGACGCCGAAGTGGATGCGCGGGACGCCGTACCCGGCGACCGCGTCGAAGACCTTCGCGGAGGCCGGCATGACCGACGCGCGGTAGTCGGCGGGGGCCAGGGCGCCGGCCCAGGAGTCGAAGAGCTGGACGGCGCTCGCGCCGGCCTCGATCTGGACCTTCAGGAAGGCCGACGTGATGTCGGCGAGGCGGTCCAGCAGGTCGGCCCACAGCTCGGGGTCGCCGTACATCATCGCCTTGGCGTTCTCGTACGTGCGCGAGGGGCCGCCCTCGACCAGGTAGCTCGCGAGGGTGAAGGGCGCGCCCGCGAAGCCGATCAGCGGGGTGGCGCCCAGCTCGCGGGTGAGCATGCCGATGGCCTCGGTGACGTAGGGGACGTCCTCGGGGGTGAGGTCGCGCAGCCGGGCCAGGTCGGCGCGGGTGCGGACCGGCTGCTCGACGACCGGGCCGACGCCGGGCTTGATGTCGAGGTCGAGGCCGATGGCCTTCAGCGGGACGACGATGTCGCTGAAGAAGATCGCCGCGTCCACGTCGTGCCGGCGCACCGGCTGGAGCGTGATCTCGGTGACCAGCTCGGGCCGCATGCACGACTCCAGCATGGGAACGCCCTCGCGCACCTTGCGGTACTCCGGCAGGGAGCGGCCGGCCTGGCGCATGAACCACACCGGGGTGTGCGGCACGGGTTCGCGCCTGCACGCCTTGAGGAAGGCGCTGTCGTACGTCGCTGTCGGCTGCGGGGTGTCATTGGCGGTCACGAGGCAAGTTTCGCACGCCGCCGGGCGGGGACCGGGCCGGTGTCCCCGGTGGCCGGGGGCAGCCGGGTAGGTCGCAGCGGGTGTCTTGCCCTGCACGACGCCCCGGTTCCCCTTACTCTTCCCCGCATGGCTGCGGCTCACGGACGAATGTCGGACAGCGCTGACGGAACGGGCGACGTGAAGGACACCGAGGGGGCGGACGGGCACTCCGGTGCCTCGGGTCCGCCGGCTTTCCGCACCGCGGTCGAGGCCCTGCGCGCCAGCCGGCTGCGGCCGCAGGTGGAGGTGGAGCCGACGCCGGCCCCGCAGCGGCTCGCCCCCTACGCGTACGCGGTGGAGGCGGTGGTGGTGGACGGCGAGCAGGAGCTGGCCGACGGGCGGCTGGTGCTGCTGCACGACCCGGCCGGGCACGACGCCTGGCGGGGCACGTTCCGGCTGGTGACGCTGGTGCGCGCGGAGCTGGAGCCGGAGATGGCGGCCGATCCGCTGCTGCCGGAGGTGTGCTGGTCCTGGCTGACCGGGGCGCTGGCGGCGCGCGGGCTGGGCTACGGGGAACCGAGCGGCACGATCACACGTGCCAGTTCGCACTACTTCGGCGGGCTGGCCGAGCGGCCGGCCGCGTCGCAGATCGAGATCCGGGCCTCCTGGACGCCCCGCGAGGGCCTGGGCGGGGTGCCGGACACGGCCGCCCACCTGTCCTCCTGGTGCGATCTGCTGGCACAGGTCGCGGGCCTGCCGCCGGCCGGGCCCGGGGACGCGTCGGTGGTGTCCCTGCCGCAGCGCAGGGGCCCGCAGTCCCGGTGACCGTCGGCGCCACACCCTTCGTTGACCGTCTCTTTGTCGATACGGCCATTTTCCGTACTCGAATCGCACCCGCTCGAACCGACTTGATCTTCGGATGATCGATCGCGTGTCCGAATTGCACAGATTGTTACTCACTAGATCGTGATCATTCTCTAAAGGCGGACGAGTTTGCTGCCGAAGACGACTGTGACCTTGAAAGCACGGTTCGTCCCGGCTTCATCCCCACAAGCCGGCCCCGTCCCCCCACCCAGGAGGCCTGGTGTCCGTTCTCCTCGAGCAACCCGCAAGCCTGGTCGCCTACCGCCCGAACAAGCCGACCGCCATGGTGGTCGTGGCCGACCCCCGCGTCCGCTCCACCGTCACCCGCCACCTGTGGGCGCTCGGCGTGCGCGATGTCATCGAGGCCTCGTCCATCGCGGAGGCTCGTCCCCGCATCGGCAACCCCCGCGACATCTGCGTCGCCGACGTCCACCTGCCCGACGGCTCCGGCCTCACCCTGCTGTCCGAGACCCGCGCCGCGGGCTGGCCCAACGGACTCGCCCTCTCCGCCGCCGACGACATCGGCGCCGTCCGCAACGCGCTGGCCGGCGGCGTCAAGGGCTACGTCGTCACCGGCACCCGCACCAACATCGGGCTGCCCGCCCGGCCCGGTGCCGCTCCCCTCGGCGCCGCCGCCCGTATGCACCGCCGCCCCCCGGGTGCCCCGAGCCACCCGGGCGGCTACCGGGAGCTGTCCGGACGCGAGGTCGAGGTGCTGCGGCTGGTCGCGGAGGGCCAGTCGAACAAGGCGATCGGCGTCTCCATGGGCCTGTCCGCCCTGACCGTGAAGAGCCACCTCGCCCGCATCGCCCGCAAGCTGGGGACGGGGGACCGGGCCGGCATGGTGGCCGTGGCCCTGCGCACCGGAATCATCCACTGAGCCCACCGGACGCCCCCTTCGGCGCATCCGGCCTTCACTCGTGTGAACCAGCCCTTTCCCCGAGCTGACTGGTTTACGCCCCTCTCGCGCCCGTCGACGGAACGTTCCGTCGACGGGCGCGGTCCACACACGGATACCCTTGACAGGTGACCGACGCCCAAGACACCGCAGCAGACAGTTCCCTGCGCACCGCCGGGGGCACCCCTCCGGACGACGCAGGTTCTTCTGTGACGGGGGCGCCGACTCCTTTGCTGGAACCGCGCGAGGGCATCCCGCCCGTGATCGCCGACGAGGCGGCCCTCGACCGGGTGGTCGCCGCCTTCGCCGCCGGCACCGGCCCGGTCGCCGTGGACGCCGAACGCGCCTCCGGCTACCGCTACGGACAGCGCGCCTACCTGGTGCAGCTGCGCCGCGAGGGCGCCGGGACCGCGCTGATCGACCCCGTCGCCTGCCCCGACCTGTCCGGCCTCGGCGCAGCCCTGTCCGGCGTGGAGTGGGTGCTGCACGCGGCCACCCAGGACCTGCCCTGTCTGCGCGAGATAGGCATGGTCCCGAGCCGCCTGTTCGACACCGAGCTGGCCGGCCGGCTCGCGGGCTTCCCGCGGGTCGGTCTCGGCGCCATGGTGGAGGGCGTCCTCGGCTTCGTCCTGGAGAAGGGCCACTCGGCCGTCGACTGGTCGACCCGCCCGCTCCCCGAGCCCTGGCTGCGGTACGCGGCGCTCGACGTCGAGCTCCTCGTCGACCTGCGGGACGCCCTGGAGAAGGAGCTGGACCGGCAGGGCAAGCTGGAGTGGGCCCTGCAGGAGTTCGACGCGATCGCGTCCGCGCCCCCGTCCGAGCCGCGCAAGGACCCCTGGCGCCGCACGTCCGGGATGCACAAGGTGCGCCGGCGCCGGCAGCTCGCGGTCGTGCGCGAGCTGTGGCAGACCCGGGACCGGATCGCGCAGCGGCGGGACGTGTCGCCGGGGAAGGTGCTGAGCGACACGGCCATCGTGGAGGCGGCGCTGGCCCTGCCGGGCAGTGTGCACGTCCTCGCCGGGCTGAACGGGTTCGGGCACCGGATGGGGCGGCGGCAGCTGGAGCAGTGGCAGGCCGCGGTGGACCGCGCCAAGGCCCTTCCCGACAGCGCGCTGCCGCAGCCGGGGCAGCCGGTGACGGGGCCCCCGCCGCCGCGTGCCTGGGCCGACAAGGACCCGGCCGCGGCCGCTCGCCTGTCCGCCGCCCGGGCGGGGGTGACCGCACTGGCCGAACGGCTCGCCATGCCCCAGGAGAACGTGATCTCTCCGGACACGGTGCGGCGGATCTGCTGGGAGCCGCCGGCGCCCGTCGACGAGGGGTCCGTGGGTGCCGCGCTGGCCGGGTACGGAGCGCGGCCCTGGCAGATCGGGCTGGTCACGCCGGTGCTGGTCGACGCCCTGTCGGCCCGGGACTGAGAAGCACCGGGCCGGCGGACCGTCACCCGCCCGCTCCTCGCACGCGGGCGCCGCGGGGGCCGCGCAAGCGGAGGAGGGACGGCGAGATCGCGCCAAGATCCTGGGAGAGAGGGCGCTGGAGCGTGGCGCGCCGGACCGGCTCGCGGGCCGTGGAACCGCACCGCCGGCCGGACGCGGAAGATGTGACCTTCGCCGCTCCCGTCTCCCGGACTGTGCAGCTACGTTACTCATAAGTAGCATGGGTCCTGAGCGCGCGCTCAGCGCAACGCAGCAGTGCCATCCCGCACAGGAGGAGAGCCATCGTGCCTCGTACCGTCAGGGACGTCGTCTTCGTCGACGGCGTCCGTACCCCGTTCGGCAAGGCGGGCCCGAAGGGCATCTACCACGAGACCCGCGCGGACGACCTCGTCGTGAAGGCGATCCGGGAGCTGCTGCGCCGCAACCCCGGTCTGGACCCCAAGAAGATCGACGAGGTCGCCATCGCGGCGACCACGCAGATCGGTGACCAGGGTCTGACCCTCGGCCGTACCGCCGGCATCCTCGCGGGTCTGCCGCAGTCCGTGCCCGGTTACTCCATCGACCGCATGTGCGCCGGCGCGCTGACCGCCGTGACGACCACCGCCGGTTCGATCGCCTTCGGCGCCTACGACGCCGTCATCGCCGGTGGTGTCGAGCACATGGGCCGCCACCCGATGGGCGAGGGCGTCGACCCGAACCCGCGGTTCGTGAGCGAGAAGCTCGTCGACGAGTCGGCCCTCTTCATGGGCATGACCGCGGAGAACCTGCACGACCGCTACCCGCACATCACCAAGCTGCGCGCCGACGAGTACGCGGTGCGCTCGCAGGAGAAGGCCGCCAAGGCGTACGCCAACGGCAAGATCCAGGCCGACCTGGTGCCGATCTCGGTGCGCCGGACCAGCCCGGAGGGCGGGGAGACCGGCTGGGGCCTGGTCACCGCCGACGAGCCGATGCGCCCGGGGACCACCCTGGAGAACCTGGCGAACCTCAAGACGCCGTTCCGTGTGCACGGCCGGGTCACCGCCGGCAACGCGGCCGGCCTGAACGACGGCGCCACCGCGTCGATCATCGCGAGCGAGGACTTCGCCCGCGAGAACGGCCTGCCCGTCAAGATGCGCCTGGTGTCGTACGCCTTCGCGGGCGTCGAGCCGGAGGTCATGGGCTACGGCCCGATCCCGGCCACGGAGAAGGCCCTCGCCAAGGCGGGCCTGTCCATCTCCGACATCGGCCTGTTCGAGATCAACGAGGCCTTCGCCGTGCAGGTGCTGGCCTTCCTCGACCACTACGGCATCGCCGACGACGACGAGCGCGTCAACCAGTACGGCGGCGCCATCGCCTTCGGCCACCCGCTGGCCTCCTCCGGCGTCCGCCTGATGACGCAGCTGGCCCGCCAGTTCGAGGAGCAGCCGCACGTCCGCTACGGCCTGACCACCATGTGCGTCGGCTTCGGCATGGGCGCGACGGTCGTCTGGGAGAACCCGCACTTCGAGGGGGACAAGTGAGCACCACCGCCGAGCTTCTGAAGCAGGCCTCGGACCTGTTCCCCGACGAGGTCGTCACCAGTGCGCACGTACGCCACTTCGACCTGCCCTTCGGGGCCGGCCGCTTCGCGCTGATCACGCTGGACAACGGCCTGGACCACACCAAGCCGACCACCTTCGGCCCCGCCTCGCTCGCGAACCTGAACACCGCGATCGACCAGGTCGAGAAGGAGGCCGCGGACGGCGAGATCGTCGGTGCCGGCATCACCGGCAAGCCGTTCATCTTCGCGGTCGGCGCCGACCTCAAGGGCGTCGAGCTGCTGAAGGAGCACGAGCACGCGCTCGCCATCGGCAAGGGCGGCCACGAGGTCTTCAAGCGCCTGGCGAAGCTGGCCGTCCCGACCTTCGCCTACTACAACGGCGCGGCGATGGGCGGCGGCGTCGAGGTCGGCCTGCACTGCACCTACCGCACCGTCTCCAAGGCGATCCCGGCGTTCTCGCTGCCCGAGGTCTTCCTCGGCCTGGTGCCCGGCTGGGGCGGCTGCACGCTGCTGCCGAACCTGATCGGCCCCGAGAAGGCCGTCTCGGTCATCATCGAGAACTCGCTCAACCAGAACAAGCAGCTCAAGGGTCGGCAGGTCTTCGACCTCGGGATCGCCGACGCGCTCTTCGAGGGCGCCGACTTCCTGGAGCAGTCGCTGATCTGGACCGCCCAGGTGCTCAAGGGCGACGTCAAGGTCGAGCGCCCGGTGATCGACCGCGGCGAGGCCTGGGACCAGGCCGTCGCCAAGGGCCGCTTCATCGCGGACTCCAAGGTGCACGGCGCGGCCCCGGCCGCCTACCGCGCCCTCGACATCATCGCCGCCGCGAAGAACGAGGACCTCCAGCAGGGCTTCGACGCCGAGGACCAGGCCCTCGCCGACCTGATCATGGGCGGTGAACTGCGCGCCGGCATCTACGCGTTCAACCTGGTGCAGAAGCGCGGCAAGCGCCCCGCCGGCGCCCCGGACAAGAACCTGGCGCGCCCGGTCACCAAGGTGGGCGTGGTCGGCGCGGGCCTCATGGCCTCCCAGCTGGCGCTGCTGTTCCTGCGCCGCCTGGAGGTGCCGGTCGTGCTGACCGACATCGACCAGGAGCGGGTCGACAAGGGTGTGGGCTACGTCCACGCCGAGATCGACAAGCTGCTCGGCAAGGGCCGGATCAACCAGGACAAGGCCAACCGCCTCAAGGCCCTGGTGACCGGTGTCCTGGACAAGGCGGAGGGCTTCTCCGACGCGGACTTCGTCATCGAGGCCGTGTTCGAGGAGATCGGTGTCAAGCAGCAGGTGTTCGCCGAGGTCGAGGCGGTCGCCCCGGCGCACGCGATCCTCGCCACCAACACCTCGTCCCTGTCGGTGACGGAGATGGCGTCGAAGCTCAAGCACCCCGAGCGGGTCGTGGGCTTCCACTTCTTCAACCCGGTGGCCGTCCTGCCGCTGCTGGAGATCGTCCGCGGCGAGCAGACCGACGACGCGTCCCTCGCGACCGCGTTCGCCGTCGCCAAGAAGCTGAAGAAGACCGCGGTGCTGGTCAAGGACGCCCCGGCGTTCGTCGTGAACCGCATCCTGACCCGCTTCATGGGCGAGATCCAGAACGTCATCGACGAGGGCACCCCGGTCGAGGTCGCCGAGAAGGCCGTCGAGCCGCTCGGTCTGCCGATGTCCCCGCTGGTGCTGCTGGAGCTGGTCGGCCCCGCCATCGGTCTGCACGTCTCGGAGACCCTGCACGGCGCGTTCCCGGACCGCTTCACGGTCTCCCCGAACCTCAAGGCGGTCGTGGAGGCGGGCAAGCGCGGCTTCTACGTCTACGACAGCGGCAAGCCGGAGCTGGACCCGGAGGTCGCGGCGCTGCTCAAGCAGGGCGACGTCGTGCTGACCGAGGAGCAGGTGCGGGCGCGGGTGCTGGACGCGGTGGCGCAGGAGATCGGGCTCATGCTCGACGAGGGCGTCGTCGCCGAGGCCCAGGACATCGACCTGTGCCTGATCACGGGTGCCGGCTGGCCCTTCCACCTGGGCGGCATCACGCCGTACCTGGACCGTGAGGGCGTCAGCGAGCGCGTCAACGGCAAGCGGTTCCTGGCGCCGGGCGTGGCGAGCGTCCCGGCGTGACGCTCCACCGGTGAACACCGGGTGCCCGCACTCCGCCCGGGGTGCGGGCACCCGGCGTTTCCGGGTGCCGGCCGGGCTCAGGCCCCGGCGGGACGGCCGTCGTCGACGTGGACGACGTGCAGCTCCCTGCCGTCCCGGTCGCGGCGGGAGCGCCCGAGGATGCCCACGGCCAGGTGCGAGGGGTCCTCGGAATCCTCCAGGGCGACGAAGGTGACGACGTCCGGGTGGTGGCCCGTCACCAGCCAGCCCTCGCCGTTGTCCAGTTCGAGCACCCGGAAGTCGCCCGCCGGACCGCCCACGCTCACGGGGCCGTACTCGCGCAGGATCCCGGTGGCCCGGTCGGCGAGCCCTCCCCCCGGCTCCTCCAGCACCACGCACGTGCCGTGCTCGAACAGCACCCACGGTTTCCCGGATCCGGCGAGCAGACGCCGCCAGGCGTCGATGAGTGTCTCGGTGTCCACGACGGCCATCACATCATGGCGCGCTCAGACCTCACGCCACGCCTCCAGCGCCAGCCCCTGCTCGTCCTTGCGCCGGGTCAGCAGGAGCCGTCCGGCCGACGGGGACAGCGTCGCCGCCACCACCCGGTCCTCCTCGTCCGTCGTGAGGGACACCAGCGCGTCCAGCGGGAGTTCGGGACCCGACTCGGTCCACCAGGCACCCGCCGACTCCAGTTCGGTCGGGTACGCGGCGAAGGCGACGCGGCGGCTCTCGGTCCGCTGGACCAGCAGGGTGCAGTCGTGCCCGTCGAGGTCGCAGCGGACCGCCGACACCGGGCCGGGGCCGGCCGCGGGCAGCAGGGTGACCGGCTCGCCGCCCGGACGCCAGGCGCACAGGTCGCCGGAGGTACCGGTGTAGAAGACGGTCGTGCGCTCCGGGGAGGTGGCCAGGGCGCGCAGGGTGCCCGGGCGGACCGGTGCCTTCAGCGCCTCCTGGAGCTCGGGCTGGGCGCCCGGCTCCTCCTGACGCCAGTACAGCAGGCCCTCGGGGACGGCCGCGTACAGCTCGACCCGGCCGGACTCCCCCGTGACCGCCGCGAGTCCGTCGTGGACCTCCGCGCCCTTCAGGTCCCGCCAGGGGTCCCAGCCGCCCTTCTCCTTCTGGGCGAGCATGCTGACTCCGCCGCCCTTGTTGCGGACGAAGACATGGGCGCGGCCCTGGGCGTCCACCGCGACGGCGGGCGTGCCGGTGCGGTCGCCCTTCTTGTCCGGGTGGCCGATCGGGTGCCAGTCCAGGGCCGCCAGGTGCGGGCGGAAGTGCGTGGAGTGCACGAGCCCGGACTCGCCCTTGGTGGTGGGCCGCCAGGAGACCAGGTGGGCGTAGCCGTCGGCGCCCTGGCCGACCGCCAGGACGGTGTGCAGCCGCTGCTCGCCACCGACCTTGCGCGGGGCGGACCAGGGGCCGCGGGGGCCGCGCTCCGCCCGGCACAGGACGGCGTCGCCCGACAGCTGGTAGACACTGAGCCGGCCGTCTCGGCCGCGGAGGAGCCAGTCGCCGTTCACCGGTTCACTTTAAGCCGCCCGGTACCGGCCCCGGGGCCCGGCCCCGGCCGTCAGCCGTGGTCATGGCACCCTGGGGTCCATGACCGGCCCGCAGGACCCCGCCGCCCCTCCCCCCGCCCCTCTGCTCGTCGTGGTGGACGGCGCGAACGTCGTCGGGTCGCGGCCCGACGGCTGGTGGCGGGACCGCAAGGGGGCGGCCGAGCGGCTGCGGGACCGGCTGGCGGGCGGGGGCCTGCCCGGGCACCCGGGTCCCGTGGAGATCGTGCTCGTGGTCGAGGGCGCGGCCCGGGGCGTGGCGTCCGTACCGGGCGTGCGGGTGGAGTCGGCGCCGGGCAGCGGGGACGACCGGATCGTGGAGCTGACCGCCGAGCACGCCGGCCGGCCCCGCCTGGTGGTGACCGCCGACCGCGAACTGCGCCGCCGCGTGACGGCCCTGGGCGCGGAGGTGGCGGGCCCCCGCACGATCCTGGACTGAGCGGCACCACCCGTTCACGGGAGCTGGGGCCCCCGTCGGCACCCGACGTCGGCGCCTGAGCGGCCACCGCTGTCCGACGTCACCGGGCCCCGGAGCACCGGCCAGGCCGGCCGGCAGCCGCTCCCGGCGCTCGTGAGGCCGCCCCGACCCGTCCGGCGCCGCCGCACCCACCCCGAACCACCCCCTCCCCCTGCCCCGCCGGGCTCTGCGTCCGGTAGGGCTCCGGCGTACGCCCGCCGACGCCCCGGAGGCCCGGCCTCGGCGTCAGCCCTGCGGCACCCGGGCGTACAGGACCGCGCCGTCCACCCGGGCCACCTCCGTGTAACCCGCCGTCAGCAGGCGGTGCAGGGTGGGCAGGCGGGCGGGGGCGTACGGCTTGCCGCGGGAGTCGTCGACGACCAGCGCGGGGGCGTGCGCGGTCATCTCGCGCCGGAAGACCGGCCAGGCACCGGCGACGGCGTACTTCTCGCCGACCTGGGGGCCGTCCCGGCCGCCGCTGTAGTTGGTGAGCAGGCCCGCGGTGAGGTAACGGGTGGCGGGGGTGCGGCCGGCCAGCCAGTACGTCTCCGGGTGTATCCCCCAGACGAGGACCCGGTCGGCGGGCGCCGTGCGCTGTGCGAGGGCCGCGGCCAGCCGTTCGGCGTGCGCGAGTTCGGGCCGGGGGGCGAGCAGGCCCCAGCCGACGAAGAGGGCGCAGCAGCAGGCCGAGGTGAGCACGGCGGCCGGGTGCCCGTCCCGGGGCAGGACGCGCAGCGCGGCGGTGGCCAGCAGGGCGAGGGGCGGGGTGAGTTGCAGGTAGTAGTGGCCGAAGAAGTGGCAGCCGAGGGCGACGGCGAGCGCCGAGGAGGCCAGCCACAGCCACAGCCACGCCTCGGCCGTACCGGCGCGGGCGCCGCGCAGGGCCCGTACGACCGGTGGGAGCAGCCCCGCCGACGCCACCGCGAGGATCGCGGTGTTGGTCAGCGCGCGGGCCAGGACGTGGAGTTCGGAGCCGGTGACGGAGGCGTAGGCGGTGGAGCCGGTCACCGTCCAGAACAGGAAGCCGGCCGGGTCCGTCGCCAGGGCCGCGCCGAGCACGGGTGCGGCGCAGCCGGCCACCAGCCGTGGCAGGCCCGCGCGGGTGCCGCCCCGCTGCTGCAGCAGCCAGACCACCGGCAGCAGCACCGCGCCGCCGGTCTGCTTGGTGAGGAACGCGGCGGCGACGGCGGCCCCGGCGGCGCCCCAGCGCCCCCGGTCGGCGCACCACAGGGCGGCGGCCGTCCAGGGCAGTATGAACACCTCGAAGGTGGCGGCCTGCGCGTCCTCCGGGTTGAGCCCGACGGAGACCAGCAGGTACAGCACCCCGGCGGTGCGGCCGGAGCGCTCGCCCCAGCGACGCCGGGCCAGGGAGGCCAGCAGGGCGGCGGTGAGCAGCTGGGCGAGGACGGCGAGCACCCGCAGCGAGGTCAGGGAGCCGGAGCCGCAGAGCGCGAACGCGGCCTGGTAGAGCCAGGGCAGCAGCGGCGGTTTGCGGTCGACGACGGTGTCGTACAGCTCCCCGCCCTGGGCGAGCAGCCGTGCCTGTACGGCGAGGAAGCCCTCGTCCGGGTTCCACAGCGGCCGGCGGAAGGAGGGGATCCGGGTGACGCAGGCCAGGGTCGCGAGGAGGGGCAGCAGCCGCGCCCAGTACGCCGTCCGGCTGACCGTGGTCCGTGCGGGGGCGAGCGGGGCGACGAGCATGGTCGCACGCTATCCGGCCCCGCCGTCCCAGCCGAAGCGGGACATACGGGGCCGGGCCTTGAGTGTGCGGGTCACCCCGTCGCCTTCGGCGGGCGCGCGGTCTCACCGGCCGTGGCCTGCTCGCGCCGCGCGAGGCGGCTGTGCGTACGGCCGTAGAAGAAGTAGACGAAGAAGCCGATGACCATCCAGATGGCGAACCGGATCCAGGTCTCGGCGGGCAGGTTGAGCATCAGCCACAGCGAGGCGCACACGGACAGGACCGGCACGACCGGGACCCACGGGGTGCGGAAGGCGCGGTCCAGGTCCGGGCGGGACCTGCGCAGGATGATGACGCTCAGGGCGACGACGATGAACGCGAACAGCGTGCCGATGTTCACCAGTTCGGCGAGTTCGCTGAGGCTGGTGAAGCCCGCGACGATCGCGATGACGCCGCCGAGCAGGATGGTGGACCGGTACGGGGTGCGGAACCGCGGGTGGGTGTGCGCGAAGAAGCGGGGCAGCAGCCCGTCGCGGCTCATGGCGAAGAAGACCCGGGACTGGCCGAGCAGCAGGATCATGCACACCGTGGTCAGGCCGACGGCGGCGCCGAAGCTGATCAGGCCCGCGTACCAGGGGTGCCCGGTGGCCTTGAACGCGTCGGCGAGGGGCGCCTTGATCGACAGCGCGCTGTACTTCTGCATGCCGGTGACGACGATCGACACGGCGACGTACAGGGCGGTGCAGATGATCAGGGAGCCCAGGATGCCGCGCGGGACGTCGCGCTGCGGGTTGCGGGTCTCCTCGGCGGCGGTGGCGACGACGTCGAAGCCGATGAACGCGAAGAAGACCACGGAGGCCGCGGTGAAGATGCCCATCACGCCGAAGTGCGAGGGTGCCCAGCCGATCATCAGCTGGATCAGGGGGGCCTTGAGGTTCCCGCCCGCCTCGGCCGACTGCGCCTTCGGGATGAAGGGGTCGTAGTTGCCGGCCTTCACGAAGAAGGCGCCCGCGATGATCACGACGAGGACGACGGCCACCTTGACGGCGACGACCACGGAGGTGACCCGCGCGGACAGCTTCATCCCGATGACGAGGATGGCGGTGAGCACCAGGACCAGGGCCGCGGCGAGGATGTCGAAGCCGAAGCCGGTGGCACCGTCCCGGCCGGACAGGGCCTCGGGCAGGTGCCAGCCCGCGTTGTCGAGCAGCGAGGCTATGTACCCTGACCAGCCGACCGCGACCACGGCCGTGCCGAGCGCCAGTTCGAGGACGAGGTCCCAGCCGATGATCCAGGCGGGGAGTTCGCCGAGCGAGGCGTAGGAGAAGGTGTAGGCGGAGCCCGCCACGGGGACGGTGGAGGCGAACTCGGCGTAGCAGAGGGCGGCGAGCGCGCAGACGACACCGGCCACGACGAAGGACAGCGACACGGCGGGGCCGGCGGTGTTCCTCGCCGCTGTGCCGGTGAGGACGAAGATTCCGGTGCCGATGATGACACCGACGCCGAACACGGTCAGGTCGAGGGCGGTCAGCGACTTCCTGAGCGAGTGTTCGGGTTCCTCGGTGTCCTGGATGGACTGCTCGACGTTCTTCGTCCGGAACAGCGCGTTGCTCACGTACCTACCTCCCACGCTTGTGAGACCTCGATATGGCTCAACATGATCGAGAGGGCCGGGGAGCGTATTCCCCGGCACAGGCAGGTTCACGCAAACGGGCCGGTTCCGCCACCGGGAGAAGGGGCGGAACCGGCCTGTGGCGGGCGTCTCCTAGTCGCGCGCGGGCTCCACGGAGTCCACGGCACCCGCCGTACGGTCGAACCGCCCGTCCAGCTTGGAGACGAGCCCGGTGACCTGGCGGGCGATGTCGGGCGCGGTCAGCCCGATCTCGGCCATGACCTCGGCGCGGGAGGCGTGGTCGAGGAAGCGCGGCGGGATGCCGAAGTCGCGCAGCGGCACGTCCACGCCCGCGTCCCTGAGGGCCTGGGCGACGGCGGAGCCGACACCGCCGACACGGCTGTTGTCCTCGACGGTGACGACGACCCGGTGCCGTTCGGCCAGCGGGGCCATGGCCTCGTCGACGGGCTTGACCCAGCGGGGGTCGACCACGGTGGTGGAGATGCCCTGCTTGTTCAGCAGCTCCGCGATCTCCAGGCACATCGGGGCGAGCGCGCCGACGGAGACCAGCAGCACGTCGGGCCGGTCGGTGCCCGGCTCCCGGAGCACGTCCATGCCCCCGATCCGGCCCACGGCGGGGACGGCCGGGCCGACGGCGCCCTTGGAGAAGCGCACCACGGTCGGCGCGTCCTCGACGGCGACGGCCTCGCGCAGCTGGGCGCGCACCTGGTCGGCGTCGCGCGGCGCGGCGAGCCGCAGCCCCGGCACCACCTGGAGGATCGACATGTCCCACATGCCGTTGTGCGAGGCGCCGTCGGTGCCGGTGACGCCGGCCCGGTCGAGCACGAAGGTGACCCCGCACTTGTGCAGGGCCACGTCCATGAGGACCTGGTCGAAGGCGCGGTTGAGGAAGGTGGCGTACACGGCGAAGACCGGGTGGAGGCCGGCGTACGCGAGGCCGGCGGCGGAGACGGCGCCGTGCTGCTCGGCGATCCCGACGTCGTACACCCGCTCGGGGAAGCGCTTGGCGAACTTGTCGAGGCCCACGGGCTGGAGCATGGCCGCCGTGATGGCGACGACGTCCTCGCGCTCCTCGCCGAGCCTGACCATCTCCTCGCCGAAGACGGAGGTCCAGTCGGCGCCGGAGGTGGCGATCGGCAGTCCGGTGTCGGGGTGGATCTTGCCGACGGCGTGGAACCGGTCGGCCTCGTCCTGGAGGGCGGGCTGGTAGCCGCGGCCCTTCTCGGTCAGGCAGTGCACGATCACCGGCCCGCCGAAGCGCTTGGCCCGGGCCAGCGCCGACTCCAGGGCCTCGATGTCGTGGCCGTCGATCGGACCGACGTACTTCAGGCCGAGGTCCTCGAACATGCCCTGCGGGGCGATGAAGTCCTTCAGCCCCTTCTTGGCGCCGTGCAGCGTCTCGTACAGCGGTTTGCCGACGACCGGGGTGCGGTCGAGGATGTCCTTCGTCCGCGCCAGGAAGCGCTCGTAGCCGTCGGTGGTGCGCAGCGTCGCCAGGTGGTTGGCGAGTCCGCCGATGGTGGGGGCGTACGACCGCTCGTTGTCGTTGACGACGATGACCAGCGGCCGGTCCTTGGCCTCGGCGATGTTGTTGAGCGCCTCCCAGGCCATGCCGCCTGTCAGGGCCCCGTCACCGATGACGGCGACGACGTGGCTGTCGCTCCGGCGCAGCTGGTTGGCCTTGGCGATGCCGTCGGCCCAGCCGAGCACGGTGGAGGCGTGGCTGTTCTCGATGACGTCGTGCTCGGACTCGGCCTGCGAGGGGTAGCCCGAGAGGCCGCCCTTCATCTTCAGCCGGGAGAAGTCCTGCCGGCCGGTGAGCAGCTTGTGCACGTAGGACTGGTGGCCGGTGTCCCACAGCACCTTGTCCTTCGGGGACTCGAACACCCGGTGCAGGGCGATGGTCAGCTCCACGACACCGAGGTTGGGGCCCAGGTGCCCGCCGGTCTTGGAGACCTCCTGGACGAGGAAGGTCCGGATCTCCTCCGCCAGCTGGTCCAGCTCCTCCAGGCTGAGCCGGTCCAGATCGCGCGGTCCCCTGATGCGGGTCAGCAGCGGCACCCGTGCCTCCTTGCAGTAGAGCTGATCGAGCTGTTGCCGGGCTGGGACGAGTCTAATGTTCCGATCTCACGCCCGATGGCCGGGCGGGGGGTCATGACTCACGCGAACGGCTGTACCCGTGCGGGCGGCCCCGACACGCCCTTGCCCGGCACCGTGGGACGGTGCCGGGCAAGGGCGTGGTGCGTCGGGCGCGCTCAGGCGCGGCCGGCCGACTTCTGGGTCTTGCGGGTGATCGAGTCGATGACGACCGTGGCGAGGAGCACGCCACCGGTGATCATGTACTGGATCGGGGTGGCGATGCCCTGGAGGGCGAGGCCGTACTGGATCGACGTGATCACGAGGACACCGAGCAGCGCGTTCCAGGTGCGGCCCCGGCCGCCGAAGAGGCTGGTGCCGCCGATGACGGCCGCGGCGATGACGTTCATCAGCAGGTCGCCGGAGCCGGCGCTCTGGTTGGCGGCAGCGATCTTCGAGGCCCAGAACAGACCGCCGACCGAGGCGAAGAGGCCCGCGATGGCGAAGACCGAGACGCGCACCAGGGTGACGTTGATGCCGGCGCGGCGGGACGCCTCCACGCTGCCGCCGAGGGCGAAGACCTTGCGGCCGTACGCGGTGCGGCGCAGCAGGAAGTCGGTGCCGACCAGGACGATCGCGAAGAGCAGCACCGCGAGCGGCAGGCCCTTGTACTGGTTGAACATGACCGCGACGCCGAACGCGGCGACCGCGAGCAGCACGGTGCGCAGCACGATGTCGCTGAGCGGGCGGGAGGGGATGCCCGCGAGCGCGCGGCGGCGGTTGCCGAGGAAGGCCGACAGGAAGTATCCGGCGACCGCGACGAGGGCCAGCAGGTAGGCGGCGGCCACGTCCGAGAAGTAGTACGTGGTGAGCTTGCCGACCACGCCGTCGCCGTCGATGTTGATCGTGCCGTTCGAGCCCAGGATCTGGAGCATGAAGCCGTTCCAGAACAGCAGGCCGGCCAGGGTCACCGCGAACGCGGGCGCGCCGATCCGGGCGAAGAAGAAGCCGTGCAGGGCGCCGATGACCGCGCCGGCCGCGAGGGCGGCGAGGACGGCGAGCCACTCGTTGACGCCGTGCGTGACGCTCATCACGGCGGTGATCGCCGAGGAGACGCCGGAGACGGAGCCGACGGAGAGGTCGATCTCGCCGAGCAGCAGCACGAAGATGATGCCGACCGACATCATGCCGGTGGCCACCATGGCGACGAAGATGTTGTTGAGGTTCTCCGCGCCGAGGAAGGCGGAGTTCAGGCTCTGGAAGATCGCGCAGATGGCGATGAGGCCGACCACGACGGGCAGGGCGCCGAGGTCGCCGGCGCGCATCTTCCGCTTGAACTCGGTGACGTAGCCGGCGAAGCCCTGCTCGCGCACGAGCAGGCGGGGGTCGACGGCGGGGGCGGCGTCGGCCGCGACGGCGGGCGCGTCGACGGGCTCGGCCTGGGTCTTGTCGATGCTCACTTCTGAGCCTCCGCGGTGGTGCGCGCCGCACGACGGGTCACGGCGTTGTCCGTGGCGCCGGTGATGGCGGAGATGATCTCTTCCTGCGAGGTGGTCTTGACCTCGAACACGCCGTTGTTGCGACCGAGCCGCAGGACGGCGACCTTGTCGGCGACGGCCTTCACGTCGGCCATGTTGTGGCTGATCAGGATGACCGCGAGGCCGCGCTCGCGCAGCCGCTCGACGAGGTCGAGGACCTGGGCGGTCTGCTCGACGCCGAGGGCGGCGGTCGGCTCGTCGAGGATCACCAGCTTGGGCTCGCCGAGCATGGAGCGGGCGATGGCCACGACCTGGCGCTGACCGCCGGAGAGCGAGGCGATCGGGATGCGCACGCTGGGGATGCGGATGGAGAGCGTCTGGAGCAGCTCGCGCGAGCGGCGCTCCATCTCGACCTCGTCCAGGACACCGCGGCGCTTGATCTCACGGCCGAGGAACAGGTTGCCGACGACGTCGATGTTGTCGCACAGGGCGAGGTCCTGGTAGACCGTCGCGATGCCCAGGTTCTGGGCGTCGTGCGGGCGGCTGACCGTGACGGGGCGGCCCTCCCACTCGATGACACCGTCATCGATGGGGTGCACACCCGCGATCGTCTTGACAAGGGTGGACTTGCCGGCGCCGTTGTCGCCGACGAGGGCAACCACCTCTCCGGCGTGGACCTCAAGCTCTACGTCGGTGAGCGCCTGAACGGCACCGAATCGCTTGGAGACCCCGCGCAACGCCAGCACGGGCGTAGCGGACACGTGAACCATCTCCTTCGCCGCCCGAGCCTTACCCCGGCGGGAGGTTGAACATGAAGAGTGAGGGGCGTTCCGTCCGGCGCCCCGCCGTTGTGCTGCGGGGCTGTCGGCGGCGGGGCGCCGGACGTGCCGGCACGGGGCGCGCGGACAGTGGGCGCGCGCCTGCCGTGCAGGCCGGTGGGACCGCCGCCTGGGCGGCCCCCTGGGGTGTTACTTCAGGCCGATCTTGTCGCAGGCGGCCTTGTACTTGGCCGTGCAGATCTGGTCGACCGTGTAGTAACCCTGCTTGATGACCGTGTCCTTGATGTTGTCCTTCGTCAGCGAGACCACCGGGACGATGACGGACGGGATGCCCTTCTCGGTGCCGCTGTCGACGGTGCTGGCGCCGAGCGAGCTGTCGACCTTGCCGGTCTTGGCGATCGAGACGGCCATCTTGGCGACGGTCTCGGCCTCCTGCGGGTAGGACTTGAAGACGCTCATGTACTGCTCGTTCGCCACGATGCGCTGCACGCCCGCGAGCTCGGCGTCCTGGCCGGTGACCGGGGGAAGCGTCTTGAGGCCCGCGCCCTTGAGCGCGGTGATGATGCCGCCCGCCATGCCGTCGTTGGCGGAGTAGACGCCGACGATCTTGTCCTTGCCGAGGGCGGAGATGGCGCCCTCCATGTTGGCGTTGGCGTTCTCCGGCTTCCACTCCTTGGTGTCGTACTCCTTGCCGACGTTCACCTTGCCGTCGAGCACCTCGTGGGCGCCCTTCTTGAACTGCGCGGCGTTCGGGTCGGTCACGGAGCCGTTCATCATGACGATCTTGCCGGACTTGGCCTTGCTGCCCAGGGCCTTCAGCAGGGCCTCACCCTGCGTCTTGCCGACCTCGACGTTGTCGAACGAGGTGTAGGCGGAGATGGGGCCCTCGGCGAGGCGGTCGTAGGCGACGACCGGGATGCCCGCGTCCTTGGCCTTCTTCACGCCCTGGGCGACCGCCTTGTAGTCGACCGCGTCGAGGATCAGCACGTCGACCTTCTTGGTGATCATCGTGTCGATCTGCTGCGACTGCAGGGTCGCGTCCTGCTTGGCGTTGAGGTAGTCGACCTTGCCCTTGCCGTTCGTCAGATCCTTGATCTGCTTCTCGATGATGGGCTTGTCGAACTTCTCGTAGCGGGCGGTCTGGTTCTCCGGCAGGAGCAGACCGACGGTGATGTCGTCACCCTTGTGGGTGGTCGTCTTCCCGCTGTCGCCGTTGCCGCCGGACTCCTTCGCGCTGCCGCAGGCGGCGAGCGAGACGGTCATTGCGGTGGCACAGAAAGCAAAGGCAGCACGACGCATGCGCTTGTTCACTCTTCAAACCTCCCTGACGAGGCCGCGTCGTTGCGGCCGAGGTGGCTGGAAGTCAACTCGGCCGCACGTGCGACGTCAAGAAGTAAATCCTTAACGAGATGGCAACGGTGCCATCCGTTCTCTAAGTGAATGCAGGGGCGGCCACGGGCAGTGCGCCTTCCAAAAGGGTCGAATCGCCCATCTCGCTGAGAGCGAGGGCGAGCGCCCCGAGCACCTCCGCACGGCCACCAAGTGCCCCGGGGAGAACGGACAGTTGGCGCGCCGCGCTGGGAATGGCGTAGCGGCCGACGGACTCCCTGATCGGCCCGAGCACCAGCTCGCCGGCCTCGGCGAGATCACCGCCGAGCACCACCCGGCTCGGGTTCAGCAGATTGCAGAGATTGGCCACCCCGCTTCCGATGTGACGGCCGACGTCGGCGATCACCCGACGGCAGCCCGGGTCACCGTCCCTGGCCAGGCGTACGACGCCTTCCATCGTGAGGCTGGAGCCGTGACTGGGCTGGAGCAGCGGGAGCACGTAGCGGGCCGCCGCGAACGTCTCCAGGCAGCCGCGGTTTCCGCAGCGGCAGACCGGGCCGGATTCGTCGAGTGTGATGTGCCCGATTTCTCCCGCCGTGCCGCCCGGGCCGCGGTAGATCTTCCCGTCGATCACCAGACCGGCGCCGACACCGCTCGCGACCTTGATGTACGCCAGGTCCCGGACGCCCTTGCCGCTGCCCCAGACCAGCTCGCCCAGGGCGCCGAGGTTGGCGTCGTTGTCCACGTGCACCGGCACGCCGAGGCGTTCGCGCAGCTCCTCGGCGGGCTTGGTGCCGCCCCAGCCGGGCAGGATCGCGGTCGAGCCGAGCGTGCCCGACTCGACGTCGATCGGACCCGGCACGCCGAGCCCCACGCCGGCCACCTTGGCCCGGTCCACGCCCGTGGCCGCGATCAGCCGGTTGACCAGCTGTTCCGCCCGGTCGAACCCCTGGTCGGCGGAGGCGTCGACGTCCAGCGGCTCGGCCTCCTCGGCCAGCACCTGATGGGCGAGGTTCCCGACCGCCACCCGGAGGTGGGTGTGCCCGAAGTCGACGCCGATCACGATGCCGGCGTCTCCGCTCAGGCTGACGCTGCGGGCCCGCCGCCCGCCTGCCGACGTGGGCGTGACCTCGACGGTTCCGCCGTCCTTCAGCTCCCGCACGATGTTCGAGACGGTCGCGGCGGACAGCCCGGTCGTCCGCGCGATCTCCGCCTGCGTGAGGGACCCGGCCAGGCGTACGGCCCGGACCACCCGCTCCAGGTTGGCCCGGTGCAGTGACGACTGCGACCCTGGAGTCTCCACGACGACCTCCTGAGCGCGGGGCCGCTTCGGCGAGGCCCCGTGTATGTCCAACTAGTGAACTCTAAGCTGAGCCGTTCAGGGTGACTCCCGTCAAGAGGTTGAACCGTTTCCGGGTACATGGACACGATGACGCACACCCTCCCGGCGACGGGACGGTGTGCGTCTCGGGACGGCAGCGGGACTGCCCCGCCGGGCCGGAGCCCCTATTTGAGCGCCCCTGCGGTCAGTCCCTGCACCACCTGGCGCTGGAAGACGATGTACGCCGCGAGCACCGGCAGCATCGCCATGACCAGGCCCGCGAAGAGCCCCGACCAGTCACCCTTGTAGCCCTGGCTGGCCGCCAGCTGGACCAGTCCCTGGGTGAGGACCTTCTTGTCGGGGTCGGTGTTGAGCACCGTGGGCAGCATGTACTGGTTCCACTGGCCCAGGAAGTTGAAGATGCCGACGCTGATCAGACCCGGCTTCGCCATGGGCAGCATGATCTGGAAGAACGTCCGCGCGTGCGAGGCTCCGTCGACGAAGGCCGCTTCCGCCACCGAGGTGGGCAGGGTGCGGAAGAACGCCGTGAGGAAGAAGACCGTGAACGGCAGCGAGTAGGCGATGTAGACCAGGATCAGGCCGTGGATCGTGTTCAGCAGCCCCATGTTGTTGACGACGTAGAACAGCGGGACCAGCGCGAGCATGATCGGGAAGCTCATGCCGCCGACGAACAGGTAGTAGACGAAGCGGTTGCCCGGGAAGTCGAAGCGGGCCAGCACGTACGCCGCCATGGAGCCGAGCACCAGGGTGCCGATCAGCGAGCCGCCGACCACCAGCACGGTGTTCAGGAAGTAGTCGCTCATGTTGGCGTCGGTCCACGCCCGCGCCCAGTTGTCGAAGTGCAGGCTGTCGGGCAGGGACCAGGGCGAACCGAAGATGGAGCCGTCGTCCTTGAAGGACGTCATCACCGCCCACACCAGCGGCAGGACCACCATGATCGCCCAGATGACCAGGATGCCGTGGGAGAAGACGTTGAGGACGTTGCCCTCCCTCTTCCGCACGGTCGGCCGCCCGGCCGGCGGCAGGTCCACCTCGGAGACGCGGGCGCCGGACTCGGCGGGCAGCGGCGCGGGGGTCTCGGTCGTCTTCATCGCTTCAGTACTCCAGCCGCTCGCGACGGCCCAGCCTCATCACGAGCGCGGCGAACGCGAGCGTGATGACGAGCAGGGCGACGCCGATGGTGGTGGCGTAGGCGGCCTGACCGTCCCGGAACGCCTTCTGGTACACGTACAGGACCATCACCGTGGTCGAGTAGTCGGGGCCGCCCGGTCCGGTCGTCATGATCTGTACGACTGCGAACGACTCGGCGCCGAGCGCGAGGATGCCCATGTACACCCAGCCGGACTGCACGGTGTCCCACAGCAGCGGCAGGGTGACGCGGAAGAAGGTGGTGGAGCGGCCGGCCCCGTCCAGCAGCGCCGCCTCGTAGAGCTCGGCCGGGATCGAGGCCATGCCGGCGGAGAACAGCACCACGAAGAAGCCGACCGTGGACCACACGAGCACCGCCATCACGCACCACAGGGCGAGGCTCGGGTCGCCCAGCCACAGCGGCTGCACGCCGTCGAGGCCGATGCCGCGCAGGAGTGAGTTGATCGCTCCGCTGTCCGGGTTGTAAGCGAAGGCGAACAGCAGCGCGACGATCGCGATCGACAGCACCTGCGGGAAGAAATAGACGATCTTGTAGAAGGACGAGCCCCGGACCCCGGAGATCACGGGGCCGCCCCTTCTGCGCCGTCCGCCCACATTGATCATGAAGGCGAAGAACAGCGCGAGACCGATCGTCACCACCGGCAGCACCAGAGCGAACAGCAGACTGTGCTCCAGCGACTTCCAGAAGATGTCGTCGTCGAACATCCTCTTGTAGTTGTCGAAGCCGACCATTCGGAATTCGGGGCTGAGGCCCGTCCAGTCCGTGAACGAGTAGTAGATGGACTGGATGAACGGCCACACCACGAAGAGCGCGTACAGTCCGAGGGGCAGTGCCAGAAACCCCACGATGAACCGGTACTTGCCGTGCTGCATCGCCACTCCGGTGCTGTCAGGGTGCTGGATTACTGGTGCTTGTAGTGCTTGATCGAGGTGTCCTTCGCCGCCTCGTCGGCGAAGCCCTGGATCTTCTTGACGGCCTCGGCCGGGGTGAGCCGTCCGGCCATCATCTCGCCGAGACCGGACACGCCGATCTTCTCCTTCTGCAACTGCACGTACCAGTCCTGAAGACGCGGATTCACCACGTTGGACCCTGCCTTGTCCAGCGCCGCCACGCCCGACTTCAGACCCGGCGTGAGGCTGATGCCGCTGGTGCCTCCGTTGTACGCGGTCAGCGACTTCACCTTGGTGGTGAAGTTCTTCGAGGACGCCTCGGAGAGCATGATGCGCAGCTGCTCCATGCCGCCCTCGGCGTTCTTCGCCTTGGCCGGCACGATGAAGGGCTCACCGCCGGAGGCCCAGATGGTGCCGAACGGCAGCTTGTCGGAGGAGTCGATGCCGGTGGGCGCGGACACGGCGAGGTCGAAGTCGGCCGGGATGACGTTGGCCGACTCGTTCTCCACCCAGGAGCCGTTCGGGATGAACAGTGCCTCGCCCTTGGCCCAGGCGGTCTGGGACTGGATGTGGTCCAGGCCCGGGGTGCCTTTGAGGACGTAGCCCTTCTTGTACAGCTCGTAGTAAGCCTCGAAGCAGGCCTTGACCGCGGGGTGCTTCCAGGCGTTCGGCTCCAGGTTGTCGATGGCGTCGAGGACCTCGCGGCCACCCACCTTGGCGATCATCGGGTAGAGCGAGAAGGGGATGTAGTACGGGTACTTGCCCGCGTACGTCCAGCCCGCCATGCCCTTCTTCTTGGCCTTCGCGCAGACCGCCAGCATCTCGTCCCAGGTCTGCGGGTACTCCGCGTCCAGCGAGTCGAGGGCCTTCTGCGAGTACCACACGCCGTAGACCGTGTAGGCGTAGTACAGGACCCAGACCGGCTTGCCGTCGAACTGGCCCATTTCCACGATGCCGGGGCGCAGCGTGTCGCGGACCTTCTTGCCCGGGTCGTCGTACGACGGCGCGTCCAGCAGCGGGGTGAGGTCCGCCAGCTGGTTCTTGCCGACGAGCACCCCCATGTCCATCTGCTCGGCCCCGGAGTTGTCGATGAGGTCCGGCGGGTTGCCCTGGTTGAAGCGGGGCTGCAAGGTGGACTGGATCTTCTGGGTGGCGGCGAACTTGACCTTGGCCTTGGGGAAGTCCTTCCCGTAGACCTTCACGGCGTCCTGGGCGTATTCCTTGCCGAAGCCGCCGTCGAAGAGGACGAACTCCATGCCCGCGGTGTCGTTGACGCCCAGGGGGTTCTTCGCGGTCTTCTTGCCCGCCTTCGCCTTGTCCTGCCCGTCACCGCCCCCGCTGGCGCAGGCGGACAAAAGGCCCATTCCCGGGGCCGCGACCAGACCGAGTGCCGCGGACCGCTTGATCAGATCACGACGGCCTACACCTTCGACGCCGTGGGGCACAGTGGATCCCATGCTCAAGTCCTCGCCTTCTCCAGGACTCAGGCGGTGAACCGGATCCTCCCCGGCACCGCTGTCGGGTAGTGCTGGGTCGTGCTGGAAACGCCGACAGGTATAGTCCACTTCCCGTCAACTGGGCAAGATCGAATGCAGGGTTCGCGTTGGGTCTTTTCCGAGTTGAGACCTCGCGGAAATATGAAGGCCCGCGCAGCGGCCCGCCGGAAAAAGTCGCGACATTACTCCCTGAATGCCACAGCCAACACCCTTGACATCATGGGCCACTTGACCACCTACTGGTTCCTGCGTCCCGTAGTTGACAACGTTGTCCGGAGGGGGCGCAGGAGGGGAAATCGGTAGATGCAGCGGAGAACGCGGCACAGATGGGGCCCGGCGGTCGTCCTCACGGCCGCCTTTGTCATGGCCGTCGGCGCGCAGGGCGCGGCGGTCGCCCTGCCCGCCAAGGCCCAGGCACCCGACCGGGAGTTCGCATCCTCGTTCGAGGCGGGCGACCCGGCGCCGGACTGGCTGAACACCGTCGACACCGGACGGGACGGGACCAAGCGCGCCTCGGGTGTCGACGGCGGCTACAGCACGGGCATCCCGGGCAATGTCACCGACCATGTCACCGAGGTCCGGGCCAGCGGCGAGAACGCGGGCGCCGGCGAGGTCAAGGAGAACCTCGTCGACGGCGAGCCCGGCACCAAGTGGCTGACCTTCGAACCCACCGGCTGGGTGGAGTTCGACCTGGACAAGCCCGTGAAGATAACGACGTACGCGCTCACCTCGGCCAACGACTTCGACGAGCGCGACCCCGCGGACTGGACCCTGAAGGGTTCCACCGACGGCAAGGACTGGAAGACGGTCGACACCCGCTCGGGCGAGGACTTCGCCGAGCGCTTCCAGACGAAGTCCTACGACCTCGCCGAGCCGGCCGAGTACCAGCACTTCCGGCTGGAGGTGACGAAGAACGCCGGCGCGTCGGGCATCCTCCAGCTCGCCGACGTGCAGTTCTCCACCGGCAGCGACGGCGGCAGCCCGGTGCCGCAGGACATGCTGACCCTGGTCGACAAGGGCCCGAGCGGCTCCCCGACCGCCAAGGCGCGGGCCGGGTTCACCGGGAAGCGCGCCCTGCGCTACGCCGGCCGGCACACGGCGGCCGGCCGGGCCTACTCGTACAACAAGGTCTTCGACGTGAACGTGAAGGTGGGCGGCGACACCCAGCTGTCGTACCGCGTCTTCCCGTCGATGGCCGACGGCGACCGCGACTACGACGCCACCAACGTCTCCGTCGACCTGGCCTTCACCGACGGCACCTATCTGAGCGGCCTGGGCGCGCTGGACCAGCACGGCTTCCCGCTCACCCCGCGCGGGCAGGGCGCGTCGAAGGCCCTGTACGTCAACCAGTGGAACAACGTGTCCGCGCGGATCGGCTCGGTCGCGGCCGGCAAGACCGTCGACCGGATCCTGGTGGCGTACGACTCCCCCGCCGGCCCGGCGAAGTTCCGCGGCTGGCTGGACGACGTGGCCCTGAAGCCGGTCGCGCCCGAGAAGCCGAAGGCGCACCTGTCGGACTACGCGCTGACCACCCGCGGCACCAACTCCAGCGGCAGCTTCTCGCGCGGCAACAACTTCCCGGCGACGGCCCTGCCGCACGGCTTCAACTTCTGGACCCCGGTGACCAACGCGTCCTCGCTGAGCTGGCTGTACGAGTACGCGCGGGCGAACAACGCGGACAACCTGCCGACGATCCAGGCGTTCAGCGCGAGCCATGAGCCGAGCCCCTGGATGGGCGACCGGCAGACCTTCCAGCTGATGCCGTCGGCCGCGTCCGGCACCCCGGACACCGGCCGCGAGGCGCGGGAACTGCCCTTCCGGCACGAGAACGAGACGGCTCGGCCGTACTACTACGGCGTCCGGTTCGAGAACGGCCTCAAGGCCGAGATGGCCCCGACCGACCACGCGGCCGCCCTCCGCTTCACCTATCCCGGTGACGACGCGAGCGTGCTGTTCGACAACGTCACCGAGCAGGCCGGACTCACGCTGGACAAGGAGCACGGGACCGTCACCGGCTACTCCGACGTGAAGTCGGGCCTGTCGACGGGCGCGACCCGGCTGTTCGTGTACGGCGAGTTCGACAAGCCGGTCACCGACGGCGGCTCCAGCGGGGTGAAGGGCTTCCTGCGCTTCGACGCGGGCGCCGACCGCACCGTCACCCTGCGCCTGGCGACCTCGCTCATCAGCGTGGACCAGGCGAAGGACAACCTGCGCCAGGAGATCCCGGACGGCACCTCCTTCGACACGGTCAAGGACCACGCGCAGCGGGTCTGGGACAAGCTGCTCGGCAAGGTCGAGGTGGAAGGCGCCACCCCGGACCAGCTCACCACGCTGTACTCGAGCATGTACCGGCTGTACCTGTACCCCAACTCCGGCTTCGAGCGGGTCGACGGCAACGACCGGTACGCCTCGCCGTTCTCCGCGATGCCGGGCCCGGACACCCCGACGCACACCGGCGCGAAGATCGTCGACGGCAAGGTGTACGTCAACAACGGCTTCTGGGACACCTACCGGACCACCTGGCCGGCGTACTCGTTCCTCACGCCGTCCCAGGCGGGCGAGATGGTCGACGGGTTCGTGCAGCAGTACAAGGACGGCGGCTGGACCTCCCGCTGGTCCTCCCCCGGTTACGCCGACCTGATGACCGGCACCTCCTCGGACGTGGCCTTCGCCGACGCCTACGTCAAGGGCGTGAAGTTCGACGCGAAGGCGGCGTACGACGCGGCCGTGAAGAACGCGACCGTCGTCCCGCCGATGTCGGGCGTGGGCCGCAAGGGCATGTCCACCTCGCCCTTCCTCGGCTACACCTCGACCGACACCCACGAGGGCCTGTCGTGGGCGATGGAGGGCTACGTCAACGACTACGGCATCGCGAAGATGGGCGAGGCGCTCTACAAGAAGACCGGCGAGAAGCACTACCAGGAGGAGTCGGAGTACTTCCTCAACCGGGCCCGCGACTACGTGAACCTGTTCGACGCCAAGGCCGGCTTCTTCCAGGGCCGCGACGCCAAGGGCGACTGGCGCGTGGACTCCGCGAAGTACGACCCGCGCGTGTGGGGCTACGACTACACGGAGACCAACGGCTGGGGCTACGCCTTCACCGCCCCGCAGGACAGCCGGGGCCTGGCCAACCTGTACGGCGGCCGGCAGGGCCTGGCCGACAAGCTGGACGAGTACTTCGCCACCCCGGAGACGGCCTCCCCCGACCTCGTCGGCTCCTACGGCGGTGTCATCCACGAGATGACCGAGGCGCGGGACGTCCGGATGGGCATGTACGGCCACTCCAATCAGGTCGCGCACCACGTCATCTACATGTACGACGCGGCCGGCCAGCCGTGGAAGGCGCAGGCGAACGTCCGCGAGGCGCTGTCGCGGCTGTACACCGGCAGCGAGATCGGGCAGGGCTACCACGGCGACGAGGACAACGGCGAGCAGTCCGCCTGGTACCTCTTCTCCGCGCTCGGCTTCTACCCGCTGGTGATGGGCAGCGGCGAGTACTCCATCGGCTCCCCGCTGTTCAAGAAGGCCACCGTGCACCTGGAGAACGGCCGGGACCTGGTGGTACGGGCGCCGGGGAACAGCGCGAAGAACGTCTACGTCCAGGGCGTCATGTTCAACGGCCGCCCCTGGAAGTCGACGTCGCTGCCGCACTCGCTGCTGTCCAAGGGCGGGGTGCTGGACTTCTTCATGGGCTCCAAGCCGTCGGCGTGGGGCACCGGGAAGGACGCGGCGCCGGCCTCGGTCACCCAGGACGACAAGGTGCCGACGCCCCGCGCGGACGTGCTGAAGGGTGACGGCCCGCTCTTCGACGACACCTCGGCGACGAGCGCGACGCTCACCTCGGCCGACCTCCCGGCCAAGGCCGGTGCACGGCCGGTCCAGTACACGCTGACCTCGGGAGCCGACCGCACGAAGGCGCCGGCCGGCTGGACCCTGGAGGGCTCCACCGACGGCACGACCTGGCGGACCCTGGACCACCGCTCCGGGGAATCGTTCGCCTGGGACCGCCAGACCCGCGCCTTCACCATCGCCGCACCGGGCACCTACACGAAGTACCGCCTGGTCCTGGACGGCGAGTCGACCCTGGCGGAGGTGGAACTGCTGGGCTGACCGGGGACACCGGAAGAGGGGGCGGGCCCGGATGGGCCCGCCCCCGTGCCGTGTCCTCGCCCGGCCGGTGCGGTCAGCCGGTGCGCTCAGCCTGTGCGCTCAGCCCGTGGCGAGGGCGAACACGTGCAGGTCCGTGTTGCGCGGGAGCGTGACGCTCTTGATCTGCTTGCCCGCCGGGGCCTGGTACGGCTTGGTGGCGAAGACGTACGTCGCCACCGGGTCCTTGTCCGCGCCGGCGACGTTGCGGTACGCGGTCTTCGCGACGACCTCGTTGCCGTACTGGACGGAGCCACCGCCGCCGCCCACGGTCCAGTCGGTGAAGGACAGGTCGACGGTGCCGGTGGTGCCGTCGGTGTAGGCGACGGTCGCCTTGGTCTGCTGGTTGCCGTTGACGGCGCTGCCGATGAAGGACAGCTCGTCCGCCGGGCTGTCCAGCAGGATGGTCTGGCCGGACGCCGAGGCGTTGTCGGGGCGGCCGGCGGGCGAGGCGGGCCAGGTGAAGGCGAGACCGCCGACCGTGGCCTGCTTGCCCGGGCTGAGGCCCGCCGCCGCGAGGGCCTGCCGGGAGTAGCTCCAGCCGCCGCCGTCGTAGTCGGCCTCGTCGTGGTCGCCGTCGTCGTCGGAGACGCCGGTGCTGTTGTAGGCGGCGAGCAGGGTGCCCGGGGCCGCCACGGTGAGCGCCACCGGCTGCTCGTAGGAGGAGTCGCCCGAGGTCACCGTGACCCGGACGTCGGCGAAGCCCTGCCCGGCGTCCCGGGCCGCCGTGAGCGTGATCTCCTGGGCGCCGTCGGTGACCTTGCCCTCGGCGGGCGTGGCCGTCACCCCGGCCGGGGTCTCCACCCGGAAGCGGACCTCGGGGCCGGTGCCGCCGGTCAGCGACAGCGCACGGATGCCGATCTTCGTGCTGTCACCGGGGGCGAGGGTGGCCGTGGTGGGCCCGACGCCGATCTGGTACGGCTGCTCGCCCTGCCGGAAGGACGGCGGCGGGCTGCCGGCGCCCCAGTTCCGGTCCGGGGTGGCGGACAGCGTGTAGTCGAGCCGGCCGCCGTCGCGGACGAAGGACGCGGGCAGCCACGGCCGGTCGCTGCTGCGGCCGTTCACCTTCAGGGACCGGACGTACGGCGCGTCGGCCGCCGCTCCCGTGGCGCGGACGGAGATGTCGTTGCCGTGCGGCCGGTCGATCTCGATCCGCTCGAACAGCGGTGAGGCGAGGACCAGTTCGGCGCGCGACGGCACCTGCGGGTACATGCCGAGGGCCGAGAAGACGTACCAGGCGGACATCGCGCCGAGGTCGTCGTTGCCCGGGATGCCGCCGGGCTCGGTGGACCACAGCTGCCGCATCGCCGCGCGGACGGTCTGCTGCGCCTTGTAGGGGGCGCCGGCGTAGTCGTACAGGTAGGGGACGTTGATCGAGGGCTCGTTGTCCAGTTCGGACTTGGTGCCGCCGTTGCCGGTGAAGGCCCAGCCGCCGTCGGCGTCGTGGAAGAAGTCGTCCAGCCGGGCGAGCGCCTTGTCCCGGCCGCCCAGCGCGGCGAAGAGGCCCGCCGGGTCGTGCGGGACCATCCAGGTGTACTGGGCGGCCGTGCCCTCGACGAAGCCGTTGCCGGTGTCCGGGGTGAAGCCGGTGACCCAGCTGCCGTCGGCCTTGCGGTTGGCGATGTAGCCGCCGTCCGGCGCGGCGGCTACGTTGAAGTTGTTCTGCCACCACTGGGCGCGCCGGGCGAAGGTGTCCGCCGTGCCCTTCTCCCCGGCCGCGCGGGCCAGTTGGGAGATCGCGAAGTCCGCTGTGGACATCTCCAGGGTCTCGGCGGCCCCGCCCCAGGCGTTGGACACGCTCGGCATGTAGTGCAGCTCGAGGTACTTGTCGAGGGAGGGGCGCTGGCCCGCCGACAGTACGGGCTTGCCGGCCGGGGACAGGTCCTGCGGGGTCGGGACGGTGGCCGCCCGCACGAGGGACCCCAGGGCTCCTTCGAGGTCGAAGTCGGTGCCGCCGAAGGCGTGGATGCCGGCGAGCGCGGTCGGCGAGGGGTCGCCGTTCATGACGTGGGTGCCGCTCCCGCCGTGCAGCCAGCGGTCCCAGACACCGCCGTTCTGCCGGGCCAGCTCGTACAGGGACTGCGCGATGTCCGAGCCCGTGCGCGGGTCGAGCAGTGTCAGCAGCTGGACCTGGTCGCGGTAGACGTCCCAGCCGGAGAAGGTGCCGTACTGGGCGTGCCGGCGACGGTCGACCCTGTGCACGCGGCCGTCGGCGCCCCGGTACCTGCCGTCGGCGTCGCTGATGACGTTGGGGTGCAGCAGCGCGTGGTAGAGCGCGGTGTAGAAGGTGGTGCGGTCGGCGTCCGTGCCGCCGCCGACCCGGATGGCTCCGAGCCGCTCCCGCCAGGCCCGCCGGGCCGCCTGGCGGACCGCGTCGAAGGACCGGCCGGGCGGGTTCTCGGCGGCCAGGTTGGCGGCGGCGGCCTCCCGGCTGACGTAGGAGATGCCGACCTTGACGTTGACCGGGCCGTCTCCGGGCGCGAACTCGACGTAGCCGCCCGCGCCCTTGCCGGCGACCGGCCGCCCGCCGTGCGAGAAGCCGCCGGTGCCGCCGGACGCCTCGCGCGAGCCGGGGTCCAGCCGGTCGTCGTGCCAGGTGCCGGTGGCCTGGAAGGCGCGGTCGAAGCGGGCCGTGAAGTAGAGGGTGTAGTAGGAGCGTTGGCCCTCGGGGTCGAGGTAGCCGCAGAAGTTGCCGGAGGTGACCGAGCCGGAGATGGTCCGGGTGTCCGGGTCGATCGTGACCGTCGAGTCCTCCGAGCCGACCTCGGAGTTGGCGGTGCGCACGAGCAGGGAGGCGGGCTTGCCCGCCGGGTAGGTGAAGCGGGCCGAGCCGGTGCGCGCGGTGGCGGTGAGGTCGGCGGTGACGCCGGAGGCAAGGCCGACCTCGTAGTGGCCGGGTTCGGCGGTCTCGTCGGCGTGCCGGAAGTCGGAGGCGTAGACGGCGTCCTTGGTGTCGCTCGCCGGGGAGGAGGTGACCTCGCCGGCGTACGGGAAGAACGGGATGTCCCCGCTGCCGCCGGCGCAGCCGGTGCCGGACATGTGGGTGAGGCTGAAGCCGCGGATGCGGGTGGCGTCGTACTGGTAGCCGCCCGGCGCTGCGGTTCTCGTGGCGTCGCCGCGCGTGTTCTCCGGGCTCCAGGAGAGCATGCCGAACGGCACGACGGCGCCCGGGAAGACGTCGCCGCCGTTCCTGGTGCCGATCAGCGGATCGACGTACGGGGTCGGGTCCTTGACGAGGCCGGGGGGTGCGGTGGTCGCCGCCAGGGCGGGAGTCGCTGTGCCGGCGGTCGCGAGGAGCGCGGACAGCAGCAGGGAAGCGGGTCTGAAACGCATGACGCGGCCCTTCCTCCTAACGGACGGGTCGCGCACCACAGGTCGCACAAGCCGCAGGGACAGTAACGTGCGCCACCGGTACCACGGAAGACCGCGTGCGCGCCGGGAGGCGTACGCCCTCATCACCCGGCCGGCCCAGCCAAGTGGGTTGACATCGTTGTCGGTTGAGGCGGTAGAGTCATGAGCACGACGACTGACAACGATGTCGCACGCCATCTCGCCGCACAAGCCACGCGGTTTCAGGTCATTCCCCTCCGGACAGGCAGCCCACCCCCCTCGCCTGCCCGGCTCGCGGACCCGGTGCGTATGCCACCGGGTCCGCCCAGAGCACGCCGCCGTGTTCCCGTGACCAGCGCAGCACCGGTCGCCCCTGGCGAGCGGGCCCGGGGCGCAAGGGCCCCCTGGCCCGCCCTTCGCTGCCCGGCTCCGTATCGCACCGGGAGGCGAGCCGCCCTCGATCCGGCCGGACTCGCGCTCATGGACCTGCCGGTCCCCTCGTGACCCCACGTGGCGAATCAAGGACGCGCGGAACGGGCCCGACCGGTGGCGCCCGCCGCCGGGGGTGCCGGAGTGACGCCCGCGACGGCCGCGCCCTCCGGGCGAGTGGCGGCATCCGCGCGGACGGGACTTCGTGGTGCTGCGGAGTGGGTACCCGGCTGTTCGACGTCGACCGCCGCCCGAGGAGGCCGGCGAGTTGCTCGGCGTCCTGCGGCGACGGAGGGTGCCGGAGCGGCCGGTCCGGCTTCGGCGCAGGTCACCCTTGACATGAGTCCACTCAAGTTTTATCCCGATTGATAGGCAATTCGGTTTCAAACGCGCAGCTCGCGGTGGGTGAGGAGGTGACCCGCACGGTGGAGCTGGACCTGTATGCGGTGCTCGGTACGGCACCCTCCGCCCCGGCCGAGGCGATCACCTCCGCCTTCCGCCGCAGGGCGTGGGAACTGCGGCCGGACACCCGGGTGGACGCGGTCACCGCGGCCCGGTTCGCCGAGCTGCGCACGGCGTACGAGACGCTCCGGGACCCGGTGCGGCGCGCGGCCTACGACCGGGCGCACGAGCGGTCGTCCCGGCGGCGGCACCGCGCCCCGTCCGGCGCCGCCGCGGCGAGCCCGCCGGCCCGCCTCCGGTACCTCCTGGTGCCGGGCGGCACGGCTGCCGAGCCGCCGCTGCGCGCGGGACCGGTGCACTGGGAACCCGGTGAGCGGCCGTAGGGCACAGGAGCCGACGAACAAGAGGGAGCACGCAGATGGCGCGTCCGGTCGGAATCGATCTCGGTACGACGAACTCGGTGGTCTCCGTCCTGGAGGGCGGCGAGCCCACCGTCATCACCAACACGGAGGGCGCACGGACCACGCCGTCGGTCGTCGCGTTCGCCAAGAACGGCGAGGTGCTGGTCGGCGAGGTCGCCAAGCGGCAGGCCGTGACGAACGTGGAGCGCACCGCGCGCTCGGTCAAGCGGCACATGGGGGACCATGCGTGGCGGTTCCCCGACCAGGGGGACGTCGACGGCAAGCGGTACACCGCGCAGGAGATCTCCGCGCGCGTGCTGCAGAAGCTGAAGCGGGACGCGGAGGCGTACCTCGGCGAGGACGTCACCGACGCGGTGATCACCGTGCCCGCGTACTTCGACGACGCCCAGCGCCAGGCGACCAAGGAGGCCGGTGAGATCGCGGGCCTGAACGTCCTGCGGATCATCAACGAGCCGACGGCGGCGGCGCTGGCGTACGGGCTGGACAAGGAGAACGACCAGACGGTCCTCGTCTTCGACCTGGGCGGCGGCACCTTCGACGTGTCGCTGCTGGAGATGGGCGAGGGCGTGATCGAGGTGAAGGCCACCAACGGCGACACGCGTCTCGGCGGCGACGACTGGGACCAGCGGGTCGTGGACCACCTGGTCACGCAGTTCAGGAACAACTACGGCGTGGACCTGGCCAAGGACAAGATGGCCGTGCAGCGGCTGCGGGAGGCGGCGGAGCGGGCGAAGATCGAGCTGTCGTCGTCCAGTGAGACCTCGATCAACCTGCCGTACATCACCGCGTCCGCGGAGGGTCCGCTGCACCTGGACGAGAAGCTCACCCGGGCCCAGTTCCAGCAGCTGACCGCGGATCTGCTGGAGCGCTGCAAGGCGCCGTTCCACAACGCGATCAAGGACGCCGGGATCAAGGTGTCCGACATCGACCACGTGGTCCTGGTGGGCGGTTCGACGCGGATGCCGGCCGTGACCGAGCTGGTGAAGGAGCTGACCGGCAAGGAGCCGCACAAGGGCGTGAACCCGGACGAGGTGGTGGCCGTCGGCGCCAGCCTCCAGGCCGGTGTGCTCAAGGGCGAGGTCAAGGACGTCCTCCTGCTCGACGTCACCCCGCTGTCCCTCGGCATCGAGACCAAGGGCGGCATCATGACCAAGCTGATCGAGCGGAACACGACCATCCCGACCCGGCGTGCGGAGATCTTCACGACGGCCGAGGACAACCAGCCCTCGGTGACCGTGCAGGTCTACCAGGGCGAACGGGAGATCGCCGCGTACAACAAGAAGCTCGGCATGTTCGAGCTCAGCGGCATCGCGCCCGCCCCGCGCGGGGTGCCGCAGGTCGAGGTGGCCTTCGACATCGACGCCAACGGCATCATGCACGTCTCGGCGAAGGACCTCGGCACCGGCAAGGAGCAGAAGATGACCGTCACCGGCGGTTCGGCGCTGCCCCGCGACGACATCGACCGGATGGTCCGGGAGGCGGAGCAGCACGCGGAGGAGGACCGCGAGCGGCGGGAGGCGGCGGAGACGCGCAACCAGGCCGAGCAGCTCGTCTACTCCACCGAGAAGCTGATCAGGGAGAACGGCGACAAGATCCCGGCGGACGCGAAGTCCGAGACGGAGACGGCGCTGGCCGAGCTGAAGGAGAAGCTGAAGTCGCAGGACACGGCGGGCATCCGGCAGGCCCTGGACCATGCCGCGCAGGCCGCGCAGAAGATCGGTACGGCGCTGTACGAGCGGTCGCGCAGCGAGCAGGCCGCGCAGAGCGGGGAGGCGGGCCAGGGCGGCCAGGCCGGTGCGGGTGCCGGTGCCGGTGCCGGTGCCGGTGGTAAGGCGGGTTCCGGCGGGGACGACGAGGTGGTGGACGCCGAGATCGTCGACGACGACAAGCCGGAGGCGGGCTGACGATGGACGGGGCGCGGACGCGGAGCTCGGACGAGGTGGAGCGCCTGCTGCGGGAGCGCACCGCCGATCTCCAGCGGGTGAAGGCGGAGTACGACAACTACCGCAAGCGGGTGCGGCGGGACCGCATGGCCGTGCGGGAGATCGCCGTGGCCAACGTGCTGACGGCCCTCCTGCCGGTGGTGGACGCCGTGGACCGGACGTGCGCGCACGAGCCGCTGACCCCCGGCCTGAAGGACATCGCCGACACCCTGCGGACCCAGCTGGGCTCGCTGGGGCTGCAGACGTTCGGGGAGGAGGGCGAGCCGTTCGACCCGGCGTGCCACGAGGCGGTCGCGCACCAGGCGGCGCCGGGCGCGCGGCGGCTGGTCTGCGCGGAGATCCTGCACCCCGGCTACCGCATCGGCGACCGCCTCCTGCGCCCCGCCCGCGTGACGGTGACGGGACCGCCGTGAGGCCGGGGGCGGGGGCGGGGCCTTGAACGAGCGACGGTGACCGCGGTGACCCCGGGGTGGGCGAGGGTGCCCCGGGGGTGGGCGAGGGTGCCCCCGGGGAGTGGAGGTTGCCCGGGGACCGGGGAGGCGGGGCGGGCGGTCAGGAATCAGGGTGCGGTCCGGGGCGCGGCGGGTGCCCCGGCTGGCCGGGGCGGGACGGGGGCTGATCCGCCGTCGCCGGGCGCGGACGCGCCCTGCCCGGCCGGCAGCGCACGGACCGGCGCATCCGCAGCACCCGCGCAGATTGGGCAGGCCGGCGGTGCCGTGGCCGCCGACTCACGGAGCCCGGCCCGGCCGACCGCCCCGGGACGGCCGCAGCCTTCCGCAGACGAACCCACCGCGGCCGAGCGTGCCCGCACCCCACCCGGCCAACGGGTCGCGGCCCAGCCCAGCCTTCGCGCCCGCGAGCACTGAGCCGCCGCAACCGCCGTCCCCAGCTCGCCCCGACTGACAGGCCGAAGCGCCGCCGCAGCCGCCACACCCGCGCCGCACGGACCCGGTCCGAAAAGCCCTCCGAACCACCGCAGCCAGGCGTGCTCGCACCCCACCCGGCCCTCGGATCGCGGCCCAGCCCCCAGCCTCCGCACCCGCACCCGCACCCCCACCCGACCCGTCGGTGAGCACTGAGCCGCCGCAACCACCAACCCCGGCGTCCGGCCCCACCCGCGCCCCCACGGGCCCGGCCCGATGACCGCCCCCAGGGCCGCCGCGGCCAGGCGCGGACGCGCCCCGCCCGGCCGGTGTCGCCGGCGCAGGTGGGGTGCCGTACCCGTCGCCCACGGACCCGCGTGCGGTCGGCAGGCCGGAGGTCCGGCCCGTCCATCTCATGGACGGACCGTAGCCATCCGGCGGAACGCGGTGCTACAAATGCCGCATGTCGGACGCACCTGTCCGATTCAGGCGCCTCTCCTGGCGCACTGTGATCGGCAAGAGCCCCCGCAGCGTCGCCGGACAGGTCTTCCTGCTCCAGGTGGCGCTGGTGGTGCTGCTCGTGATCTGCGCCGTCGTCGCTCTCGTACTGCAGTCGAGGCGGGACACCAGCACGGAGGCCAGGCGGCGGTCCATAGCCGTCGCGCAGACCTTCGCCCACTCCCCGGGCCTGCTGCGCGCCCTGCGGAGCCCCGACCCGTCCCGTGTCCTCCAGCCGCTGACCGAGGCGGGACGCAGATCGGCGGGGGTGGACTTCATCGTGGTCATGGACACCCACGGCACCCGCTACACCCACCCCATACCCGCCCGGATCGGCGAGCGGTTCGTGGGCAATATAGGGCCGTCGCTGGCCGGGAAGGTCTACACCGAGAGCGTCCAGGGCCCGCTGGGCCACGAGGTCCAGGCCACCGTGCCCGTGGACGACGCCCACGGCAAGGTCGTCGCCCTCGTCTCCGCCGGGCTGAAGGTCAAGCACGTCACCAGCGAGCTGGACCGGCAGCTGCCGATCATCCTCGCCGCCGGGGCCGGCGCGCTCGTGGTGTCGACCGGCGGCACGGCCCTGGTCGGCCGCAGGCTGCGGCGGCAGACCCACGGCCTGGGCCCGGACGAGATGACCCGCATGTACGAGCACCACGACGCGGTCCTGCACTCGGTGCGGGAGGGCGTCGTCATCGTCGGCCCCGACGGCCGGCTGCTGCTCGTCAACGACGAGGCCCGGCGCCTGCTGGAGCTGCCCCCCGACGCCGAGGGGCGCACGGTGCGGGAGCTCGGGGAACTCGACCCGGCGACGGTGGAACTGCTCGTCTCCGGGCGCGAGGCCAGCGACGAGGTGCACTTCGCCAAGGGGCGCCTGCTGGCGGTCAACCAGCGGCCCACGGAGTACGCGGGCGGCCCCCGGGGCACCGTCGTGACGCTCCGCGACTCCACCGAGCTCCAGGCGGTGTCCGGCCGGGCCGAGGCCGCCCGCGAGCGGCTGGAGCTGCTGTACGACGCGGGGCTGTGCATCGGCAGCACCCTGGACGTGGTCCGCACGGCCGAGGAACTCGCGCGGGTCGCCGTGCCCCGGTTCGCCGACTTCGTCACCGTCGACCTGGCCGACGCCGTCCTGCACGGCGAGGAACCGGCGCCGACGGCGCCCCACGTCCGCCGGGTCGTCGTGAGCGGCATCCAGGACGACCACCCCCTCTACGAGCTGGGCCGGCTGATCGACTTCCTGCCCTCCACCCCGCAGGCGCGCGGCTACGGCGCCGGACGCGCGGAGCTGGTGACCGACCTGTCGCAGGCCGAGGGCTGGCGGGCGCAGGACCCCGAGCGGACCGGGCGGATCCTGGACTTCGGCATCCACTCGCTCATCGCCGCTCCCATCCGGGCGCGCGGTGTCGTCCTGGGCATGGCCAACTTCTGGCGGTCCAAGCGGGAGCCCTTCGACGCGGAGGAGCTGGCCCTGGCGGAGGAGCTGGTGACCCGGGCCGCGGTCAGCATCGACAACGCCCGCCGGTACACGCGCGAGCACGCCCTCGCGGTCACCCTGCAGCGCAGTCTGCTGCCCCGGGCCCTGCCCGAGCAGAGCGCCCTGGAGGTCGGCTACCGCTATCTGCCGGCGCAGTCCGGGGTGAGCGGTGACTGGTTCGACGTGATCCCGCTGTCGGGCAGCCGGGTGGCGCTGGCCGTCGGTGACGTGGTCGGACACGGTCTGCACGCCGCCGCGACGATGGGCCGGCTGCGGACCGCGGTGCACAACTTCTCCACGCTCGACCTGCCGCCCGACGAGCTGCTCCAGCACGTGGACGAGCTGGTCGGCCGCCTCGACCAGGACGAGCCCTGCCCGGAGAAGTCCGGCGAGATCGTCGGCGCCACCTGCCTGTACGCGATCTACGACCCGGTCACGTGCCGCTGTGTGATGGCCCGCGCCGGGCACCTCGCGCCCGCGCTGGTCCACCCCGACGGCAGCGTCACCTACCCCGATGTGCCGGCCGGTCCCCCGCTGGGCCTGGGCGGCCTGCCGTTCCAGACGGCCGAGCTGGAGCTGGCCGAGGGCAGCCAGCTGGTCCTGTACACCGACGGTCTGATCGAGGACCGCAGGCGCGACCTGGACGAGGGCATGGAGCTGCTGCGCCGGGCCCTGGCGGGTCACCCCGGCCGCTCACCGGAGGAGAGCTGCCGGGCGGTGCTGGAGCAACTGCTGCCCGAGCGTCCCGGTGACGACGTCGCCCTGCTCGTCGCGCGCACCCGGGCCCTGCCGGCCGACCGGGTCGCCGACTGGGACGTGCCGCGCGACCCGGCCGCCGTGTCGGGGATGCGCGGGGTGGTCTCGGCGAAGCTGGCCGAGTGGGGACTGTCCGAGCTGGAGTTCGGGACGGAGCTGGTGCTGAGCGAGCTGATCACCAACGCCATCCGGTACGGCTCCGACCCGATCCATGTGCGGCTCATCCACGACCGCACGCTGATCTGCGAGGTGGCCGACGGCAGCAGCACCTCACCGCACCTGCGGTACGCGGCGACGACCGACGAGGGCGGCCGGGGCCTGTTCCTGGTCTCGCGGCTCGCCGAGCGCTGGGGCACCCGCTACACACCCCAGGGCAAGGTGATCTGGGCGGAGCTGGCGGCGCCGGACCCCACCCGGCTGCTCGGGGACTTCTCACACCTGGAAGACCTCGGGGACCTGGAAGACCCGGGAGACCTCGGGGACCTCGCGGACTGACGGTTCAGCCCGCGCCCGGCCGGGCGCTCCGTCCCCTGAGAGGCCCACGAGGGCGCGAGCGGGCCGCGCGCGGGTGAAGCGGTACGGGCGCACTCGCCGCAGCGGCCACGGGCACGGGCACGGGCACGGCGAAGGGCCGTACCCCCGGCACCGGGGATACGGCCCTGACGGCTGTGCCGTGCCCTGCCGCCTACTTGCGGATCAGGCTGCGCAGCACGTACTGCATGATGCCGCCGTTGCGGTAGTAGTCGGCCTCACCGGGGGTGTCGATGCGGACGACCGCGTCGAACTCGACACCGGTGTCGGTGGTGACCTTGACCGTGCGCGGCGTACGGCCCTCGTTCAGCTCGGTGACGCCGGAGATGGAGAAGGTCTCCTCACCGGTCAGGCCGAGGGACTGGGCCGAGGCGCCCTCGGGGAACTGCAGCGGGAGCACGCCCATGCCGATGAGGTTGGAGCGGTGGATGCGCTCGTAGGACTCGGCGATGACGGCCTTGACGCCGAGCAGCGCGGTGCCCTTGGCCGCCCAGTCGCGGGACGAGCCGGAGCCGTACTCCTTGCCGGCCAGGACGACCAGCGGGATGCCGGCGGCCTGGTAGTTCTGCGAGGCGTCGTAGATGAAGGCGACCGGGCCGCCGTCCTGCGTGAAGTCACGCGTGTAGCCGCCCTCGGTGCCAGGCGCGATCTGGTTGCGCAGGCGGATGTTGGCGAACGTACCGCGGATCATGACCTCGTGGTTGCCGCGGCGGGAGCCGTAGCTGTTGAAGTCGCGGCGCTCGACGCCGTGCTCCGTGAGGTACTTGCCGGCCGGGGTGTCGGCCTTGATGGCGCCGGCCGGGGAGATGTGGTCGGTGGTGACCGAGTCGCCCAGCTTGGCCAGGACACGGGCGCCGGAGATGTCCTCGACCGCGGTCGGCTCCATGCCCATGCCCTCGAAGTACGGGGGCTTGCGGACGTAGGTGGACTCCGGGTCCCACTCGAAGGTGTTGCCCGTCGGGACCGGCAGCGACTGCCACTGGGCGTCGCCGGCGAAGACGTCCTCGTAGGACTTGGCGAACATGTCCTCGCCGATGGCGTTGGCGACGACGTCGTTGACCTCGGCCTCGGTGGGCCAGATGTCCTTCAGGTAGACCGGGTTGCCGTCCTGGTCGGTGCCGAGGGCGTCGCGGGTGATGTCCACCTTCATGGAGCCCGCGATGGCGTAGGCGACGACCAGCGGCGGGGACGCCAGGTAGTTCATCTTGACGTCGGGGTTGATGCGGCCCTCGAAGTTCCGGTTGCCGGAGAGGACCGAGGTGACCGCGAGGTCGTGGTCGTTGACGGCCTTGGAGACCTCCTCCGGCAGCGGGCCGGAGTTGCCGATGCAGGTGGTGCAGCCGTAGCCGACGAGGTTGAAGCCCAGCTTGTCCAGGTACGGGGTGAGGCCGGCCTTGTCGAAGTAGTCGGTGACGACCTTCGAACCCGGGGCGAGGGTGGACTTGACCCACGGCTTGCGGGTGAGGCCCTTCTCGACCGCCTTCTTGGCGACCAGGGCGGCGCCGATCATGACGTACGGGTTGGAGGTGTTGGTGCAGGAGGTGATGGCCGCGACCGTCACCGCACCGTGGTCCAGCTCGTAGGTGGTGCCGTCGGGGGCGGTCACCGGGACCGGGTTGCTCGGGAAGCCGTTCGGGGCGACGGCAGGGGCGTCGGAGGCCGGGAAGGACTCCTTGCCCGCCTCGTCGATGTCGTCGACGTAGTTGCGGACGTCCAGCTTGAACTGCTCGGCGGCGTTCGCGAGGACGATGCGGTCCTGCGGGCGCTTCGGGCCGGCGATGGACGGCACGACGGTGGAGAGGTCCAGCTCCAGCTTCTCGGAGAAGTCGGGCTCGGCGGCCGGGTCCAGCCAGAGGCCCTGCTCCTTGGCGTAGGCCTCCACCAGGGCGACCTGCTGCGCGGAGCGGCCGGTCAGGCGCAGGTAGTTCAGGGTCTCGTCGTCGATCGGGAAGATCGCGGCGGTGGAGCCGAACTCCGGCGACATGTTGCCGATGGTGGCGCGGTTGGCGAGCGAGGTGGCGGCCACGCCCTCGCCGTAGAACTCGACGAACTTGCCGACGACGCCGTGCTTGCGCAGCATCTCGGTGATGGTGAGCACGAGGTCGGTGGCGGTGGTGCCGGGCTGCAGCTCACCGGTGAGCTTGAAGCCGACGACGCGCGGGATCAGCATGGAGACCGGCTGGCCGAGCATGGCGGCCTCGGCCTCGATGCCGCCGACGCCCCAGCCGAGGACGCCGAGGCCGTTGACCATGGTGGTGTGCGAGTCGGTGCCGACCAGGGTGTCCGGGTAGGCCTTGCCGTCGCGGACCATCACGACACGGGCCAGGTGCTCGATGTTCACCTGGTGGACGATGCCGGTGCCCGGCGGGACGACCTTGAACTCGTCGAACGCGGTCTGGCCCCAGCGCAGGAACTGGTAGCGCTCCTTGTTGCGGCCGTACTCCAGCTCGACGTTCTGCTTGAAGGCGTCGTTCGTGCCGAACTTGTCGGCGATGACGGAGTGGTCGATGACCAGCTCGGCCGGCGCCAGCGGGTTGATCTTGGCCGGGTCGCCGCCCAGCTCCTTGACGGCCTCACGCATCGTGGCGAGGTCCACGACACAGGGCACGCCGGTGAAGTCCTGCATGATCACGCGGGCCGGCGTGAACTGGATCTCCTGGGAGGGCTGGGCCTGGGAGTCCCAGGTGCCGAGGGCGCGGATGTGGTCGGCGGTGATGTTCGCGCCGTCCTCCGTGCGGAGCAGGTTCTCCAGCAGGACCTTGAGGCTGTACGGCAGGCGGGCCGAGCCCTCCACCTTGTCCAGCCGGAAGATCTCGTACGACTCGTCGCCCACCTGCAGCGTGCTGCGGGCGTCGAAGCTGTTCGCCGACACGACAGTCTCCTTCATTGATGTGCGCGTACCACCGTCAATCGTGCCGCCTCGCCGGCTTGGCCGAACCAGTAAGGTCAGGCTAAGTTAGGCAAGCCTTACTGGAGTGGCGGCTACGGTGCGCCTCGGCAGATATCTCGATGTCGAGATAACTCTAATACATGGGCGCGGTCCGGTCATGCCCGACCCGGCCCCGGTGTGCCCGTGCACCACGCGCCGCACCACGACAGCGGACCCGCCCGGCCGGCGGGGCCCTCGGCGGCCGGGGCGCGCACCAGACGACCGCCTACCGCACCGAGCCCCGAACCGGACGACATCGGTGGATTTATCCACCCCTTTCCGGTCACCCAGCGTGCCCTGGAGCGACCAGCCCTGACAGTCCGTCACCGACATCACCCGAATGGACCCCCTGACAGGCGCCATCTCATATCTGAGATAACCTCGACCTCATGTCAGACGACTACCTCGTACGCATCGGCAAGCTCATCCGTGACGCCCGGCAACACCGGGGCTGGACACAGGCGCAGCTCGCGGAGGCGCTCGGCACCAGCCAGAGCGCCGTCAATCGCATCGAGCGCGGCAACCAGAACATCAGCCTTGAGATGATCGCGCGAATCGGTGAAGCCCTGGACAGCGAGATCGTGTCGCTGGGCTACGCGGGTCCGATGCATCTGCGCGTGGTCGGCGGCCGCCGTCTGTCCGGCGCCATCGACGTCAAGACCAGCAAGAACGCGTGCGTGGCGCTGCTGTGCGCCTCGCTGCTGAACAAGGGGCGCACGGTGCTGCGCCGCGTGGCGCGGATCGAGGAGGTGTACCGCCTGCTGGAGGTGCTCAACTCCATCGGCGTGCGCACCCGCTGGATCAACGACGGGGTCGACCTCGAACTCGTCCCGCCCGCCGAGCTGGAGATGGACGCGATCGACGCGGAGGCCGCCGTCCGCACCCGCTCGATCATCATGTTCCTCGGCCCGCTGCTGCACCGCATGGACGGCTTCAAGCTGCCGTACGCCGGTGGCTGCGACCTGGGTACGCGGACCATCGAGCCGCACATGATCGCGCTGCGCCGGTTCGGTCTGGACGTCGCGGCCACCGAGGGCCACTACCACGCCCGGGTGGACCGCTCCGTGCGTCCCGGCCGGCCGATCGTGCTGACCGAGCGCGGCGACACGGTGACCGAGAACGCGCTGCTGGCCGCCGCCCGGCACGACGGCGTCACGGTCATCCGCAACGCCTCCTCGAACTACATGGTCCAGGACCTGTGCTTCTTCCTGGAGGCGCTGGGCGTCAGGGTGGAGGGCATCGGCACCACCACGCTCACCGTGCACGGTGTGCCGGACATCGACGTGGACGTCGACTACTCCCCCTCCGAGGACCCGGTCGAGGCGATGAGCCTGCTGGCCGCCGCCGTGGTCACCGAGTCGGAGCTGACGGTGCGCCGGGTGCCCATCGAGTTCCTGGAGATCGAGCTGGCGGTCCTGGAGGAGATGGGCCTCGACCACGACCGGTCGCCGGAGTACTTCGCGGACAACGGCCGCACCCGGCTGGTCGACCTCACGGTCCGCCCCTCCAAGCTGGAGGCGCCGATCGACAAGATCCACCCGATGCCGTTCCCCGGCCTGAACATCGACAACGTCCCGTTCTTCGCGGCCATCGCCGCGTCGGCGCAGGGCCAGACCCTCATCCACGACTGGGTGTACGACAACCGGGCCATCTACCTGACCGACCTCAACCGCCTCGGCGGACGGCTCCAGCTGCTGGACCCGCACCGGGTGCTGGTCGAGGGCCCGACCCGCTGGCGCGCCGCCGAGATGATGTGCCCGCCGGCCCTGCGTCCCGCGGTGGTCGTACTGCTGGCGATGATGGCGGCCGAGGGCACGTCGGTGCTGCGCAACGTGTACGTCATCAACCGCGGCTACGAGGACCTGGCCGAGCGCCTGAACTCGATCGGGGCCCAGATCGAGATCTTCCGGGACATCTGAGAGCCCTGGGAATGGCACCGCGAGCTCCCTCCTGACCGCACGTTCGCGGGGCGGGAGGGAGCTCGTGGCGCGAGTGCCGGGCGCTCCCAGAAAATCCCTGGTCGGATCGGTTTCTCCTTCGCGCAGACGCGCGGAGCGTCAAGGCCGGGAGTCCGTCCTGCGCGGGGCGGCGCATGGGCCTGTACCGCACCGTCCTGCACGAGGGCCTGCGTGGTGACCTGAGGAGGCGCGGCGCGCGGCGCAGGGTGTGGGCACGTTCCGGGCGCTGCCCGCCGGCGACCCGGTGGGCCTGAGCGTGACTGCCTTCGCCTCCCCGGCGATGTACGACAGCGGGCACTCCCTGAAGGGCCGTACGGTCCGGCTGAGCGGTTTCGTCACCCATGGGGACGGCGACACTGGTACGTGACCCGGCTGCCGGTCTCGTGCGGCTGGGCTCGGAAGCGGCCTGGCCCCCCGTATTGGACGTGAATACGGTCCGCCAGGTCGCCGAGCCGTCGAACCCGTACGAGAAGCGGTGACGGCGCCGGGGCGATCCGTTCGGCTGTGCCGGCTACCGGGTGCCGTAGGGCAGGAGCGCCATCTCCCGTGCGTTCTTGATGGCCTGTGCTGTCTGCCGCTGCTGCTGACGCCTCACATGGGTCACCCTACGGCTGCGGATCTTCCCGCGGTCGGAGATGAACTTCCGCAGCAGGTCGGTGTCCTTGTAGTCGACATAGGTGATGCCGGCGGCGTCCAGCGGGTTGACGCGCTGACGCTTGGTGGTCTGCCGCCCGGTGCTCGTGCGTCGGGGCATGGTGAGGTCGGTCCTTCCTGTCAGGTCACTGGGTCGAGCAAGTCGTCGAAGACGTGCGGGAGTTGTCGCCAGCCTTTTCGGCCGGCCGCGTACTCGTCGTCGGTGAGGAGGCACGAGTCGAGCAGGGCCGGCAGAGCGTCGCGGTCCAGGCCGGGCGAAGTGAAGGTGAGGTACTGGCAGCGGTCGCCGTGTTCGGGGTGCCAGTCGAGGGAAGCGGCGAGACGGCGTTCGGCGGGCACCATCTCCCACGCGGCGTCCGGCAAAGCGGCCAGCCAGGGACCCACCGACTCCACGCACAGGGCACCGCCCGCGGCGTCCCAGGACAGCAGGGTGTCGGGGCGGTCGGCCAACCAGAAACGCCCACGGCTGCGCGCGGCGGCACAGGTCAGGTCCTCCAGAGCGGCGTAGAGGCGCTGCGGGTGGAAGGGCCGGGTGCGCCGCCAGACGAGGGTGGTCACGCCGTGTTCGTCGCACTCCTGCGGCAGCAGCGCGCACGCCGGGTGCAGGCGGGCGGCGGCCGCCGCCACGTCGAAGCCCGCCAGCAGGGCGGGCCCCAGGGCCCCGCCGTCCACGCGCAGCTTTCGCGCACCTGGTGTGAGCTGGGCAAGCAGAGCACGGTCGGCGTCGTCGGCGCTCTCCCCCGACGAGCCGTTCTCGACGACGGCGATCACCGTCGGGTGTTCCAGCTGCCGGGCGAAGGTGTCTGCGACGGTGCGCTGGTCGGCCGGGGCGGCGGCGAGGCCCGCGTCGGCCAGGTCGTCGCCATTGGCCAGGTACGGCAGCACGAGGGCCGGGTCGACCGCGGTGGCGACGCCGGTCAGCACCAGCGGCGCCCCCGCGCCGGCGATGACCGCCGCCATGGCCTGCGGCTCGACCGAGTCCCACAGTTCCACGACGGCCAGCCGGTACCTGTCCTCCTCGGCGAGCCGCAGCAGTTCGGGGACCAGGTCCTCACGCAGTGCGCAGCACGCGCAGTCGTTCACCAGCGGAGCGTCGCCGTGGCCCAGCAGGCCGGCGGCGTCGCGGACCGTGCGGTGCACGGCGCTGTCGACGGCGGACGTCAGGTCGTGGTGCAGCGCGATGGAGCCGGGGACCGTGCGCAGGATCTCCTCGACAGCGGCGCGGCGGGCGTCGGCGTGCAGTCCGGCGACGATCGCGACCGGCAGCCCGCTCACCGCTCACCTCGTCCGCGTCCGTAGCGCCGCTCGAAGCGCTCGACCCGCGCGGCGGTGTCCAGGACTCGCTGGGTGCCGGTGTAGAAGGGGTGGCTCGCCGAGGAGATCTCGACGTCGATGACCGGATAGGTGTTGCCGTCCTCCCACTCGACGGTCCTGTCGCTGGTGGCCGTCGAGCGGGTGAGGAAGGCGAAGTCCGCGGCGCGGTCGCGGAAGACGACCGGGCGGTACTCGGGGTGGATTCCGGGCTTCATGGCTCTCAGCGCTCCTCACGGAAGTCGACGTGGCGGCCGACGACCGGGTCGTACTTGCGCAGCGTCAGCCGGTCGGGGTCGTTACGGCGGTTCTTGCGGGTCACGTAGGTGTAGCCGGTCCCGGCGGTGGACCTCAGCTTGATGATCGGGCGGAGTTCGTTACGGGCCATGGGCGGCACCATACACGACTTTGATTTTCATTTTCATTTGACTGCTAGTGTGCTGTCCTCACCGACCCACCGAGGAGGAACCCGTGTCCGCCCACTGCCAACTCACCGGCCGCCGGCCCGGCTTCGGCCACCACATCTCCCACTCCCACCGGCGCAGCAAGCGCCGCTTCGACCCGAACATCCAGCGCAAGCGCTACTGGCTGCCCAGCGAGGGCCGCCACGTCCGCCTCACCCTGTCCGCCAAGGGCGTCAAGACCATCGACACGATCGGCATCGAAGCCGCGGTGGCCCGCATCCGCGCCCGGGGAGGGAAGGTCTGATGGCGAAGAAGAGCAAGATCGCGAAGAACGAGCAGCGGCGCCTCGTCGTGGCGCGCTACGCCGCACGGCGTGCCGCACTGAAAGCGATCATCGCGTCCCCCCGCAGCTCGGAGGACGACCGGGCCGCGGCTCAGCGGGAGTTGCGTCGGCAGCCCCGTGACGCCGGCGCCACCCGCGTGCGCAATCGCGATGCCGTGGACGGACGCCCCCGCGGCCACCTGCGCACCTTCGGCCTGTCCCGCATCCGGGTACGCGAGATGGCACACGCCGGCGAACTGCCCGGCGTGACCAAGAGCAGTTGGTGAGCGACGTCCGATCCGCTCACAGGGCGAGCCGAGCAAGGACGGAGTCCTGGACTTCTTCGGCATCCCGGCGAACACCCACGCGCACGGCGGCTGGGCGTTCACCGAGGAGGGCACCTGCCGGCTGACCTTCAAGATGAGCGGCAAACTCGCCGACGGGACGGCGGTCCAGGACACCGAGACCGTGTCCTTCGTCGTCGGCGTTGGTAACGGCGTCTCCCGCACGCGGACGGTTTCCGCGTGCGGGATCGAGTGCTCAGCTCATGCGGGTCAGCCGGTCGTCAGGGCGGTGTCGTCCACCACGAAGCTGGTCTGCAGAGAGGAGTCCTCCACGCCGTTGAACTTCAGCGTGACCGTCGAGCCCGCCAGCGAGGACAGGTCGAAGGTCTTCTGGGTGTAGCCGGAGCCCGCGTCGAGGTTCGAATAGGTCGCGAGGGTCGTCGAACCCGCGGTCACCGTCAGCTTGTCGTACTGGGTGCTGGTGGTGGTCTCGGCGGTGTCGACGTGCAGGTAGAAGGTGAGTGTGGCCTTGCAGCCGGCCGGGATCGTCACCGACTGCGACAGCGTGTCGGTGTGCGAGGAGCCGTAGCCGTCCAGCCAGGCGTAGTACGAACCGCCGTGGGCCGCCTCACCGGTGCCGTTGGCGATGACACCGCTGGTGGCGCTCCACCCGGTACTGCCCGACTCGAAGCCGGGGTTGGCCAGCAGCTGGGAGGCGGAGCAGGTGCCGCCACTGGAGCCGACGGTCCAGGTGAAGGAGGCCGAGCCGGAAGCGCCGGTGGAGTCCTTGGCGGTGACGGTGACCTGGTAGGTGCCGGCGGTGGAAGCGGTGCCGGAGATCAGGCCGGTGGAGCTGTTGATGGACAGGCCGGTGGGCAGGCCCGTGGCGCTGTAGGTGAGGGCCGCGCCCGCGCTGTCGGCGGCCTTGATCTGCAGGCTGACCGCACTGCCGGTGGTGGTGGACTGGCTGCCGGGGTTGGTGACGGTCACCGTGTTGCCGGTGGAGGTGCCGGCGGTGAAGGCGGCGGTGCCGTTCGGGGTGCCCCAGCCGGTCGGGCCGTCGTAGCCGGCGTTCGCGGTGCAGAAGTACGACGGGGAGCAACTGCCGTTGTTGCCGGTGGTCACGTCATACAGGTTGGACGTGTGGGAGTACGGGTACCTCGCCGGGTAGTCGCTCGCGCCCGGGGTGCCCGCGAGAGCGTAGACGGAGGCGATGATCGGCGAGCTGGCGCTGGTGCCGCCGTAGACCGCCCAGCCGGAGCCGCCGTAGGTGTCGTAGACCGCGACGCCGGTGGCCGGATCGGCGACCGCGGAGACGTCGGCCTCCATGCGCTTGGCACAGCCGGTGTCGGTCTGCCAGCTCGGCTTGGGGTCGTAGGCGGAACAGCCGGAGCCGGTGCCCTCGGTCGAGTTGGTGTGCCACACCGACTCGCTCCAGCCGCGCGCGTTGGAGGCGGTGGTGAGCGCGGTGCCGCCGACGGCGGTCACGTACTGGGAGGTGGCCGGGTACTCGGCGCCGTAGGCGGAGTCACCGGAGGAGACGGTGATCGCGACGCCCGGGTGCTTGAAGTACTGGGTGTCGTCCGTGGTTTGGGAGGAGTCCTCGGAGCCGCCCCAGCTGTTGGAGATGAACTTGGCGCCGAGGGCCACGGCCTCGTTCTCGGCGGCGCCGAGGTCGGCCATGCTCGCGGAGTTGGCCTCGACCAGGATGATGTTGCAGTTCGGGCAGACCGCGCTGACCATGTCGATGTCGAGCATCTCTTCACCGGCCCAGCCGGTGTCGTTGGCCGGCAGCGAGGTGGTGGAGCCGGTCTGGCCGACCTGCTTGAAGCAGCCGTTCGCCTTGGTGCAGGACGAGAGGCCGTAGGTGGAGCGGTACGTGGCCAGGTCCGGCTCGGCGTTGGGGTCGTTGTAGGCGTCCACGATGCCGACGGTCATGCCCGAGCCCGCCGTGGTGGGCAGGTTGTAGGCGCTGTGCAGGTTGGCCGGGGAGAGGCCGGAGGGCGCGGCGGCGAGCGCCGAGGCGAGGCGCTGCTTGATGTCCGTGCGACGTTGGGCGAAACAGGACGCGTGGCCAGGCCCGGCGGTGGTGCACAGATGCTGGGTCGGCACCTTCTGACCGGCCTTGCCGGTGGCGTGGTACGTCTGCCGCTCGGGTGCGGTCAGCGCCTTGTGGTTCTGCGTGACCTTGGAGGTCTGCGTATAGGTCGCGGCAGGCTGGGCGCCGGCAGTCGGGGCGGCGGTGAATCCGGCGACGGTCAGGGCGAGGGCTGGGACGGTGACGGCGACGAGTCTTCGCAGACTCCGTCTCGGCCCGCTCGGGTGTGACTCACGCATGGGGTACTGCCTCCGGTTGACGTGGGGTATCGCACTGGATGGGCAGCCCGTGACGCGCGTAGCGGCGGCCAAACCGCGCAGTCATGAGCATGACACTCGCAGGCCCGCATGTCGGGGTGAGCGTGACATGACAGGGCGCGGGAGGAACGTAGACCCTGACAGGGCGTACCGGGCAGGGCTGGGCCGAATTCTTTGCTTCTCCATAGAATGCGGTTGGCCCCCTCCTGGGGGCCGGCGCGCACTGGGTCAGGGGCTGGGCTCAGAACCGGCCCTGGTGGCTCTCTGGCGACTTCCGTGGTGGGGCTCATCCTGCTGATCATCCAGAAAGCCGCTCTTGGACCGGATGGCAACCGCGAGCGCTCGTTCCCTCACCCTTCCTCAGAGCCGCCGCGCGGGGCCGGCTCCGGAGGGGGACCGGCAACCGCGAGGGAGACGGCATCGGAACCGCTGACCGGCAGAGTGCCGGAGCGCTACGAGTTCGCGCACATCCGCCGCAGCACCGACGTCACGAACCTCGCGGTGATGGCCAAGGCGGTCAGGGGCGCCGGGGCCATGGCTCCCACCCGGCCGCACCCCCGTGTCGAGTCGGCCGCCGCCAGCGTGGCCCTCGGTCCGGTGGCCGCCGTCATGGACCGCACGAAGGACGCCGTCCGCAAGGCCATGGGCAAGGGCCGACGCCGTCAGCCGGAGCCGCCGGGCCCGCCGGCCTGCGGACCCGCGGGGCGGCGGGACCGGTCGAGGGGCGCGGCAGCGCGCCGGGCTCGTCGGCGGTGGATGGTGGTTTACCGGGGAGCGGCCGCGGCAACTCGGGCACGGCGAGCGGTCCTTCCGACGGGCCCTCGCCGTGCGATGCACCGGCCAGGCGCATCGGGAGCCAGTCCGGTGTCACAGCCGGGCGGAACAGAAGGCGATCGATGACGACGATCGGTGTCGAAGAGGAGTACCTGCTGCTCGACCCGGTCACGGGGCTACCGGTGCCCGTGGCGGACAAGGTGCGGGCCGCGGCCGGTCTGGGGCATCTCGTGGCCGACCAGGAGGTGCACTGCGAGCTGCTGCAGGCGCAGGTGGAGGTGGCCACCCCGGTGTGCGGCACGCTGGAGGAGGTCGGCGGGCACCTGCTCCGGCTGCGGCACGCCGTCGGGGCGGCCGCCGAGGAGCACGGCTGCCGGGTCGCGGCCTGCGCCACACCGCCACTGCGCCACGGCCACCCCGTGGCCGTCACCGACCAGGCCCGGTACCGGGCCATGCTCGTCCAGGCGCCCCAGCTCGTGGCGGAGCAGCTGGTCAACGGCATGCACGTGCACGTCGGCGTACCCAGCCGGGACACCGGTGTGCAGATCCTGAACCGGATCCGGGTGTGGCTGCCGGCCCTCACCGCCCTGTCCGCGAACTCCCCGCTGTGGGACGGCCACGACACCGGCTTCGCCAGCTGGCGCACCGTGATCTTCAGCCGCTGGCCGGTCAGCGGCATGCCCCCGCACTTCGCCGACATCGCCGACCACGACCGGCGTGTGCGGCAGCTGCTGGAGAGCGGTCTGATCTCGGACACCGGCCAGCTCTACTGGCAGGCCCGGCTCTCGGCCCGGTACCCCACCGTCGAGGTGCGCTGTCTCGACGTGCAGTTGCGCGCGGACGACGCGGTGATGCTCGCGGGTCTCGTCCGGGCCCTGGTGGAGACGGTGCTCGCGGAGGCCGCCGCCGGCGCTCCGGCGCTCGACTGCGACCAGGAGCTGCTCCAGGCGAGCATGTGGCACGCGGCCCGCCACGGGCTGAGCAGCACCCTGGTCGATCCGGGCGGCCGGCAGCGCCGGGCCGGCGAGATGCTGTACGAGCTGCTGCGCTACGTCGCCCCCGCGCTCGACGCGTCCGGCGACAACCGGCAGGTGACGGCCCTGGTGCACCGGCTTCTGCAGGACGGCACCGGCGCGGACCGGCAGCGGGCCGCCCTTGCCGAAGGCGGCCTGCCCGCGGTCACCGACCTGATCCTCGCCCAGAGCACCATGCCCTGAGGGGGGCCGGCCGGCGTGCTCACCCTCACCTGCCCGCTCCGGAGGCCTGTCCGCGGGGCAGAGGGCCGGCGTGGGCGTGGCGGCCGGGGCGGGCGGCGGCATGGCGCTGTCCGGGGCCGGGTCCACCGCGGGCGGCGAGTGCGTCGGCGACGGCGCCGGTGGTGAAGGCGTAGACGGCCTTGTGGAGAAGGTCCACGGCGAGCTCCCGGCGGGGCCAGGTGCCGGGTGGGGCGCCGACGCCGGTCGCGTTCTCGAGGATCTGGTCGTTGGTGAGGCGGACGACCGCGAACTTGGCGGAGGCGAGGGGTCCGCGCAGTCCGGTCTGGGCCATCACCGAGCGCAGCACCCCGAGGAGGGCGGCCTGGCCGTAGTGCATGGCCCAGTTGACCGGCAGCGGCTGTCTTCCGGGACGTTCGGGCAGGCCGGTCAGCCGCTGGAGCACCCGCGCGGGCACATGGGAGTCGGGCCGGCCGGTGACGGCCTGCTCCACCTTTTCACCGAGGGTCATGACGACCCCTCCGGCGGTGCCGGCGAGCAGTCCCTGCCACAGTGCGCGCTTGAGCATGCCCCGGCGGGTACCCGCGACGACCGCCCTCACCCGCGCGGCCGGTCCCCTTCACTCCCTCGCCGGCGGGTCATTCACCGGCGGTCGTCTTCCCGACCAGCGCGCCGTATGCCAGTTGCAGGGTGTCCGCCCCGGCCAGGGCCGTGAGCGCGCCCATGGCGGTGCGGGTCGCGCGCGGCCAGAGGAGCTGGCCGGCGGTGAGGGTGGAGGCGACCCAGACACTCATGCAGAAGGGGCAGGTGGCGAGCTCTCCTACGGTGTGCCTGCCGTTCTCGCGCCGCGCCTCCTCGTGCAGTTCGGCGGGGCCCTGCGGGGCGACGTACCGGGTGAAGGGGGCGCGCAGCGGGCTGGTGACCGATGCCTTGGTCAGCAGTCGGCTGAGCCGGAACGTGGCGACCGAGGTCAGGACCACGTCCCACGGTTCGGGCCGGTCGGGCAGCGGCCGGCCGCGCAGCCGTACGGCGGTGGCCCAGGCCGTCGTGTACGTGGCGAAGCCCGCCATGGCCGCGAGGTAGCCGCCCAGCGGGCGGTCGTGCCCTGCCGCGTACCGCCTTCGGGTCCGCCGCAGCAGCCCGTGCAGACGTCCCGCGGGGCGGCCGTCAGCTGCCGTAGCCATGGGCTCCCGTTCCCGTGCGTCGCCGTCCCGCACCGGCCTCGTCGGAAGGCTGCCCGTCCCGGTCCTGCCGGCGCAGGCGTATCTCGACGTGGCCGTCGGTGATGCGGGTGTCGAACGCCGGCTGGGGCGCGGTGGCCGGGCCGCGGACGTTCCAGCCGTCCGAGAGCCGGAAGACGCTTCCGTGCCAGGGGCACTGGACGCATCCGTCGCTGACCGTGCCCTCGGAGAGCGGTCCGGCGAGGTGGCTGCACCGCTCGGCCAGGGCGTGGATCGTCCCGCCGGACTCCCGGACGACCAGGACCGGGACGTCGTCCACGCTGCGCCGCACAGGCTGGTCGGCCGGGAACTCGGCCACGGCTCCGATCCGGTGCCAGCCCTCGGTGACGACGTGCGGGACCTCTTCGGCGTGGTTGGCGCCGGACGCCTGGCGGTAGGCCAGGTGGCCGCCCAGCATGCCGCCGAGCGCGACCGCCGTCAGGCCCAGGAAGCCGTAGGCCCGGCCCGCCGCGCCGCGTCCCTTGACGCGGCAGCCGAGCGAGGCGGCGTACAGACCGACGGCGGCCGAGTTCGCGAGGGCGTGCGCCAGTCCGACACGCTGCTGCTGGGGGTGCAGCTCCGCCCAGTCGACCCAGCCCGCCAGGGCCGCGGGCGCGGCGGAGGCCAGGCCGACGCCGACCAGGAGTCCCGCCTCGCGGGAGCGGCCGGGGTACACGTCCAGTACCGCCGCCGACAGCCAGCTGCCGATCGGCACCTGCACCATCAGCGGATGCACCGGGTGCCCCAGCCACCTGCCGTGCAGGAGGTCGCGCCCGTCGCCGAGCGGCAGGGCCTGCACCCCCTTGCGGATCCTGTCGATCACCGCGTCGGCCCTGGGTTCCCGCTCCAGGCGGTCCAGCAGCCGCAGAAGGCGGTTGCGCCCTGTCCGGGGATAGCGTGACCTTGTGCTCATGGTCGGCCGGGTCCCCATCCCCACCGGCCGCAAACGGGCCAGGACGGGGTCAGCCGCCCGGCCGGATCACCGCGCGCACGCAGCCGTCCGCCTTCTCCTTGAACATCTCGTAGGCCCGCGGCGCCTCGTCCAGGGGCGCGGTGTGGGTCGCCAGGTGGGCCGGACTCGGCTCGCCGGCCGCCGGCGAGCCGCGGCGGCTGTGCCGGACGGGCGTGCCTTCGCTCGCCGCAGGACGACGAACGCACCGGCGGCCGGCCCGGCAGCGGCCACCGTCAGCGCTTTCCGGCGGCGCGCACCACGGAGGGCGGTGAGCGCCTGTGTGAGCACGGAGAAGCACGGCGCGAGCCCACGTCGCCTGGAGCGGGAGACGGACGAGCGGGACGTCCACCCGGAGGAGGAAGGGCGCCCCGGGCCCCACACGTCCGGCGAGGGCACCGATGAGGCCCTGGCGGAACGGGCGGAGTCCGGGGAGGGCGACGGCTGACACCCGGTGACCCGGGTTCAGTCCGGGCCGCTGGGGAGGTAGTAGGTCTGTCGCAGGAACGCGGCCATGTCCCGCAGGGCCTGCACGTATCCGGCTTTGTACGGTGCGTCGACATCCGTCCGGCCGCCCTCGGCGTGGGCCCAGGAGTCGAGATGCAGGGCGATGCGCAGGTGGTTCCGGTACAAGGCGCCGTGCCTGCCGTCGAGAGCGGCTCGCGCACGGTGCTCGTCCCAGTCCTCCAGGTCGCCGGTGTCGAAGGCGAGCAGTGCGTCGTCGTTCCGGGCCACCGTTTCCCTCCTCCGGTCGGTCTGCGCCGTGACGGGTACCGCGGTGGCTCCCCGCGATGTCCGGGTCGGTCCGGCGGGTACCCGGACGGGCGCCCGACTCGGGGGTGCCGCCGAGCGGCGTCGGCCGTCTCCGTGACGCCCTGGGCATCGGCAGCTGCGCCGGCCAGGACCAGGGAACTCGGGTCCGGAAGGTGACGCCCGCCGTGCCGGAATGCCTGGGGCACGGTGTGCAGGGCAGGGCGAGCAGGGGCGACGGACTCCGGTCGCTCCGGTCGTCCCGTGCCGCCGGCCGGCGAGCCGGATGGGCGCCGCCGTCAGACCACGCGGCTGGGTGGCCAGGGGCACGGTATATCCGGCACCGGGTCATGCCCTCGGCGGTGCTCCTTGGGACACGTGGGTGATCCGGGGCGCGGCCGTTCGGGTGAGGCCTGGTGGGGAGGGCGCCGCGCGGAAACCGGGGAAACCAAGGAATACGGAGCCATCCGCGCTTCCGGGGGCGGCGAATGGGGGCGATGCGAAGTGGCAGCCTGCTGTGCGCCTCGCCAGACTGAAACCGATGGTTCCTGATCAGGGACCGCCGGCCGGCCAAAGGCGATCCGAACGCCCTCAGGAGATGTAATGGTGGAGCAGTCCTCCGCGGTCCCCATATCCCGGCCCGACGAACCTGCCGTCTCCCTGGGCGACATAAGGTCGGACACGGAGTGGACCGAGCGGAAACTCGCGGAAATCCTGGCCGAGGTCACCGGCTGCGACCACGTTCCCGCCGAAAGTAACTTCTTCAACGACCTCGGGGCGAATTCCCTGGTGATGGCCCAGTTCTGCGCGCGGCTGAGGAAGAACCCGGATCTTCCCTCACCGTCCATGCGGGACATCTACCGGCATCCCACGATTCGGAGCCTGACGGCGGCCCTCGTCCAGGTGCCTCCCGCCGGCACGGCCGCGCCGGTGCCGGAGCCGGAGCCCGCGGTCTCCCCCGCTCCGGTGACGCGCGTGAATCCCGTCCACCACCTTCTGTGCGGGACGGCCCAGCTGCTGATCTTCCTCGTCTATTCCCTCGTCTGGGGATTCGTCACCGCCCGGGGGTACGAGTGGATCGCCGCCGGTTCCGGGTTCGTCGGCATCTATGTGCGGTCGCTGCTGTTCGGCGGTATCGGTTTCCTCGCCCTGTGCACCTTTCCGGTCATCGCGAAATGGCTGCTCGTCGGCCGCTGGAAGCCGGGTGAGTTCCCCCTCTGGGGAGCGGCGTATCTGCGCTTCTGGTTGGTGAAGGTACTGCTGCACGCGAATCCGATGGTGTTCTTCGTCGGAACCCCGCTGTACGTGCTGTATTTGCGGGCGCTGGGCGCGCGGATCGGCAAGGGCGTCACGATCCTCTCCCGCACGGTCCCGGTCTGCACCGACCTGCTGACGGTGGGCGCCGGCACGGTGATCCGCAAGGACACGTTCTTCCTCTGCTACCGGGCCCACGCGGGCCGGATCCAGACCGGCCGGGTCACGCTGGGCCGGGACGTGTACATCGGCGAGAAGACCGTCCTGGACATCGACACCTCGCTGGGCGACGGCGCCCAGCTGGGCCATTCCTCCGCGCTGCACAGCGGCCAGGCGGTGCCGGACGGCGAGCGCTGGCACGGCTCCCCGGCGGAGCCCGCCCAGGTCGACTACCTGCGGGTCCCGCCGGCCAGGTGCGGCACCGCGCGCCGGGCCTGGTTCGGTGCCGTCACACTGCTGCAGACGGTCTTCCTGTACCTGCCGCTGACCCTCGGCGGCGTGTACATGCTGTTCACCGAGGTCCCGGCGATCGGCAAGCGGCTCGATCCGCAGACGGCGGTGCTGACCCGGCCGGAACTGATCCCGGACGCGCTCGGCATCTCGCTGGCCCTGTTCTGCGGCTTCCTGGTCATGGGCCTCGTGGTCCTGTACACCGTTCCCCGCCTGCTGGGTCTGTTCGTCAAACCCGACCGGGTGTATCCGCTCTACGGGTTCCACTACGCCCTGCACCGGGCGGCGGCACGCATGACGAACATCAAGTTCTTCGCCTGGCTCTTCGGTGACAGCTCGTACATCGTGCATTATCTGCGCGGGCTCGGCTACAACCTGTCACGGGTGGAGCAGACCGGCTCGAATTTCGGCACCGAGATGCAGCACGAGACGCCTTTCATGGTCACGGTCGGCAGCGGGACGATGATCGCCGACGGCCTCTCCGTCGTCAACGCCGACTATTCCAGCACGTCCTTCCGGGTGTCCCGGGTGGAGATCGGTCCGCGCAGTTTCCTGGGCAACAACATCGCCTATCCCGTGGGCGGCAGGACGGGTGAGAACTGCCTTCTCGCGACCAAGGTGATGATTCCCCTAGACGGCGAGGTACGGGAAGGCGTGGGACTGCTCGGTTCGCCGTGTTTCGAGATTCCCCGCTCGGTGGACCGGGACGCCCGGTTCGACCATCTGCGCGAAGGCGACGAACTCCACCGCCACCTCAGCGCGAAGAACCGCTACAACCTGCGCTCGATGGCCCTGATGCTGTGCATGCGCTGGTTCCTCGTCTTCGCGCTCACCCTGTTCGGACTCCTCTCCGTGGACCTGTACGGCGTGGTCGGGCACGTCGTGATCGCCCTGTACCTGGCCATGACGCTCGCGTTCTCCACCGGCTACTACATCCTGGTGGAGCGCTGCCTGACGAGGTTCCGCGCACTCACTCCCCAGTTGTGCTCCATCTACCACCCGATTTTCTGGTGGCACGAGCGCGTGTGGAAAATGCCGAGCCATTACCTCAACATCTTCAACGGGACTCCTTTCAAGGCCCTGGTCTGGCGACTGCTGGGCGTGCGCATCGGCCGCCGGGTGTTCGACGACGGCTGCTACATGACCGAACGGACCCTGGCCACCGTCGGCGACGAGTGCACCCTCAACGCCGGCAGCAAGATCCAGTGCCACTCCCAGGAGGACGGCACGTTCAAGTCCGACGGCACCACGCTCGGCGTGGGCTGCACGCTCGGCGTCGGCGCGCATGTGCACTACGGCGTGACCATGGGCGACGGCGCGGTGCTGGCACCCGACTCCTTCCTCATGAAAGGCGAGGAAGTCCCCCCGCACGCGCGGTGGGGCGGCAACCCGGCCGTGGACATGCCCGGGGCCGGCCACCGGCCCGGCGGCACGGTCCGGGCCCTGGAAGCGACCGACGCCCCCGCGTCCGTCACGAGATGAGGAAGGACATTTCGATGGGAACGCGCGTGGAAGCGGTGGAAGCGGACCGGGAGTTCTGGAGCCGTGTGCTGACCGCGGGCGGCAGCACCGCCGTGCCGCGGTGGGTCCGGGAGCCGGCCCCGGGAGCGGCGGAGCAGGAGACGCCGGTCCCGGACGACGTGGTGACCTCGGTGCGCGCACTGGTGCGCCGGTCGGGACTGCCGCTGAGCGCGCTGCTGCTGGCGGCGCACGCCAAGGTGCTGGCCGCGCTGTCCGGCGAGCGCGAGGTGGTCACGGGGTACGCCGCCGGAGTGCGCGGCGAGCCGCTGCCGCTCCGGCTGACCGTGCCGTCGGGGTCCTGGCGGGCCCTGGTGTCGGCCGCCGAGCGCGCCGAGGCGGAGGTGCTGGCGCACCGGGAGTTCCCGGTGCCGGAACTGCGGCGGGAACTGGGGGTGACCGAGCCGTCGTACGAGGTGGTGTTCGGCCCCATGGACGCCGAGGACGACCACCACGACGACGGTGTGCTCCAGGTGCGCTGGTGCGAAGTGGGCGGCCGGCTGAAGCTGCGCCTGCGCCACCGCACGGACGTGCTGGACGCGGACGGCGCGGACCGCATCGGCGGCTACCACCTGAAGGCGCTGCGGCTGCTGGCGGCCGATCCCGACGCCGACCACACCCAGCAGAGCCTGCTGTCGGCCGTGGAGGTGCGCGAGCAGCTGGAAGGGCTGGCGGGGCCGCACCGGCCGCTGCCGGATGCCCGCGCGCACGAGCTGTTCGAGCAGCGGGTGCGGGCGCATCCGCGGGCGGTGGCCGCGGTGCACGGCGAGCGGGAGTGGACGTACGGGGAGCTGAACGCGCGGGCCAACCGGCTGGCGCGGGCGCTGGTGGCGCGCGGGGTGGGCCGGGAGGACGTGGTCGCCGTCGTCACCGAGCGGAACCTCGACTGGCTGGCGGCGACGCTGGCGGTGTTCAAGGCGGGCGGGGCGTACCTGCCGATCGAGCCGCACTTCCCGGCCGGCCGTATCGCGGCGACGCTGTCGCGGGCGGGGTGCCGGCTGGTCCTCACCGAGTCCGGCAGCACCGGAACCCTCGACGAGGCGCTGGCCACCGTGCCGGAGGCCGAGAAGCTGCTGGTCGGAACGGCGTACGCGGAACCCCACGCCGACGACGACCTCGGGGTGCGGGTCGACCCCGGTCAGCTGGCCTACCTCTTCTTCACCTCCGGTTCCACCGGTGAGCCGAAGGGCGCGATGTGCGAGCACGCCGGTCTGCTCAACCACCTGTACGCCAAGATCGACGACCTGGGGATCGGCGAGGGCTCCGTGGTGGCGCAGACCGCCCCGCAGTGCTTCGACATCTCCCTGTGGCAGCTGGTGTCCGCGCTGCTGGTCGGCGGGCGGACCCTGCTGATCGGCCAGGACGTGGTCGTGGACGTGGAGCGGTTCGTGGACACGCTGGTGCGGGGGCGGGTCGCCGTGACCCAGCTCGTGCCCTCCTACCTGGAGGTCGTGGTCTCGTACCTGGAACAGCGCCCGCGGGAACTGCCGGACCTGCGGTGGGTGTCGGTGACCGGTGAGGCGCTGAAACGGGAGCTGGTGCAGCGCTGGTTCGCGCTCCAGCCGGGCATCAGGCTGCTCAACGCCTACGGGCTGACGGAGACCTCGGACGACACCAACCACGAAGTCCTGGACGGCGTCCCCGACCGCGTGCTGCTGGGGCGCGCGGTCAACAACGTACGCGTGTACGTCGTGGACGAGCAGCTGGCGCTGGTGCCGCTGGGCGCTCCCGGGCTGATCGCGTTCTCCGGGGTCTGTGTGGGCCGGGGCTACGTCAACGATCCGGAGCGGACCCGGGAGGCCTACCGGACGGACCCGTACCGGCCCGGGGAGCGGCTGTACCTGGGCGGTGACTGGGGACGCTGGCACCCCGGCGGCAAGCTGGAGTTCCTCGGCCGCCGGGACAGCCAGGTCAAGATCCGCGGCTTCCGGATCGAGATCGGGGAGATCGAGAACACCCTGCTGCGGGTGGGCGGGGTGCGCGACGGTGCGGTGGTCGTCGTCGAGCGGGGCGGCGGGAACACGCAGCTGATCGCCTTCCACTCCGGCCGGCGTCACGAGCCGGACGTGCTGCGCGAGGCGCTCGCGGCGGCACTGCCCGCCTACATGGTCCCGGCGGCCTTCCACTGGCGGGAGAGCCTGCCGCTGACCGCCAACGGCAAGATCGACCGCAAGGCCCTGACCGCCGAGGCCGCGCGGACCGGCCCCGGACCCGAGGCGGCGGCCGGCGCTGACCGGGAGGCGCTCAGCCCCGGCGAGCGGCGGCTGGCGGCGGCCTGGGCCGAACTGCTGGGCGTGCCCGAGCACCGGATCGGCCGGACGGACAACTTCTTCGACGCGGGCGGCACCTCCCTGTCGGCCGTCAAGCTCAGCATCGCGCTCGACCGCGCGGTCTCCCTTCGGGACATCACCCGGCACCCGGTGCTCGCCGACCTGGCCGCCCTCCTCGACGGTGCCGCCCGGCAGCGCCCGGAGCTGCTCCAGCCGCTGTCGGAGGCGGACGGCTCCCCCCAGTGCGCGCTGGTCTGCTTCCCGTACGCGGGCGGCAACGCGGTGAACTACCGGCCGATGGCGGCGGCGCTGGCGGGCAGCGGCACGGCGGTCCTCGCGGTGGACCTGCCCGGCCACGATCTGGCGGCGCACCGGGAGCCGTTCGCGTCGATCGCGGACGTCGCCGCGCGGGTGGCCGACGAGATCACGGCGCGCGGCCTGGCCCGGGTCATGCTGTGGGGCCACTCCTCGGGCGCCGCACCGGCCCTGGAGACGGCGAGGACGCTCCAGGAGCGCGGGGTGCGGGTCACCCGGGTGTTCCTCGGGGCGCAACTGCTCGGCACGGCCGAGGAGCGCGGTGCCGCCGTCGCCGAGCTGACGGGCCTGAGCGACGCGGAGATCGCGGCGCGGCTGGCCGCGGACGGCGGCTACACCGAGCTGGCCGAACTGAACGCGCGGCACGCCGAGCACATCGGTGCCGCCTACCGGCACGACTGCGTGTCCGCCCACCGCTACTTCCAGGCGGTCCTGAAGGCCCCGCCGCCGGTGAAGCTGGCCGCGCCGGTCACGGTGGTGGTCGCCGCCGACGACCCGCACACCGCCGGCCACGCCGGTCACCACCGCGACTGGCTGCTGCTGGCCGACCACGTGGACCTGCACGAACTGGCCGACGGGGGCCACTACTTCCTCCGCACCCGGCCCGCCGAGGCCGCGCACGCGGTGCTGAACGCGGCCGTCCCCCTGGCCTCCACCTGACCCGTACGTCCACACGACGGGCGACCGAAAGGAAACCGAGATGCCGTCCTCATCCCTGGCAGCACCGCTCGACGTGGAGCTGCGGCCGGACCGGCCACCGTTGCTGCGCGTGGACCGGCCCGCCGACGCCGCGAGCTGGGCGGCCGAACACCGCGAGGCGCTGCGGGCACAGGTCACCGAGCACGGGGCGCTGCTCGTGCGCGGGCTGGGCCTGCGGGACGCGGAGCAGGTCGGTGCCGTCTTCGCACGGCTGGCCGGGACGCTCATGCCGGAGCGGGAGGCCTTCGCCCCCCGGCAGGACCACGGCCACGGCCTGTACTCCTCCACTCCGTGGCCGGCCAACCAGCCGATGTGCATGCACCACGAGCTGAGTTACCCGCTGGAGGTGCCCGGCCTGCTGCTGTTCGCGTGCCTGACCGCGCCCGGACAGGGCGGGGCGACCGGGGTCGCCGACGCCGAGCGGGTCCTTCAGGCCCTGCCCGCCGAGCTGACCGAGCGGTTCGAGCGGGAGGGCTGGCTGCTGACCCGCAGCTACAACGAGGAGATCGGGGCGTCCCTGGCGGAGTCCTTCGGCACCGACGACCGTGCCGCGATCGAGCGCTACTGCCGGGCCAACGCCATCGACTTCCACTGGCAGCCGGACGGGTCCCTGCGCACCGAGCAGCGCCGCTGCGCGGTCGTGCGGCACCCGGTCACCGGCAGGCGGTGCTGGTTCAACCAGATCGCGTTCCTCAACGAATGGACGCTGGCCCCGGAGGTGCGCGAGTACCTGGTGGACGAGTACGGCGCCGACAGCCTGCCGTTCAACACCCGTTACGGCGACGGCGGCCCGATCGGCGAGGACGTCGTCCAGCTGCTGAACGCCATCTACGAGGAGCACACCCGGCGCGAACCCTGGCAGGCCGGTGACCTGATGCTCGTGGACAACATCGGCTCCGCGCACAGCCGGGAGGCGTTCACGGGCGACCGGCAGGTGCTGGTGGGCATGGCCGAGCCGCGACGCCTGGCCGACTCCTGCCCGACGGGGGAGGCGAGCCGTCGATGACCGACATGCTGTCGACCGCCACCGAGGCGGACACGCCCCCCGGGGGGCCGGCGCCCTCCTTCGCGGTGATCTCCGGCAAGCAGGTGGAACAGGCCCTCGGCGGGCGCGAGAAGGAACTGGTGGACCTGGTGGAGGCCACCTACCGGCTGCACGGAGCCGGGGACTCGGTCAACCCGCCCTCGTACTTCCTGCGCTTCCCCGACCGCCCGACGGCGCGGATCATCGCCCTGCCCGCCTCCATCGGCGGCTCCACGCGGGTGGACGGCCTGAAGTGGATCTCCAGCTTCCCCGACAACGTGCGCAGCGGGCTGCCCCGGGCCTCCGCGGTGCTCATCCTCAACGACCACGACACCGGCTACCCGTTCGCGTGCCTGGAGAGTTCCGTCATCAGCGCCACCCGGACGGCGGCCTCCGCCGCGCTGGCGGCCGACTGGCTCAGCCGCACCCGGAGCCGCCCCCGCCGCGTCGGGTTCTTCGGCACCGGTCTGATCGCCCGGTACATCCACACGTTCCTGGCCGGCTCCGGCTGGACCTTCGACGCCGTCGGCGTGCACGACGTGTCCCCCGACAGCACCGCCGGCTTCCGCGGCTACCTGCGCCAGGCGGGTGCCACCGGTCAGGTCACCGTCCACGACAGCGCCGAGGACCTCGTCCGCTCCAGCGACCTCGTGGTCTTCGCCACCATCGCCGGCCGGCCCCATGTCACGGCCCCCGGCTGGTTCGCCCACAACCCCCTGGTGCTGCACGTGTCGCTGCGCGACCTCGCGCCCGAGGTCCTGCTCGCCTCGGCCAACTTCGTGGACGACGTGGAGCACTGCCTGAAGGCGGACACCTCCCCGCACCTGGTCGAGCAGCGCACCGGCAACCGCGACTTCCTCAACGGGACCCTCTACGACGTGCTGCAAGGACGGGCCGCCCCGCCCGGCGACCAGCCGGTGATCTTCTCGCCCTTCGGCCTGGGCGTGCTCGACCTGGCCGTCGGCAAGTACGTCTACGAGCAAGTGGCCAGGGCGGGAGAACTCCGCCTCATCGACGACTTCTTCCACGATCTGCGCCGGTACGGCTGAGGCCGTTGCCCTCAGCCCTGGGACCAGGAGGCCTGCCGTGCCCGTCATCTCCGCTCCCCACGCATTCAACGAAGGAAGTCTCTTCGTCGACCTAGAGTCGATTTTCGGACACCGCCTCTACCTCAAGTGCGAGGGCTTCAACTTCGCCGGCTCCATCAAGTTGAAGGCCGCGAAGGAGATGGTGGAGAGCGCCGAGCGGGAAGGATCCCTGACGCCGGATTCCATCCTCGTGGAGTCGTCGTCCGGAAACCTGGGCGTCGCCCTCAGCATGATCGCCGCCAGCAAGGGCTACCGGTTCCTGTGCGTGACGGACCCCCGGTGCAACCTGTCGACGAAACTGCTGATGGAAGCCCTCGGCAGCCATGTGCACGTGGTGACCGACCTGGACGGGGGCGGCGGCTTCCTGGGCACGCGGCTGGAGTACGTCCGCTCGCTGTGCGCGTCCGACGACCGCTACGTGTGGCTCAGCCAGTACACCAACGCGGGCAACTGGCGGGCGCACTTCCGCACGACGGCACCGGAGATCGCCGTCCACTTCCCGCGCCTGGACGTGCTGTTCGTCGGGACGGGCACCGCCGGGACGCTGATGGGCTGCGCCCGCTACTTCCGCAAGTGGCACCGGCCGGTGCGGATCGTCGCCGTGGACAGCGTGGGCTCGGTGGCCTTCGGCGGCACCCCCGGCCGCCGGATGATCCCCGGCCTGGGCATGAGCATGCGCCCCCCGCTGCTCGACGAGAGCTACGTGGACGAGGTGGTCCGGGTGGAGGAGGCGGACACCATCCGCACCTGCCACCGCCTGGCCCGGCGGGGCTTCCTGTTCGGCGGTTCCACGGGCACTGTGGTGAGCGCCGCGACGGACTGGCTGGCCCGGCACGGCACCCGTGACCTCACGGCGGTGGCGATAGCCCCCGACCTCGGGGAGCGCTACCTCGACACCATCTACCAGGGCAACTGGCTGCAGGACCTCTACGGCGAGCACCTGCTGGACTCCGCCCAGGTGCCCACCGCCTGGGAGGAGAACTCCGCGTCACGCGCGCCGGGACGCCGCCGCAGGGCGTAGCGGAGGGGCGGTTCAGCGGGAGCCGGTCGGGTCACGCCCGGGCAATCGGGCGTCAGCCGACCGGTTCCGGCGTGCGGGCCCGCCACGGGATGCGGAAGGCGGTCGCCGTGACGATCAGGGCGCAGGCCGCCACCGTGGCCATGCCCGCGGTCAGGTTCGCCGCGCCGGCGACGAAGCCGATCAGGGCGGGACCGGCCAGCAGCCCCGTGGTGCCCATCGCGGCGACCAGCGCCAGCGCGTCCGCGCCGTGGCCGGCCGCCGCCACGTACACGCACGGGGTGACGGCCGCCGCGCCGAGGCCGACGCAGGCGAAGCCGAGCAGCGTGGGCACCACTCCCCCGGCGAGCAGCGCGAGGGCGAGGCCCACGGCGGCCACCGCGCTGCCGGCCCGCACCACACGTCCGTCGCCCCAGCGGGTGCGCCAGCGGTCCGCCCAGGCGCGGGCCAGCAGCATCATCACGGAGACGACCGCGATGCCGAGCGGGGCGACGGCCGCCGGCGCCCGCACGACGTCCTTCATGTAGAGCGTCGACCAGTCGTTCATCGCGCCCTCGGTGATCGTGCCGAAGGCCATGGCGCAGCCCATGAGGAGGGTCGTGCCGGAGGGCAGGCCGCGTCGGCCGCGGCGCTTCGGCCCGTCCGGGGCCGCGGGGTCCGGCTCCCGGTGGGTCAGCAGGCCCGGCCGGGCGCCGCCGAGCAGGAGCAGCAGCAGCGCACCGGCCACGGCGAAGTGCGCCGGAACCGACCCGGTCAGGGTGGTCGCGCCGGAGGTGAGCAGGGCGGCGGCGAGCAGCCCGCCGCTGAAGGTGGCGTGCAGCTGGGACATGGCCGTACGGCCGTGGGCGCTCTCCAGCGCGGCGCCCTGCGCGTTCATGGCCACGTTGAGGCAGCCGACGGCGACGCCGTCGGCGCACACGGCCAGCAGCGCGAGCGGGTAGTCCGGTACGGCGGACAGGGCGGCCAGGACGGCGATCAGGGCGGCGGCGGAGGCCAGGGACAGCAGGCGGGAGCCGAGCCGCCGCATCAGGACGGCGACCAGCGGGAAGGAGGCGGCCGCTCCGGCCCCGCAGGCCATCAGCAGCAGCCCCACCTCGCCGGCGCCCAGGTCCAGCCGGGTCTTCAGCGCGGGCAGCCGGGACACCCAGGTGCCGTACTGGAAGCCGAGGAAGCAGAACAGCGCGGCGATCGACCACTTGGCGCGCCGGAAGGAGGGGGCGGTGGGTGTGCTCATCAGCCCGCCTTCCGCAGGGCGGCCACCTGGGCCGACATGTACACCGCACCGCTGCCGTAGCCGGCCGGCACCCGCGCCTCGTGGTGGGGCAGGTAGCCGTTGGCCCGCCAGAAGGGCTCCCGGCCGGCGATCGCGACCAGCGAGATGGTGGCGAAGCCCCGGGCGCGGGCCGCGTCGGTGAGGTGCCGGACCAGGCGGGTGCCCAGGCCCCGGCGCCGCACGGGCGCGCTGACGACCAGGTCGTGCAGGTGGAGGTTGGTGGTGTGGTGGGCGACCCGCTCCGGGCGGGCCGGGTCGGGGCAGTGGAACCGCGGGTACGGCAGGGCGAGGACGTAGCCCGCGATCCGCCCGTCGAGCTCCAGGACGAAGCTGGTGCCCGCCGGGGCCCGGGACCGCAGGCCGGCCTCGCCCTCGGTGAGCGAGGTGTCCGCGTACGCCCCGGCCTCCAGGGCGGCGACCTGCGGCCAGTCGGCCTCGGTGATGCCCCGTACGAGGGCCGTCATCTCAGTGGTGTCCTTCCTGGCCGCGGGTGCACTCGGCCCGCAGCGGGCGGATGCCGTTGAACCCCTGGGTCATGTAGCTGCTGGCGTAGGCGCCGGCGGAGAGGATCAGGACCGGGTCGCCGGAGCCGGCGGACCGGGGCACGGGCACCGGGTACCGGCCGGCGCCGTAGGCGTCGTCGCTGTCGCAGGTGGGTCCGGCGACGATCGCGGGGACGTGCTCCTGCGTCTCCCGCCCGGGGAAGACCAGCGGGTGGGTGACCTGGTCCATCTCGTACAGGCCGTTGTACTTGCCGACGCTCAGGTACAGCCAGCGGGTCCGCCCGCCGTCCGGCTGCGTCCGCTCGGTCAGCCGGACGACGCGGGCGTGGACCACACCGTGATCGGCGACCAGGTGGCGCCCCGGCTCCAGCACGAAGCGGAGCGGGGCGGCGGCCAGCGCGGTCAGGCGTTCCATGCCCTCGCGGAGCACGGTGAAGATCTTGTCCAGCGGCGGGTCCAGGGGGTTGCCGCGCCGGTCGAGGTAGCCGAGCGCCGGCAGCCCGCCGCCGAGGTTCACGTGGTCGGGGACGATCCCCCGCCCGGCCAGTGCCGTCAGGGTCACGGCGAGGGTGTCCAGGGCCTGCTGCCAGGCCTCGCCGGTCATCTGCTGGGAGCCGACGTGCACGGACAGGCCGGCCGGGACGAGGCCGGCGGCGCGGGCCGTGTCCAGGACGCGGACGGCGTCGTCCGGAGCGCACCCGAACTTGCGGTTCAGGCCCCACAGGGCGCCGTCCCCGCTGGTGGAGAGTCGGCAGAACACGCGGGCGCCGGGGGCGTGCGCGGCTATGGCGGTGACGTCCTGGACGCTGTCGGTGGCGAACGTGCGGACACCCAGGCGGTAGGCCTCGGCGATGTCCTGGTCCGACTTGATGGTGTTGCCGTAGTGGATGCGGTCGGGGTGCGCACCGGCGCGCAGGGCCTGCTCGATCTCGGCGGGGCCGGCCGCGTCGAAGCCGGCGCCTCTGGCGGTCAGGCAGCGCAGGACCTCGTCCACTGGGCATGCCTTCAGTGCGAAGCGGACGTGGGTTCCGGGCAGCTCGCTCACCAGAGTGTCGTACTGATGCTCTATGCCGGTGAGGTCGTAGAGGAGGCGGTCCGTCGTGCGGCTGCCGCTCCGTCGTGGCTGGTCGCGCCCACGCGGCGGCAGCCGCACGCCGGACGGGGCCCCGCGCCCCTGTGGGGCGCTCATGGCCGGGCCGCCTCTATCAGTGCGGGCCAGGCAACGATCAGGTGGGCGAAGTCCTCGATGTCCTGTTCGGCCTGGTCGAGTAACCCATCGCGCTCCTCACAGAGTCGGTCCGCGAAGGTCGCGTACCGGCCGCCCAGTTTGCGGTACGCCGTGTCCACCCGGTCCAGGCGCCAGATGTTCTCGGCTCGGTCCAGAGCCGTGCTTTCGCGCAGGAATTCCACGATCCGGTCGGGCCGGACCCGCTGCCGCTCGTCCAGCAGGCCCGGGCCCTCGGCCGCCATCCGGTCGTACACGTCGTGGAAGTACAGCATCGACAGCAGGAACTTCACGAAGCGGCGCTGGTAGGCCGGGAAGCCAGCGTCCGTGCGGCGTTCGGGGGTGTGGAAGTTCTCGATGTGGCGGTTGTGGAGGATGCCGGGCAGGCCCGCGTCGTGGACGAGGTGGAGGAGGAAGTAGTCGCTGCCGATGGTGTCGGTGGCGGGCGGGAGGGGGACGCGCTCGTACACCGCGCGGTCGAAGGCGACGTTGCACATGTCGACGCGCATCGGGTCCACCAGGGTGAGGGTGGAGTGGTCCTGGGTGAAGGGGGCCGTGCCCGCGCCGGTGAAGGACTCCTCGACCAGGGCGCGCCTGCGGTCCTCCGGCCAGTCGCCGGGCGCCCAGAGACCGACCACGTCGTGGTAGACCGCCTCGTCCAGGCGCCGTATCTCCGCGACGTCCACGGAGAGTTCGCCGATGAAGGAGGCTCCGGCCAGCGAGACCGGGCGGTGGGCCAGTGCCGGTGCGAGGTCGGTGCGGGTGACGGCGGCCGCGGCCTCGGTGGCGGGGCGGCCGAGCCAGGGCAGCTCGTGGTGGACGGGGAACACCGGCTGCCCGGCGTGGAGTTGGTAGGTGCTGTCGGAGTCGCGGCGGTGCACCGAGTCGCAGCCGAGGGCGGCGGCCAGCAGGAAGGCGCGGTTGGTACAGGCGCCGTAGGAGACGGCGGACGGGAGCATGAGGCGCAGCAGGCGGTCCGGCTCGGGCAGGCCCGCCTTGCGGACGACCCGGCGCAGGAAGTCGCGCTGGGCCTCCTCGTCGAGGTGGTGGACGGTCACGCCCTGGTGCGGGGGCAGGGCGGCGACCGTGCGGGTGTGCTCGCCACGGGTGCGGTCGTCGGCGGAGTCCAGGATCAGCAGCCGGACGTCGGCGCCGTGGTGCCGGGCGGCGTACGCCGCTTCGGCGTGCAGGGCGGTGATGGTCGCGGAGCAGGCCCGGTTGGTCGGCAGGGTGAGGCAGACGCGGTTCACCGGGCACCTGCCGCGGTGGCCCAGGAGTCGAGGCCGAGCAGCTTGCGCCCCAGGCCGTTCAGTTCGGCGGGGCCGTAGCGGAGGGCTTCGGGCTCGCGGGCGTCACCGAGCAGGGTGGCGTTCCAGTCGGGGGTGGCGAGGGTGCGCCAGGAGTCCACGCGGGAGTCCCGCAGGGTGGCGTGCTCCTCCAGCGCGGGCATCATCGACAGGTACTGGACGGCCCGGACACCGTTGTCGGAGAGGTTGGGCGCCACGCCGTGGGCGAGCAGCCCGTTGAAGATCAGCAGGTCACCGGCCTGGAGGTCGGGGCGGACCACCGGGAACTCGGCGCGGTCGGTGTGGGGGCGGACCGGGTCGCGGCCGGGCGGCCGGGTCACGCGCCACTCCTCGAAGCGGCGGAAGAGTTCGGGCGCGCACTGGAAGCCGCCGAGTTCGGGGCGGGTGTCGGTGAGCGCGATGATGCCCTGCACGCGCTGCGGGAGGACGGCGAGGGTGGTGTCGACGTCCCAGTGCAGCTCGATGTCGAAGCCCTCGTCGGTGGCTTCGATGAGGCAGCGCGAACGGGTGCGGACGTTCGGCGGGTTGAGGTTGAGGCGGTCCAGGGTGACCCACAGCTCCGGGCTGTCCCAGATGTCGGCGAAGGCGTCGTACACGCGCTGGTTCTGCCGGCTGTCCCACAGGAGCTGGTGGTGGTAGGCCTCGACGAAGCCGTAGATGTAGAGGTGCCGGTCGAGTTCGCTGCGGAACGGCGGCTCCTCGTACCAGGTGTCGGGTCGGTCGGGGTCCAGCCCCTGGAACTCCCAGGCGAAGTCGAGGAGTTGCTTGGCCTCGCCGGGTGTGATGGCCTCGCGCACGACGACGTAGCCGTACGTCTGCCAGAAGGCGAAGTCCTGCTCGGACAGCACGCGCAGCGGCTGGGTCTTCTCGAGGTCGCGCAGGGGGGTCGGGGCGAGGTAGGTCTCACCGTCGGCGCTGAAGTAGGGGCGGCCCGTCGCCGCGCGATGGAGGAAGGGGTGGGGCGTCTGCATGCGATTCCTCTGGAACTTGAACACGAGGTGCGGTGGAGATCCGGGAAAAGAGCAAGAGCGAGTAGGCCGCCCGCTGCGGCGGGCGGCCGGGGAGCCCGTGGGTCAGCCCGCGACGACCGCTTCGGCCGCCGCCACACCGCAGACCCGGGCGGCGCCGTAGGTGGCGATGTGCAGGGCGCCGCGCGGCGGGGCCTGGGGCAGGCCCATCTCGACCACGACGGTGTCGGGCCGGGCGGCGAGCAGGGTGTCGAGCGCGGAGCGCATCCAGTCGTGCCGGTGCTCGTCGCGGACCACGGCGACGATCCGGCGGCCCTCGGCCGCGGCGAGGACGGAAGCACCGGCGTCCTCGCCGGTGAAGGAGCCGGAGGCGCTGCCGGGCAGCCGCCGCTCCAGCTCGTCGGCGACGCCCCAGGGGGTCCGGTCGCCGACGGCGATGTTCGGCGTGGGGTTGAACTGGGCGACGTACACCGCTCCGGTGACCGGTACGGCGGCGCCGGCGCGGGTCACGGTCAGCGCGCGGCGCGCCGCGACCAGGCCGATCTCGGGGTCGGCCGGGGTCGCCGCCGCGTCGCCGCGGGCGGCGACGGTCCAGGCGGCCAGGTCACGGACCCGGGCCGCCGCGTCGGCGAGCCGCTCCTCGGGGAGTTCACCGGAGCGTACAGCGGCCACGAGGGCGTCCCGGAGCCCCAGCACGGTGCCCTCGTCGCACAGTCCGCCGCCCACGCAGATGGCGTCGGCGCCGGCCGCGATGGCGAGGACCACACCGTGCTCCAGGCCGTAGGTGCCGGAGATGGCGCGCATCTCCATGCCGTCGGTGACGATCAGGCCCTGGTAGCCGAGTTCGCCGCGCAGCAGGTCGGTGAGGACGCGCCGGGACAGGGTGCCCGGGCGGTCCGGGTCGAGCGCCGGCACGAGGATGTGCGCGCTCATGATCGCCCGGGTGCCGGCGGCGATGGCCGCGCGGAACGGGGGCAGTTCGCGTGCGTACAGGGTGTCGGCGTCGACGTCGATGCGGGGTACGGCGTGGTGGGAGTCGACGTTGGTGTCGCCGTGGCCGGGGAAGTGCTTGGTGCAGGCGGCGACGCCGGTGGACTGCAGGCCCTCGACCCACGCGGCCGTGTGCCGGGCCACCAGACCGGGGCTCGCGCCGAAGGAGCGGACGCCGATGACGGGGTTGTCGGGGTTGGCGTTGACGTCGGCGGAGGGCGCCCAGTCGAAGGTGACGCCGCAGGCCGCCAGGCGCCGGCCCAGCTCGCGGGAGACGGCCCGGGTGAGATCGGGGTCGTCGACGGCGCCGAGGGCGTGGTTGCCGGGGAAGGAGGAGCCGGTGCGCACGTCGAGGCGGGTGACGTCGCCGCTCTCCTCGTCGATGGCGACCAGCAGGTCGTCGCGTTCGGCGCGCAACTGGCCGGTCAGCGCGGTCACCTGCTCCTCGCTGACGACGTTGCGGCCGAACAGGGCGACGGAGGCGAGGCCCTCGCCGATGCGCCGGCGCACCCAGTCGGGGGCGGTGGTGCCGTCGAACCCGGGTTGCAGTACCGCGAGGGCGTCCCGGGTCAGGGCGTCGCCGCCTGCGGAGCCGCTGCCGGACGCGGCGGTGGCGATGGTGGTCATCGGGGGCGTCATCCCTTCACGGCGCCGTCGGTCAGACCGCTGACAGCCTTGCGTTGCAGGAAGATGAAGAGGATCAGGATGGGCAGCGCGAACAGGGACGAGGCGGCCATGGTGGCACCCCAGTCGTCGCCGAAGGCGGTCTGGAACTGGGACAGCCACAGCGGCAGGGTCTGCTTCTCGATGTCCTTGTTGAGGATCAGGACGAGCGGGAACTCGTTCCAGGCGGTGACGAAGCCGAACAGCGAGGTCGCCATCAGACCGGGCGCGAGCAGCGGGAAGATCACCTTGACGAAGGCCTGGGTGCGGGTGCAGCCGTCGACCATCGCCGACTCCTCCAGCTCCTTGGGCACGGCGGCGACGTAGCCGCGCAGCGTGAGGAGGGTCAGCGGCAGCACCATCATCGTGTAGAAGACGGTGAGCGGGACCAGGCTGTTGAGCATGTCGTTGTCGCGGACGATCAGGTAGATGGCGATGATCATGACTTCCCAGGGGGCCATCTGCGCCAGCATGAACGTCACGATGAGGCCGCGCCGGCCCTTGAACCGCAGCCGGGCGAGGGCGAAGGCGGCGAACAGGGCGATGACGAGCGAGAAGACGACCGACAGGACCGTGACGGTGACGGAGTTGACGACCAGGGTCCAGAAGTGGTCGGCGTCGACGGCCTTCTTGAAGTGTTCGAGGGTGGCGTCGGTCGGGAACCACACCGGGTTCTCGGAGATGATGTCACCGGTCGGCTTGAAGGCCGTGGCGAACATCCAGTACACGGGGAACACGAAGCCGACGAAGAGGACGACGGCGGTCGCGTTGGGCCAGAAGCGGCCGAAGAGCGAGCGCTTCACAGCTCGTCCTCCTCTTGCTTGAGCACCATGCGCAGGTAGTACGAGGTGATGACGAGCAGGACCAGGATGGTCAGGAAGGAGATGGCGGCGCCGACTCCGAAGTGCTGGTTGCCGACGCCCTCGACGTAGGCGTAGATCGGCAGGGTCTCGGTGAGGTGGTCGGGGCCGCCCTCGTTCATCGCGAAGATCTGCGGGAACGCCTTGAAGATCCAGATGACTTCGAGGAAGGTCGTGGCGTACAGGAAGGGCCGCAGGAAGGGCAGGGTCACCGAGGTGAAGCTCTTCCAGGCTCCGGCGCCGTCCAGGGAGGCCGCCTCGTACAGCTCGCGGGGGATGGTGGTGGTCGCGGCGTAGAGGTTGATCGCCACGAAGGGTATGGACTGCCAGACGAGGAGCAGGGTGATCACGGCGAAGGTGGAGAACTGGGTCTGGAGCCAGTTGTGGTCGGCCATGGAGTGCCAGCCGAGCTTGTCCAGCACCCAGTTGACGACGCCGAAGCGCTGGGCGAACAGCCACTGGTAGACGGTGGTGGCCGCGATGACCGGCATGGCCCAGGCGAGGACGAGCCCGATCATCAGCAGCAGCCGCATCCTGGCGCCGAGGCGGGCCAGCAGCAGGCCGACCAGGGTGCCGATCAGCATGATCAGTGCGACGTTGACGGCGGTGAAGACGACGGAGCGCTCGACGACGTGCCAGAAGTCCCCGCCGCTGAGCACCTCCTGGTAGTTGTCGACGCCGTTCCACTCGGTGAGGTGCTGGATGAGCTGGCGGGGGTTGAGGTTCTGGAACGACAGCAGGCCGTTCTTGACCAGGGGCCAGCCGAGCAGCACCGCGGTGGCCAGCAGCGCGGGCAGCAGGAGCAGGTAGGGGGCGGCGGCTCCGCGCCGGGACGGGGCGCCGGTGGTGCGGCTGTCACCGCGCGGCGGGGCCGGCACCCGGGCCTTGCGGACAGCGGGCCCCCCGGCCGTGTCCGTGCCTTCGGTCTGCACTGACATGAGTTGCCATCTCTTCCGTGGCCGTACGGACGACACTGGTGAGCCGGGGGCGCCGGAGTGGCGCCCCCGGCGCGGTCATCAGTTCTGCTGGGCCAGGCGCTTGTTGATCTCGCCCTCGACCTGCTTGGCGGCGTCCGCCGGGGACTTGCCGTTGAGCACGGCCGTCATGTACGACTTGATCGGGTTCGGGTTGTTCTCCACCGCGCCCCATTCGGGGATCAGCGGGGTGGTGCCACCGACGGCGGCACCGGGGGCGGCGGCCTCGGCGACGGCGTTGCCCTTGAGGTTGGACTCCAGGGCCTGCTTGTTCGGGATGACGCCGTTGAGCTTGGCCAGTTCGCCCTCGTACTGGTCGGACAGGGCGATCTTCAGGAACTCCTTGGCCAGGGCCTGCTTCTTGCTGCCCTGGGCGACGGCGAGGTTGGAGCCGCCGAGGAAGACGCCCTCGGGCTTGTCCGCGGTCTGTCCGGGGATGGTGAAGTAGCCGAGGTCCTTCTCGATGGCCTTGTTGGCGGTGACGGCGGTGCCGGCCTCCCAGCCCATGCCGATGAAGGCGCCGGTCTTGCCCTTGGCGAAGACCTCGGCCTGCTGCGGGGTGGCCTCGTCCTTGTCCTTGGGGGCCTTGGAGTAGGAGGCGTACTTCTTGTAGATCTCCATGGCCTGGGCCACCTTGGGGTCACCGAGGTTGGAGACGTACTTGTCGCCGTCCTTCTTCACCAGGTCGGCGCCCTGGCCGATGGTCAGGCCGTCGAAGAAGTACCAGTTCTGGCCGGGCAGGTAGAGCGGCTCGGCGTCGGTCTTCTTGCCGATGGTCTCCAGGTCCTTGAAGAACTCGTCCCGGGTCTTGGGGGTGTCCTTGAGGCCGGCCTTCGCCCAGATCTTCTTGTTGTAGATGACGACGCGGTTGGCGAAGTACCACGGGGCGGCGTACTGCTTGCCGTCGTAGACGGAGGACTGCGAGACCGACGGCGTCCAGTCGGCGCCGATCTCCTTCTTCAGGTCGCTCAGGTCGGCGAGGCCGCCGGTGGCCGCGTAGGCCGGGGTCTGGGTGTTGCCGACCTCCAGCACGTCCGGCGGGTTGGACTCGGAGAGGGCGGTGGTGATCTTCTGCTGGATCCCGTCCCACTTCTGCGTCTCGAACTTCAGCTTGGCGCCGGTCTTCTTCTCGAACGCGGCCGTGACGTCCTTGGCCCACTGGTCCGGCGTGGAGCCGTCCATCGCCCAGACCGTCAGGGTCTGCCCCTTGAAGCTGTCCGGTCCCGCGTTCTTGCCGCTGTCGTCGCCGTCGTCCCCGCCGCACGCCGACACGGAGACCATCATGCCCGCGATCACGATCGCGGCCGCAAGCTTGCGCTTCACGCCACCCTCCTCAGGGATGCCACTAACCCCCCACGCCCTCGGCGGTGACCTGCGTACGACGCTGTTGCACGTAGGGCTCGGGACCTGGCCACTAATGGTGTAGACCAGTACGGTGGAGCTTGGCCTAGACCTTTTGGAGTGTCAAGGGTGGTTCGGAAAGCCGGTCCGGGCCGTTACGAGAAAGTCACCGGAGCGCGTCCGTCCGCATTCCGGCCCTTTCGTCCGGACCGTCCAGTTGGACTAGACCATAGGGCAGTTGGTCGCTATAACGGGAGACCGTCGACACAGCCGGGAAGGCAGGCATGACCACCGACGTCAGCAGCGCCCAGCCGTACAGGGGGGCCTCCGGCCGCACCGCGCGCGTGCCGAAGTACTACCGGATCAAGCAGCAGCTGCTCTCCATGGCCGAGGCGCTGCAGCCCGGTTCGGCCATGCCGGCGGAACGTCTGCTCGCCGTCCGGTTCGACACCTCCCGGACCACCGTCCGGCAGGCGCTCCAGGAACTCGTGGGCGAGGGCCGGCTCGACCGGATCCAGGGCAAGGGCACCTTCGTCGCCCAGCCCAAGCTGTACCGCACGCTCCAGCTCACCTCGCACACCGAGGACATGAGGGCCCAGGGGCTCACGCCCGCCTCGCAGGTGCTCGACATCGGGGAGGTCCCGGCGGACGAGAAGCTGGCGGGACTGCTGGGCATCGGGATCGGCGGGAAGGTGCTGCGCATCGAGCGGCTGCGGCTGGCCAGCGGCGACCCGATGGCGATCGAGACCACCCATCTGTCCGTACGCCGCTTCCCCGGCCTGCGCCGGTCCCTCGCCACGTACCCCTCGCTCTACACGGCGCTCGCCGAGGTGTACGGCGTCCATCTCGCCGAGGCCGACGAGACCATCGAGACCTCGCTGTCGACCCCGCGCGAGGCGCAGTTGCTCGGCACCGACGTGGGGCTGCCGATGCTGCTGCTGTCCCGGCACTCGCGGGACGCGGCGGGCACCCCGGTGGAGTGGGTGCGCTCGGTGTACCGGGGTTCCCGCTACAAGTTCGTGGCCGCCCTGCGCCGGCCCGGCACCCCGGTGCTCCGGCGCGGGGCGGCTGCGGCGGACCCGGACGGAACCGCCCGCACCTGACGGGACGTCGGGCCCGGCGTCACTCCTGGACGAGCGTGACGGTCCGGTCCGTCACCGCGTGGAAGGCCGGCAGCAGGATGATGCCCGAGGGGCGCAGCTCGGTCAGCGTGGCCTCCACCCGCGCCGTTCCCGCCTTCAGCGTCCCGGCCGTGACCTCGCCGGAGTTCTCCCAGCGGTGCTCGGCGCCGTCGCACCGGGCGATGCCGCCGCCGACGCCCTGCTTGAGGCGGGCGTCGCCCTGGCTGACCGAGGAGCTGACGAACACCGGGCCGGTGCCGCCGGTGCAGCGGTAGGTGCCGGACAGCGTCACCGTGCCGTCGGGCGCGATCCGTCCGACGGGGTCGACGGTGATCAGCTCGGAGGGGTCGGCGCAGGCCGGGGCGACGGCGGCGCACAACAGGGCCGCGGCACCGAGGGCCGAGGCGAGGAGGGGGCGGCGTACGGACATGGGGTACCTCCCGGTTCCAGGGGTTCGAGGGCTTCCACTGGTACCGGGCGGCCGGGCCCGCGAACGTGACCGTCACCCCATCGGTGGCGCGTCATGAAACCGAACGGGCCAGGTCACGCGGGGTACGCCCGGAGGACGCCGGGGCTACGGCAGGACGGCGAACCCGTCCAGCTCCACCAGCGCCCGCTCGTCCCACAGGCGTACGACCTCCACGACGGCCATCGCCGGATAGTCGCGGCCCGCCGACTCCCGCCAGATCCGGCCGAGTTGCCGCGCGTGGGCGCGGTACGCGGCGACGTCCGTGGCGTAGACGGTGACCCGGGCGAGGTCGGCGGGGGTGCCGCCGGCCGCGCGCAGGGCGGTGAGGAGGTTGCCGAGGGCCTTGGCGAACTGCTCGGGCAGCGAGTCGCCGGTGATCTTGCCGTCGGCGTCCAGGGCGGTCTGCCCGGCGAGGAACACCACGCGGGAGCCGGCCGCGACGACGGCGTGCGAGAAGCCCGTGGGCGGGGACAGCCCGGGCGGGTTGACGCGTTCGGTCGTCACCGTGCCTCCTTCTGTGCCGTGGCGTACAGCTCCTTGGCGATGATGCCGCGCTGGACCTCGCTGGCGCCCTCGTAGATGCGGGGGGCGCGCACCTCCCGGTAGAGGTGTTCGAGGAGGTGGCCGCGGCGCAGGGCGCGGGCGCCGTGCAGCTGGACGGCGGTGTCGACGACGTACTGCGCGGTCTCGGTGGCGAGCAGCTTGGCCATCGCGGCCCGCCGGGGCACGTCGGCGGCTCCGGCGTCGTGGGCCGCCGCGGCCGCGTACACCATGAGCCGGGCCGCCTCGGTGCGCAGGGCCATCTCGGCGACCTGGTGGGACACGGCCTGGAGGTCCATCAGTCTGCCGTGGAAGGCCTCGCGCCGGCCGGTGTGGGCCACGGTGGCGTCCAGCGCGGCCTGGGCCATGCCGACCGCGAAGGCGCCGACGCTGGGGCGGAAGAGGTTGAGGGTGCCCATGGCGACGGCGAAGCCGCGGTCGGGTTCGCCGAGCAGATCGGCGGCGGTGACCGGCACGGCGTCGAAGCCGAGGGCGCCGATGGGGTGCGGCGAGATCATCTCCAGCGGCTCCCCGGTGAGTCCGGGCCGGTCGGCGGGGACGAGGAAGGCGGTCACCCCGCGGGCGCCGGCGCCGGGCGTGGTGCGGGCGAAGACGGTGTAGAAGTCGGCCTCGGGGGCGTTGGAGATCCAGCACTTGGCGCCGGTGAGCCGCCAACCGTCGCCGTCCGGCTCGGCCGCGAGGGCGAGCGCCGCCGCGTCCGAGCCGGCGCCGGGCTCGCTGAGCGCGAAGGCGGCGACCGCGCTGCCGTCGGCGACCCGGGGCAGCCAGCGCTCCCGCTGGGCCGGGGTGCCGTGGGCGTGCACCGGGTGGGCGCCGAGCCCCTGGAGGGCGAGGGCGGTCTCAGCCTCGGTGCAGGCCTGGGCCAGGGACTCCCGCATCAGGCACAGGTCCAGGGCACCGGAGCCGAAGAGCCGCGCGAGCAGGCCGAGCCGGCCGAGTTCGGCGAGGAGCGGCCGGTTGACGCGGCCGGGTTCGCCCCCGTCGGCGAGCGGGCGCAGCCGTCCGGCGGCCAGTTCGCGCAGCTCGGCACACCAGGCGGTCTGCTCCGGTGCGAGTGAGAATGCGGACACAGCCGGTCCTCCCTCCGGGGCGGGCCCGTGGCCGTCCCCACGCCCTTCCCTACCCATCTCCCGACGTTATCGCGCACAGTTGACTGTCGTCACCGACACGATACGCTGAGGATCCCCGCTCCGGGGGAGCGCGAGCCCACCAGGAAGCCCCGTCCGGGCATCCGTCCCGGACGTCCCGGACCTCTGTCACGGCAAGGGGGCGGACCGCCATGCATCGCTCGGCCCACGTCGACACCTTCGCGCGCGACCATCTGCCCCCGCCGCACGAGTGGCCCGAGCTGCGCTTCGACCTGCCGGAACTGCGGTACCCCGAGCGGCTCAACTGCGCCGCCGAGCTCCTGGACCACGCCGATCCGGCCCGCCCGGCCTTCCACACCCCGGACGGCCCCACCTGGACGTACGGGGAGCTGCGCGCGCGGGTCGACCGGATCGCGCACGTCCTCACCGGCACCCTGGGCGTGGTCCCGGGCAACCGGGTGCTGCTGCGCGGCCCGACCACGCCCTGGCTGGCCGCCTGCTGGCTGGCGGTGCTCAAGGCGGGCGCGGTCGCGGTCACCGTGCTGGCCCAGCAGCGCCCGTACGAGCTGGCGACCCTGTGCGACATCGCCCGGGTCGGGCACGCGCTGTGCGACATCCGGGTGGTGGACGACCTGGCGAAGGCCGCGGTGCCCGGACTGCGGATCACGACGTACGGCGGTGACACCCCCGACGACCTCCTGCGCCGGCCGGCCCCCGCCGACCCCTACCGGGCGGTCGACACCGCCTCCGACGACGTCGCCCTGATCGCGTTCACCTCCGGCACGACGGGTCGCCCGAAAGGGTGCATGCACTTCCACCGGGACGTGCTGGCGATAGCCGACACGTTCTCCCGGCACGTGGTGCGCCCCCACGGGGACGACGTCTTCACCGGCAGTCCCCCGCTGGGCTTCACCTTCGGCCTCGGCGGACTGGTGGTCTTCCCGCTGCGGGCCGGCGCCAGCGCCCTGCTCCTCGAACAGGCGGGCCCGCGCCAGCTGCTCCCCGCGATAGCCGAGCACCGCGTCTCGGTCCTGTTCACCGCGCCGACCGCCTACCGCACCATGCTGGACGAGCTGGACACGTACGACGTCTCGTCCCTGCGGCGCTGCGTGTCGGCCGGCGAGAACCTGCCGACGGCCACCTGGCGGGCCTGGCACGAGCGCACGGGCCTGCGCGTCATCAACGGCATCGGGGCCACGGAACTGCTGCACATCTTCGTCTCCGCCGCCGACGAGCTGATCCGGCCCGGCACCACGGGCCTGCCGGTGCCGGGGTGGCAGGCGCGCGTCCAGGACGCCGACGGCAGGCCCGTGCCCGACGGCGAGCCCGGCCTGCTGGCCGTGCGCGGACCGGTCGGCTGCCGCTACCTGGCCGACCCCCGGCAGCGGGACTACGTCCGGGGCGGCTGGAACGTCACCGGCGACACCTACGTCCGCGAGGCCGACGGCTACTTCCGCTACGTGTCCCGCGCCGACGACATGATCATCTCCGCCGGGTACAACATCGCGGGCCCGGAGGTGGAGGAGGCGCTGCTGCGCCATCCGGACGTGACCGAGACGGCGGTCGTCGGCCGTCCCGACGAGGCCCGCGGCCAGGTGGCGATCGCCTACACGGTGCTGCGCGCCGGGGCCCCGCGCGACCCGGCGGCGCTGCGCGCGTTCCTCACCTCCCAGCTGGCGCCTTACAAGTGCCCGCGCGAGTTCGTCTTCCTCGACGCGCTGCCGCGCACGGCCACCGGCAAGTTGCAGCGGTTCCGGCTGCGCACCGGAAGTGACCAGCAGTGATGCCGACGACCTAAAATGATCAACGTGTCCGAGCAGCACGCACCCAGGTCCCTCATCGTCACGCTCTACGGCGCGTACGGCCGCTTCATGCCCGGCCCGGTGCCCGTCGCCGAGCTGATCCGGCTCCTGGCCGCGGTCGGCGTGGACGCCCCCTCGGTGCGTTCCTCGGTGTCCCGGCTCAAACGGCGCGGTCTGCTGTCGCCGGCCCGCACGGAGTCCGGCGCGGCGGCGTACGAACTCTCGCCCGAGGCGCGGCAGTTGCTGGAGGACGGCGACCGGCGCATCTACGCCGGGGCGCCCGTCGCGGACGAGGGCTGGGTGCTCGCGGTGTTCTCGGTCCCGGAGTCGGAGCGGCAGAAACGCCACGTGCTGCGTTCCCGGCTGGCCGGACTGGGCTTCGGCACCGCGGCCCCGGGGGTGTGGATCGCCCCGGCCCGGCTGTACGAGGAGACGGAACACACCCTGCGGCGGCTGCGCCTGGAAGCGTACGTGGACTTCTTCCGCGGTGAGCACCTGGGCTTCGCGGCCACGGCCGAGGCGGTGGGCCGCTGGTGGGACCTGGCCGCGATCGCCAAGGAGCACGAGCGTTTCCTGGACGCGCACGAGCCCGTGCTCCAGTCCTGGGAGCGCCGGCCGGGCACCCCGCCCCAGGAGGCGTACCACGACTACCTCCTCGCCCTGGACTCCTGGCGCCACCTCCCCTACACCGACCCGGGCCTGCCCGCCCGCCTCCTCCCGGCGAACTGGCCGGGCGTCCGCTCGGCCCGGGTCTTCCACCGCCTGCACGAACGACTCCGCGACGCGGGCGCGGAGTTCGCCGGGCTGTGACGCCCGGCGCTCGCCAGGGGGCCGGCCCGGTGTCTCTCAGCCGCCGAGCGAGAGCCGGGGGCGGGGGGCGTCGGTGCGGCCGGTGCGGGGGCGGCGGCTGCCCGCGCGGTAGGGGGCGGGCCAGGGTGCGGCGGGGCCGTCGTAACCCTGTTCGGCCGCCGCGTGCAGGGTCCAGTGCGGGTCGTACAGGTGCGGCCGGGCCAGCGCGCACAGGTCGGCGCGGCCCGCCAGGATCAGCGAGTTGACGTCGTCCCACGAGGAGATCGCGCCGACCGCGATCACCGGGACGCGGACCTCGTGCCGGATCCGGTCGGCGAACGGCGTCTGGTACGACCGCCCGAACTCCGGCCGTTCCTCGGCCACCACCTGCCCGGTGGAGACGTCGATGGCGTCGGCGCCGTGCGCGGCGAAGGCGCGGGCGATCTCGACGGCGTCCTCGGCGGTCGTCCCGCCCTCGGCCCAGTCGGTCGCCGAGATCCGGACCGTCATCGGCCGCTCGGCCGGCCACACCGTGCGGACGGCGTCGAAGACCTCCAGCGGGAACCGCAGCCGCTTCTCCAGGGAGCCGCCGTAGGCGTCGGTGCGGTGGTTGGTGAGCGGGGAGAGGAAACCGGAGAGCAGATAGCCGTGGGCGCAGTGCAGTTCGAGCAGGTCGAAGCCGGCCCGGGCGGCCCGCCAGGCGGCCGCCGCGAACTGCTCGCGGATGTCGGTGAGCTGGGCGCGGGAGAGCTGGCGCGGGACCTGGCTGCCCGGCTTGTACGGCAGCGGAGAGGGGGCGACGACGGGCCAGTTGCCGCTGGGCAGCGGCTCGTCCATGCCCTCCCACATCCGCTTCGTGGAACCCTTGCGCCCGGAGTGCCCGAGCTGGACGCCGATCGCGGCGCCCGGTGCCTGGCGGTGCACGAAGTCGGTGACGCGCCGCCACGCCTCGGCCTGCCGGCCGGTGTAGAGGCCGGCGCAGCCGGGGGTGATCCGGCCCTCCTCGCTGACGCACGCCATCTCGGTCATCACGAGGCCGGCCCCGCCGAGGGCCCGCGCGCCCAGGTGGACGAGGTGGAGGTCACCGGGGACGCCGTCGGTGGCGCAGTACATGTCCATCGGTGACACGACGACCCGGTTGCGCAGGGTCAGGCCGCGCAGCCGGAACGGCGTGAACATCGGGGGCGTGCCGGGCGGGCAGCCGAACTCGCGCTCCACGGCCCCGGTGAAGCGGGCGTCGCGCAGCCGGAGGTTGTCGTGGGTGACCCGGCGGCTGCGGGTGAGCAGGTTGAAGGCGAACTGCCGGGGCGGCTGGTCCAGGTACAGCCGCAGGTTCTCGAACCACTCCAGGCTGGCCCGGGCGGCCCGCTGCGTGGAGGCGACGACGGGCTTGCGCTCCTCCTCGTAGGCCGCCAGCGCGCGGGGCACGTCCGGCTGTTCCGACAGGCAGGCGGCCAGCGCGAGGGCGTCCTCGACGGCGAGCTTGGTGCCGGAGCCGATGGAGAAGTGGGCGGTGTGGGCGGCGTCGCCGAGGAGGACGACGTTGCCGTGCGACCAGCGCTCGTTGACCACCGTACGGAACGTGGTCCAGGCCGACGTGCCGCAGCGCAGGGGGCGTCCGCCGAGCGCGTCGGCGAAGACCTTGGCACAGCGTTCGACGGACTCCTGGGGGGTGAGTTCGTCGTATCCCGCGGCCCGCCAGACCTCCTCGCGCATCTCGACGATGACGGTGGAGGAGCCGGACGGGCTCTGCGGCCCGGAGTCCCTCGTCGAGGGGTGGTGCTCGGGAGACCGGCGGGCGTACGGGTAACCGTGCAGTTGCATCACGCCGTGTTCGGTCTCGGCGATCTCGAAGCGGAAGGCGTCGAAGGCGAAGTCGGCGGCGAGCCAGATGTAGCGGCAGCGGTGTTCGGTCACCTGGGGGCGGAACGCATCGGAGCGGGTCTCGCGCGTGGTGCTGTGCACACCGTCGGCGGCGACGACGAGGTCGTAATCCCGCGCGAGCCGGTCGAGGGGCGGCGCCTGCGTGGAGAACCGCAGCTCCACGCCCAGGGAGCGGCAGCGCGTCTGGAGGATCTCCAGCAGCCGGTGCCGGCCCAGCGCGGCGAACCCGTGGCCACCAGAGCGGTGCCGTGTGCCGCGGCGCACTATGTCGATGTCGTCCCAGCGCACGAAGTCGCGCCGCAGGGCCTCGTGGACGACGGGGTCGGCGTGCTCGATGCCGCCGAGGGTCTCGTCGGAGAGGACCACGCCGAAGCCGAAGGTCTCGCCGGGCGCGTTGCGTTCCCAGACGGTGACGTCGCGGGCGGGGTCGAGGCGTTTCAGCAGGGCCGCGGCGTAGAGCCCGCCGGGGCCTCCGCCGATGATCGCCACGCGCACCGGACCTCACCTCCCCCGCCACTTCGGCGGGCGCTTCTCCGTGAAGGCCGCGTGGAACTCCGCGTAGTCCTCGCCGTTCATCAGCAGGGCCTGCGTGGAGGCGTCCAGTTCCACCGCCGCCGCCAGGGGCATGTCCAGCTCGGCCGTGAGCAGCGCCTTGGTCTGGGCGTGGGCGAGGGCCGGGCCGTCGGCGAGGCGGCGGGCCAGTCCGGCGGCCGTCTCGTCCGCCCGGCCCTCCGGCGCCAGCTCGCTGATCAGGCCGATCCGCTCCGCCTCGGGGGCCCGCACCGGCTCGCCCAGCATCAGCAGGCGGGTGGCGTGGCCGAGACCGACGACCCGGGGCAGCAGGTAGGCCGCGCCCATGTCGCCGCCGGACAGGCCGACCCGGGTGAAGAGGAAGGCGAAGCGGGCCGAGGGGTCGGCGATCCGGAAGTCGGACGCCAGGGCGAGGACCGCGCCGGCGCCGGCCGCCACGCCGTGCACCGCCGCGATCACCGGGAACGGGCACTCGCGGATCGCGCGGACGACCTGGCCGGTCATCCGGTTGAAGTCGAGCAGCTGGGCCGTGTCCATGGCGAGCGTGGCGCCGATGATCTCGTCCACGTCGCCGCCGGAGCAGAAACCGCGGCCCTCCCCCGCCAGGACCAGGGCGCGCACCGAGCGCTCCCGGGACAGCTCGGCGAGCAGGTCGCGCAGGTCGGCGTAGGCGCCGAAGGTGAGCGCGTTGAGTTTCTCGGGGCGGGCGAGGGTGACGGTGGCCACCCCGTCGGCGATCTCGACCCGCAGGTGGGCCCAGTCGGCGGTGCGGGCGGCGGAGCCGGTGAAGGGACTCATGACGTGCGGCCTCCTAGCGCGGCGGTGCCGTACGTTGCTCTGTCCCATGAAGTTATCACCTGTTTGTGACTGTCGTCATCAGGGCGCGACAAGGCGGTCGGCGCGCGGGTCACCGGTCGTCGACAGCGCCGTAACAATGTGGGCGCGCGGGCGAGGCGGGCCGTTCGCCTGGGTAGGCCGCCTGGTGCCGGGGCCTGGGGGTCCCGGACGAAGCCCGGCGACGGCCCTGGGTGGCCGGGCCCGTACCATTCCTACAGTCGAAAGCAGGACAGCCTGCTCCATGAACGGACTCGCCTTGCACGAACGCCCCGCCGAATCGGCCTCCTGGCGCATCGCCCTGCCGCACACCGCGGCGGCGGTGCCCGTGGCGCGTGCCCTGGTGCGCTCGGCCCTCACCGAGGTGGAGCACGTGGCCGACTGCGACACGGCGGAGCTGCTCACGGCCGAGCTGGTGGCCAACGCGGTGGAACACACCGCCGGGCGCGGCCCGATAGAGCTGGTGGTGGAGCTGGCGCCGACCGGTTGCCAGGTCGAGGTGCACGACCCGGACCCGGCGCCGCCCGGGCACCTGACCCGGCCCGTGATCGAGGAGCCCGACGTCTGGCAGGAGGGCGGGCGCGGGCTGCTGCTGATCCGCGCCCTCAGCTCGTCCTGCGGGCACCGCCCCACCCCCTCGGGCAAGGCGGTGTGGTTCAGACTGCCTGTGATTCCCGCTCAGCGACGGCCGGCGTGACCTCGGCGGCCGGCCGCGCCAGCGTGGAGTGCCGGCGGCCGTAGACGCCGTACACCAGCAGGCCCACCGCGAGGAACACGGCGAACTGGAGCCAGGTCCGCCAGCCCGTCTCGTACATCAGGTACAGGCAGAAGGCGACGCCGAGCAGCGGGGCCACCGGGTAGAGCGGCACCCGGAAACTGCGGGCGAGGCCCGGTTCGCGGCGGCGCAGGGCGATCACCACGATGTTGACGACGGCCATGATGGCGAGCGTGCCGATGGTGCACAGGTTCATCACGGCGTCGAGGGAGGCGAAGGCCGCCGGGAGCGCGAAGACGACCGCGACGATCAGGGTGCCGGCGACCGGCGTGGAGGTCCTCGGGCTGACCTTCTCGAAGACGCGCGGGATCAGGCCGTCCCGGGACATCGACATCAGGATGCGGGTCTGGCCGTACATCACGGCGAGGACCACGGAGGCGATGGCGACGACCGCGCCGAAGGCGATGACACCGCCGCCGACGGTGGAGCCGGTGACCTCGTTGACCACGTAGGAGAGGGCGGCGGGGCGGCCGGCGACCTGGTCGCCGCCGATGGCGCCGATCGCCGCGAGCGCGACCGCGCAGTACAGCAGCGTCACCAGACCCATGCACACCATGATCGCGACCGGGATGTCCCGGCGGGGGTTCTTCGCCTCCTCGCCGGCGGTGGTGATCGCGTCGAAGCCGATGTAGGAGAAGAACGCGGCGGTGGTGCCCGCGCCGATGCCGCCGAGCCCGGCCGGAGAGAACGGCGTGAGGTTGCCGTGCTTGAAGGCGCTGTAGCCGATGACGCAGAAGGCGAGGAGGATCGCGAGCTTCACGGCGGCCATCGCGGCGGTGGCGCGGGCGCTCTCGCGCACCCCGCGCACCAGCAGCACGGAGGCCATGGCGATGACGAGCACGGCGGGGAGGTTGACCAGGCCGCCGTCGCCGGGGCCGGCGGACAGGGCGGCCGGGAGCTGGAGTCCGGTGAGGCTGTGCAGCAGTTCGTTGACGTACTCGCTCCAGCCGACCGCGACGGCGGAGATGGAGATGCCGTACTCCAGCAGCAGGCACCAGCCGACCAGGAAGGCGGTGGACTCGCCGAGGCCGGCGTAGGCGAAGGAGTACGAGGAGCCGGAGACCGGGATGGCGCCGCCCAGCTCCGCGAAGGAGAAGGCGGTGAAGACGCAGGTCAGCGCGGCGAGGACGAAGGAGACGACGACGGCCGGACCGGCCTGTGCGACGGAGTCGGAGAGGCCGACGAAGATGCCGGTGCCGACGATGGCGCCGACGCCGAAGCAGATGAGCTGGAAGAGGCCCATGGTGCGCTTCAGGCCGTGTCCCTCGCGGTCGGCTCCGGATTCGGCGACGAGCAGGTGCGGGGACTTGATGCGGGGAGCGGGCATGCGGGTGGTGCTCGTTTCTGGTGGTGCGGGCGCCCGGCGTAGGGGCGCGGCGTCGGCGCCGAGAAGGGGTGGCTCGGGGCCGCCGGTCAGGATAAGGCCTGGTGAGGCGGGTCAGGCAAGGCTTTCCCGGCCGAGTGTGGCGACCAGCACCGCCTTGATGGTGTGCAGGCGGTTCTCGGCCTCGTCGAAGACGATGGAGTGGGCGGACTCGAAGACCTCGTCCGTCACCTCCAGCGACGCCAGGCCGTGGGTCTCGTGGATCTGCTGCCCCACGGTGGTGCCGAGGTCGTGGAAGGCCGGCAGGCAGTGCAGGAACTTCACGTCCGGGTTGCCGGTGGCGTGGAGCACGTCCATCGTCACGGCGTAGGGCGCGAGGGCCGCGATCCGCTCGTCCCACACGTCCTTGGGCTCGCCCATCGAGACCCAGACGTCGGTGGCGACGAAGTCCGCGCCCAGGACGCCCTCGGCGATGTCCTCCGTGAGGGTGACGCGGGCACCGCTGGCCCCGGCGAGCGCGCGGGCGCGGTCGACGATCTCCGGAGCGGGCCAGTAGGACTTGGGGGCGACGATCCGTACATCCATGCCGAGCAGGGCGCCGGTGACCAGGTAGGAGTTGCCCATGTTGAAGCGGGCGTCGCCGAGGTAGGCGAAGGCGGTCTTCCGCAGCGGCTTGGCGCTGTGCTCGGTCATGGTGAGCACGTCGGCGAGCATCTGGGTGGGGTGCCAGTCGTCGGTGAGTCCGTTGTAGACGGGCACGCCCGCGTACGCGGCCAGTTCCTCGATCTTGGCCTGGCTGTCGCCCCGGTACTGGATCCCGTCGAACATCCGGCCCAGCACGCGCGCCGTGTCCCTGACCGACTCCTTGTGCCCGATCTGCGAGCCCGAGGGGTCGAGGTAGGTCGTGTGGGCGCCCTGGTCGGCGGCGGCGACCTCGAACGCGCAGCGGGTGCGCGTCGAGGTCTTCTCGAAGATCAGCGCGATGTTCCTGCCCCGCAGGTACGGCGTCTCGGTCCCGGCCTTCTTGGCGGCCTTCAGCTCGGCGGCCAGCTCGACCAGGCCGCGGAACTCCTCCTCGGTGAAGTCCAGCTCCTTGAGGAAGTGGCGGCCGGCGAGGGCGGTCGGGACTGTCGCCATGAGGGGCGCTCCAGATGTATGACGGCAAGGGACTCTGTAAGTCTATACGACCCTTCACATTTCTATGCGATCCGCATGTCCCCGCCCTCTCATACGGGGTCCCGCTGCACCGGACAGCTCATGCACCGCGGGCCGCCCCGGCCGCGGCCCAGCTCGCTGCCCGGGATCTCGATCACCTCGATGCCCCGCTTGCGCAGGTGCGTGTTGGTGGTGGAGTTCCGCTCGTAGGCGACGACGACACCCGGCTCGACGGCGAGGACGTTGCAGCCGTCGTCCCACTGCTCACGCTCGGCGGCGTGCACGTCCTGGGTGGCGGTCAGCACCCGGATCTCACCGAGGCCGAGCGCGGCGGCGATCGCGCGGTGCATGTGCTCCGGCGGATGGTCGGTGACCTTCAGCTCGCGTTCGCCGACGCCCGGTTCGATGGTGTACGAGCGGAGCATGCCGAGGCCCGCGTACTGGGTGAAGGTGTCGCCGTCGACCATGGTCATCACCGTGTCGAGGTGCATGAAGGCGCGCCGCTTGGGCATGTCGAGCGCGACGATCGTGCGCGCGGAACCGGCCGCGAACAGCTTGTGAGCCAGCATCTCCACGGCCTGCGGGGTGGTGCGCTCGCTCATCCCGATCAGCACGGCGCCGCTGCCGATCACCAGGACGTCGCCGCCCTCGATGGTGGAGGGGTAGTCCGCCTGCCCCCGGGACCACACGTGGAACGTTTCGTCACGGAACAGCGGGTGGTGGCGGTAGATCGCCTCGAAGTGGACGGTCTCCCGCTGCCGGGCCGGCCAGCGCATGGCGTTGATGGAGACGCCGTCGTATATCCACGCCGAGGTGTCGCGGGTGAACAGGTGGTTGGGCAGCGGGCGGAGCAGGAAGTCGTCCAGCTCCATGACGTGGAAGCGGACCGAGGTCGGTTCCGCGTGCTCCGCCAGGAACTCCCGCTTGGTCATGCCGCCGACCAGGGCCTCGGCCAGCTCGCCCGGGGCCATCCGGTCGAAGGCGGCGCGCAGGTGGTCGGTGGCGAGGGGGCCGTACTCCTTCTCGTCGAAGACCCGGTCCAGGACGAGTGCGCGGGCCTCGGGGAGCGCCAGGGTCTCGGTGAGCAGGTCCCCGAAGAGGTGCACCTCGACCCCCCGGTCACGCAGTACGTCGGCGAAGCCGTCGTGCTCGGCGCGCGCCCGGCGCACCCAGAGCACGTCGTCGAAGAGGAGGGCGTCCTTGTTGCTGGGGGTGAGCCTTTTGAGCTCCAGATCCGGCCGGTGCAGGATGACGCGGCGCAGCCGCCCGGCCTCGGAGTCGACGTGGAATCCCATGCCTCCATCCTGACCACCGGAGCCCCTCTTCACCCTCCGCCCGGCGGTTTCCGCGCCCGCCGGTTTCCGCCGTGACGCGCCGGGCGGGGGTCAGATCGCGGTGCAGGGCACCGGCCACCGGCGGATGCGCGGGGGCAGGGTCACGGCCCAGCCGCCGGCGGCGAGGACCAGCCGCTCGGCCGTGAGCAGCCCCAGCGCCTCCCGCGCGGTCGCGTCCAGCTCCGCGACGGGCGTGGGCTCCAGCAGCCGGAGGAACGTGGCGTGCAGCGCGGGGTGGTCCAGGGTGAGGCGGACGGCCGTGCCCCGCTCCCTGCGGTCCAGGACGGTGACGAAGTCCGGGCCGCGCCGGTGGTAGAGGATGCCGTGGGCGTGAGAGGCCCGCCAGGACGCCGGCACGCCTTCCTCGCCGGGCGGTTCGGCGGGCGGCGGGAGGTGGCACAGCAGGCGGGGGTCGTACGACGGTGTGCCCGTCGCCCGCCAGCTCACGCCGAGGCCCAGCCCCTGGCACTCGCGCAGGAACCGCACCGCCTCCGCCGTCGCACGGCCCGTGCCGCTCATGTCCAGGGCCCCGGCGACCTCGACCCGGCGCCCGGCACGCCGGTGCGGAACGGAGCCGGGCAGCCCGCGTTCCCCGGTGGGCCCGCTCGCCCGGTCCCCCTCGATCGACACGCTCCCGACGCCCCCGATCGGCACGCTCACACCCTCCCTCTCGGCAGCCGGCTCGTCCCGTTCCCTTGGCCGGCCGCTCAGTCGCGGGGCCCACCGCGGGCCCACTCACCCCGTCCCCCGGCAGCCCCTCACACCACCGCCCCGGCCAGCCCCTCAGCCGGCCCCCTCGGGCAGCCGGACCGGCTCTTGCCAGGTCGGCAGGGAGACGTATGTGGTGCCGTCGCGGAACAGCAGGGCCAGGGAGTACGCGTGGCCGACCCAGGCGTCCAGGGACGGGCCCGGCACCTCGTGGCCGTCGGCGGTGAGCAGGCGGTGCAGCGCGGGAACGGTCCGGCCGTCCTCCAGCAGGCGCAGGGCCGCGGCCCGCCAGCCGGTGAGGCGGTGGGTGGCGGGCGGGCGGCCGGAGCGGCGGTCGTGCACCAGCAGCTCCGCGCCGTCCTCCTCGAACAGCAGCCGGGAGTCCGCGTGCCCGGCCCGCCAGTCGGCCACCGCCTCCTTCAGCCGCCGTTCGACCGGGCCGCCGATGCCCGCCGGTTCGGTGTCGAACAGGTAGACCAGGTCGGCGAGTTCGTCCTCGGGCAGGTCGTAGACGTGCTGGTACATCGCGGCCGGGCGGCGCTCGCCGAAGCCGAGGCCGGGGTCCGTGAAGTGCGGGCTGAACCGTTCCAGCTGGATGCGGTGGGCGCCGCTCGGCGGCTGGAGGTGGACCAGTGCGGGCAGCTGGTCGATGACGGGCGTGTAGTCGTCCGCCCTCTCGCCCGGGAAGCCGTACAGCAGGTTCCAGGAGCAGGTCAGGGCGTGGTTCTCGCACTCGCGCAGGGTGCGGACGTTGCGGGCGCCGGTGACCCCCTTGTCCATGAGGCCCAGGACGCGGCTGCCCAGGCTCTCGATGCCGGGCTGGATGTGCACGGTGCCGGAGGCGCCGAGGAGTCCGAGCTGGGCGGGGGTGAGGTTGGACTTGACCTCGTAGTGCAGCCGCAGGTCCCAGCCGCTCCCGGCCACGCGGGGCAGGAAGTCGCGGAAGTACGCCATGTCGATAATGTTGTCGACGGTGACCACGTCGAGGAGGCGGTGGCGGCGCACCAGCCGGTCGATCTCCGTCCACAGCCGCTCCCCCGGCTTGGCGCGGAAGGCCATGGCCGTGCCGTTCAGCCCGCAGAAGGTGCAGTGGTGCTTCTCGCCCCACCAGCAGCCACGGGCGCCCTCCACGACGAGCTTCGGATGGATGTGCTCCTGGACCGGGGAGGCGTCCAGGGCTGCCTGCCACTGGTCGTAGTCGGGCGAGGGTATGTCGGCCGGGGCCACGGTCCGCCGGGTTTCCGTGTTGGCCCGGGACACCGTGCCGTCCCACCAGCACAGTCCGGGGACGTCCGCCGGGGCGGTCCGGGCTTCCAGGTGGTCCAGGAGCGCGGGAAGGGCGTACTCGGCCTCGCCGCGGACCACGTGGTCGACGAAGGGGTGGTTGCGGTGCAGGGCGTGGCCCATCGGGCCGTCGCAGTTGCTGCCGCCGAGGACGACCGTCACCCCGGGGCGTCTTCGCTTGAGTTCGCGGGCGAGGGCGAGGGACGGCACGTTCTGCATGAAGGTGCTGGTGAACCCGACCACGTCCGGTCCGGCGGCCAGGATCTCGGCGGCGCAGGCGTCGATGAAGCCGGCCGCGTACGGGCGCATCGCGAGCGCGGTGCCGATGGGGACGTCCCGGTCGGCCGCGTACTCCTTCAGCCGGGCCTCGCCCCAGCCGGGGTCGTCGTACAGGACGCCGGAGAAGACCCAGTCGCCGAGGCCGTGGAAGACGGCGTCGCTGCCGACCGCGACGTAGTCGCCCGGGCGGAGCCGGCCGCCGGAGCCCTCCAGCAGGTACTCCGCCCAGCGCAGCGAGGCGTGGAACTCGCTCACCTCGTCACCGGGGCGGGACCGCCGCACGATCCGCTGGAGCAGACCCAGTTGCAGCGAGGGCAGGTCGAGGGGGTGCCACGGCATCGTGACCAGGTGGACGCGCATGCTCAGCGGGTCGGCCGCTTCTCCAGGATCGCCGGCCTGCGGGTGGTGCCCCGCTGGTCCTCGCGGACCACGATCTTCTTGATCTCCACGCTCGCCACTCCCCCCAGGACACGCCAACGCCCTTGCGTCGCACGGCTGTCCACCATATGGACAGAGGTGTGTGCGACACAAGGGCGTCGTGTGACCGGCGCGTCGGGAAGGCGTGCGCCGGTGCCGTGAGGCGGTGTGCCCGGCGGTGCCTACAGCCGCGGGTCGACCGGCTCCGACTCCAGCGCCAGCACCCCGAACACCGCCTCGTGCACCCGCCACAGCGGCTCCCCGCCGGCGAGCCGGTCCAGGGCCTCCAGGCCGAGGGCGTACTCGCGCAGCGCCAGGGACCGCTTGTGGTTCAGGAACCGCTGCCGCAGCCGGGCCAGGTTCTCCGGCCGGGTGTACTCGGGACCGTAGATGATCCGCAGGTACTCGCGGCCCCGGCACTTGAGGCCGGGCTGCACCAGCCGCCCCTCGGGGGTGCGGACCAGCGCGCCGACCGGCTTGACGACCATGCCCTCGCCGCCCCGGCCGGTCATCTCCAGCCACCAGTCGACGCCCGCGCGGACCGACTCCGGGTCGCCGGTGTCGACGTACAGCCGCCGGGTGGTCTGCAGCAGTCCGGTGCCGTCGTGCTCCACCATCCGGTCGATCAGGGCCAGTTGCTCGTCGTGCGGGAGCGCGGCGAGGCTGCGGCCCTGGACGGCCAGGAGCTGGAAGGGGGCCAGCCGGACCCCGTCCAGGCCCTCGGTGGTCCAGCAGTAGCGGCGGTAGGCGGCGGTGAACGCCCGTGCGTCGGCGGCGCGTTCGCGCTGCCGGGTGAGCAGGGCGCCCACGTCGGCACCGCGCGCCGCCGCGGCCTCCAGGGCGGCGAGCGCGCCCGGGAACACCGCGCCGGACGCGGCGCCGACGGCCGCGTACTGGCCGCGCAGCAGCCCCGTGGCCTTCAGCGACCAGGGCATCAGCTCGGCGTCCAGCAGCAGCCAGTCGGTGTCCAGTTCGTCCCACAGACCGGCGTCCCCGATCGCCGAGCGCAGCCGCCCGAGGATCTCCTCGGTCACCTCCGCGTCGTCGAAGAACGGCCGCCCGGTACGGGTGTAGAGCGACCCCGTGGGGCCGTCCGCACCGAACCGCTTGCGCGCCGTCTCCGCGTCCCGGCAGACCAGGGCCACCGCGCGGGAGCCCATGTGCTTCTCCTCGCACACCACCCGCGCGACGCCGTCCCGCGCGTACTGCGCGAAGGCCTCCTGGGGGTGCTCCAGGAAGTGTCCGTCAGCGGCTCCGTCGCGGGCCTCGGCCCGTGAGGTGGCCGTCGGCGCCATGGTCGGCGGCAGGTACGGCAGCAGGCGCGGGTCGGTCGCGAAGCGGCTCATGACCTCCAGGGCCGCCGCCGCGTTCTCCTCGCGGACGGCCACCCGGCCCGCGTGCCGGGTCTCCACGGCCCGGCGGCCGTGCACGTCCGCCAGGTCCAGCGGCCGGCCGTCCTGCCCGCCGGGCGCCTCGGTGCGCAGCGGCCGCGCCGGCTCGTACCAGACCCGCTCGGCCGGTACGTCGACCAGTTCCCGCTCCGGCCAGCGCAGCGCGGTCAGCTTGCCGCCGAAGACGGCACCGGTGTCCAGGCAGATGGTGTTGTTGAGCCAGGTGGCCTCGGGCACGGGTGTGTGGCCGTAGACCACCGCGGCCCGGCCCCGGTAGTCCTCCGCCCACGGGTAGCGCACCGGCAGCCCGAACTCGTCGGTCTCGCCGGTGGTCTCCCCGTACAGGGCGTGCGAGCGGACCCGTCCGGAGGTGCGGCCGTGGTACTTCTCCGGCAGGCCGGCGTGGCAGACCACGAGCCGGCCGCCGTCCAGGACGTAGTGGCTGACCAGTCCGTCGATGAACTGCCGTACCTCGGCCCGGAACTCCTCGCTCTCGCCCTCCATCTGCGCGATGGTCTCGGCGAGTCCGTGGGTGGGCTGGACCCGGCGGCCCTTGAGGTGGCGGCCGTACTTGTTCTCGTGGTTGCCGGGGACGCACAGGGCGTTGCCCGACTTCACCATGGACATCACCCGGCGCAGCACACCGGGGCTGTCCGGGCCGCGGTCGACCAGGTCGCCGACGAACACGGCGGTACGGCCGTCGGGGTGCGCCCCGTCCGCGTACCCCAGCCTGGCCAGCAGCGCCTCCAGTTCGGCGGAGCAGCCGTGGACGTCGCCGATGATGTCGAAGGGGCCGGTGAGGTGGGTGAGGTCGTTGTAGCGCTTCTCGGTGACGACGGTGGCGTTCTCCACCTCCTCCGTGCCGCGCAGGACGTGCACCTTGCGGAAGCCCTCGCGCTCCAGCTGGCGCAGTGACCGGCGCAGTTCGCGGATGTGCCGCTGGATGACCCGGCGGGGCATGTCGGCGCGGTCGGTGCGGGCCGCGTTGCGCGCGGCGCACACCTCTTCCGGCACGTCCAGCACGATGGCGATGGGCAGCACGTCGTACCGCTTGGCCAGCTCGATCAGCTGGCGCCGGCCGTCCTGCTGCACGCTGGTGGCGTCGACGACGGTGCGGCGGCCGGCGGCCAGCCGCTTGCCGCCGATGTAGTGCAGGACGTCGAAGGCGTCCCGGCTGGCGCTCTGGTCGTTCTCGTCGTCGGCGACCAGACCGCGGCAGAAGTCGGAGGAGATCACCTCGGTGGGCTTGAAGTGCCGCCGGGCGAACGTGGACTTGCCGGAGCCGGAGGCGCCGACGAGGACGACGAGGGACAGGTCGGTGACGGGCAGCTCCCGTCCTGGCCGGCGGGTTCCGTTCATGCGGCCTTCGCCTCCTTGTCGGTGTCGTCGCGGTCGTCGCGGTGGAACACGGCCATCTGGGTGGGCGGCCCGACCTCGGGGTCCTCCGGGCCGACGGGACCGAACTCGACGTCGTAGCCGTGGCGTCCGGCCACCGTCGCCGCCCAGGCGCGGAACTCCTCGCGGGTCCACTCGAAGCGGTGGTCGCCGTGCCGGGCGTGCCCGGCGGGCAGGCTCTCCCAGCGGACGTTGTACTCGACGTTCGGGGTGGTCACGACGACCGTGCGGGGACGCGCGTGCCCGAACACGGAGTACTCCAGGGCGGGCAGCCGGGGCAGGTCGAGGTGCTCGATCACCTCGCTGAGCACGGCGGCGTCGTACCCCTTGAGCCGGTTGTCGGTGTAGGCGAGGGAGCCCTGGACGAGCCGGACGCGGGCCGCCTGCCGCTCTCCCATCCGGTCGAGCCCGATCCGCCGCGCCGCGATGGTCAGGGCCCGTACGGACACGTCCACGCCGACGATCTCGGTGAACCGGGTGTCCTTGAGCAGCGCCCGCACCAACTGCCCCTGCCCGCAGCCGAGGTCGAGGACGCGCGCGGCACCGGAGGCGTGCAGCGCGGTGAGGATCGCCGCCCGGCGCTGCTCGGCGAGCGGGGCCGGCTTCTCCTCCGCCTCGGTCTCCTCCGCGACGGCGTTGTCGATGTCCTCGACCTCGCTGTCGTCGGCCTCGGCCAGCCGCACCAGCTCCAGCCGCTCGCGTGCCTGCCGGGTCAGCGACCAGCGGCGGGACAGGTAGCGGCTGGTGATCAGCTGCTGCTCCGGGTGGCCGGCGAGCCAGCCCTCACCGGCACGCAGCAGCTTGTCGACCTCGTCGGCGGAGACCCAGTAGTGCTTGGCGTCGTCCAGCACCGGCAGCAGGACGTACAGGTGGCGCAGTGCCGCGGCGAGGGTCAGCCGCTGCGACTCCAGCACGAGCCGGACGTACCGCGAGTCGCCCCACTCCGGGAACGCGGTGTCGAGCGGCACGGGATCGGCGGTGACCGTCCAGCCGAGCGGCTCGAAGAGCCGTCGTACGAGGTCGGCTCCGCCGCGGGCGGGCAGCGCCGGGACCTCGACGCGCAGCGGCAGCGGGGCCGCCGCCCGCTCGGGGCGGGCGTTGCACACACCGCGCAGCGCGCTGGAGAAGACGCTGCTCAGCGCGACGGCGAGCAGCGAGGAGGCCGCGTAGGGGCGGTCGTTGACGTACTGCGCGAGGGCCGCGTCGGGGGCGCCGCCGCGCCCCTTGCCCTTGCCCCGGCGGAGCAGTGCGAGCGTGTCGGTCTCCAGCAGCAGGGCGGCCGTGCAGCGTTCGGCGTCGGCTTCGGGGTAGAAGACGTGCGCCGTGCCGTACGACGTGGAGAACGCCTGCGCCTTGTCGGGGTGCTTGTGCAGCAGGTACCCGAGGTCGGTGGCCGGGTTCCCGGCCGTGCCGGTGGTGGAGATCGTCAGGAACGCCGCCGAGTCTCCCCGGCCGGGACCTCGCCGACCACAGGTTTTCCGTGCGGCGGTGGCCCGCGGGCCCGGCTCCGCGGCCGGGCCCGCCCGCTCAGGACGCGTCGTCGACGATCTTCCGCGCCTTCGCCATGGCCCGCCGGTCGTCGGCGAGCCGTGCGTCCAGCGCCTTCTCGTTCTTGCCGATGGCGGTCTTCTGCGCGCGGCTCTCGACGGCGTGCACGGCCTGGATGAAGCCGGTGTCGAGCTTGCAGCGGGCGTCCGCTGTGGCGGTCTTCTTCTCCTTCTCCGACGGCTCGTCACCGCGGAACCAGTCGGAGTCGGTGGACGCCTGGTCCGGGTCGGAGTAGTGGAAGCCCTTGTCCTTCATGCAGGCGGACCACTCGCGCTCGGCTTTCTTCCAGGCGGGGTCCTTCCGCGCCTGCTTGTGCGCCTGGTACCAGTACTGCACGGGGAGCGAGTAGTAGCCGCTGAGCCGCACGCCGCCGATCTTCGCCGGCTTGGGCTCGGGGCCGTAGATCCTGCGGAAGGCCTCGCCCATGCATCCCTTCGCGGGGATGGGGTGGCCGTGCGCCCGGTGGCTGTCGCGGGACTCGAACGTGCCGGTGAGGGCCGCGTACTGGTCGGCGGGCCATTCCATGGGCTGGCCGGCGGACTCGTCCCGCACCACGTTGTGGTAGCCGTGCTCGGCCGCCCGGCCGGGGTCGTCCACACCGTACGGGCTGTCGTCCCCGACCTTGCCTCCGCCCATGAAGGTGCCCTGCCGGACCGGGTAGGTCGACTCGACGGTCCTGATGTCGAGTGTCCTGAAACCGGTGAACCCGAGCCGGACCATGCACCGCTTGGCGAGGATCCACTGGGCCGTGCCGACGGCCTTGCCGTCGCGGGACGTCGCGTCCGGTACGTAGGCGTGCAGCGGGAACGACTCCATGGTGTTGAGGCGGTGGGCCTCGTCGCCGGGGTCGTCGCCGCCGGCGAACTGGCACGCCGACACGGCGAGCAGGCCGGTGAGGGCGAGGGGGAGGATTTTACGCACGCGGTCATATGACCAGGCAGGGATCATGTGCGCTGTGACGGAAGCCATAGTTCCGGCACATGGTGTGCACAGAAGCCCCATCGTCGGCACCAAGGTCTACGACGACATGCGGTCGTACCGGCCCGGCGGGGGAACGCACGCCATGCAGCCGTGGAACAACTCGAACAAGCTCCTCACCTCCTACCGGGGCGCGTTCGGCGTGAAGACCGGCTCCGGTCCGGAGGCGAAGTTCTGCCTGGTGTTCGCGGCCACCCGTGGTTCGAGGACGGTCGTGGGCACGATCCTCGCGGACACGTCGGCGGACCAGCGTTTCAAGGACGCGGCGAAGATCCTGGACTACGGCTTCACCCAGGGGGGCTGAGCCGGCCCGGGGGGATCCACGGGTCCCCCCGGCACCCGCGTCGGGCCGGTCGGCCGGGCCGCGCGGGCAGCCCCGGCAGTCCCGGCGCGGCCGGCGCCCACGCCCGCCACCTGGCCCTCCGGTCGGTCAGGGGCACGGCGGGGCCCCCGCCCTGACCCGCCCATCGGCACCGCCCGCCCCGGTGGGCCGGGGCCGGGTCGCCGGGGGGCTACGACAGCTGGGACTGGACCTGGCCGGAGATCAGCTCCAGGTGGTCCAGATCGCCGAGGTCCAGCACCTGGAGGTAGATCCGCCGGGAACCGATCTCGGCGTACCGGCCGATCTTGTCGACGACCTCCGCCGGGGAACCGGCCAGCCCGTTGGCCTTCAGCTCGTCCACCTCACGGCCGATCGCGGCGGCGCGCCGGGCCACCTCCTGGTCGTCCCTGCCGACGCAGACGACGAGCGCGTTGGAGTACGTCAGGTCGTCCGCGTCGCGGCCCGCCTCCGCCGCCGCGGCCCGCACCCGGCCGAACTGCCGCTCGCTGTCCTCGATCGAGGCGAACGGGATGTTGAACTCGTCGGCGTACCGGGCGGCGAGCCGCGGGGTCCGGGTCGCGCCGTGGCCGCCGATCAGCACGGGGACCTTCTTCTGGGCGGGCTTGGGCAGCGCCGGCGAGTCGGTGAGGTCGTAGAACGTGCCGTGGAAGTCGAAGGTCTTGCCGGCCTCGGTGGCCCACAGCCCGGTGACGATCGCGAGCTGCTCCTCCAGCCGCGCGAACTTCTCCTTCGGGAAGGGGATGCCGTACGCCTTGTGCTCCTCCTCGAACCAGCCCGCCCCCAGGCCGAGTTCGACCCGGCCGCCGGACATCTGGTCGACCTGGGCGACCTGGATGGCGAGGACGCCGGGCAGTCGGAAGGTGCCGGCGGTCATCAGCGTGCCGAGACGGATGCGCTTGGTCTCGCGGGCGAGGCCGGCCAGGGTGATCCAGGCGTCCGTCGGGCCGGGCAGGCCGTCCACACTGCCCATGCGGAGGTAGTGGTCGGAACGGAAGAAGGCGTCGAAGCCCAGGTCCTCGGTGACCTTGGCCACGGTGAGCAGGGTGTCGTAGGTGGCCCCCTGCTGGGGCTCGGTGAAGATTCGAAGGTCCATACATCTATCCTGCACGGCGCCGTCCGCGTCAACCGCGCCGGTACCGTCCGGCACGGCGGTCCCCGGTCGGGTGACGTTCCTCCGTCCCGCGCGCGGGTCCCGTCGCGGGCCGGTGACCGGCTCCGGCGGTGATCGTTGGGCCGTCGGAGCCGGACCGTCCGGCGCCCCGCGCCGGACCGTGTCCTCCGTCGCGCGTCACCGCGCCGGCCCCGGCGGGCCGGGGGCCGAGGAGGCCGTCATGTCCGAAGAGTCCGTCCCCCGGCCGGAGGGCCCCGCCGGCCGGCCGAAGGGGTTGCTGGAGCAGATGGAGGAGCTGATGGCGGCACTGAACGCGGACCTGTCGGCCCTGGCGGACCTCCAGGCCGGGGCGCCGGCGCCGGGCGCGGCCGACGAGGCGCGATGAGGCGGACGGCTCGGCGACGCGCGCGGTGACCACGCGGCAGGGCCGCCGGTCAGACGCCCGACGGGCTGTCCTGGATGCCGCCCGGCAGCATCTCCTCCCGGGCCGCCAGCTTGCGCAGCATCTCCAGGACGCGGTCACGCGACTCGTCGGCGGCGTCGATCGCCTCCATGCACTGCCAGTACGTCGTCTCGTCGGCCGCGGCGCTGGCCATGCCGACCAGGGCCATGCCGACCTCGCCGAGCAGGCCGCCGAGGCAGAGCAGGGTCTCGCGGGCGTCGTCCAGCCGGGTGAGCTGGGCGGCGCGCAGGTCGCCGGGGTCGAGTTCGGGCGGGTCCAGGACTCCGCAGCCCCGGCCCGCCAGCTCCGTCAGCCCCAGTGCCTCGCCGCGCAGTTCCGGCGGGCCGGAGACCGCGAGGCGGCTCCCGATCGCCTGCGCCAGGGCCTGTGCCTGCCAGACCTCCGCCATCATCTCCGCCGTGTCGGCGCCGCCCGCCAGGGCCCGCCTGCTCGTGAGAATGAGCCGTACCGCATCCATACGGTGCCCCCGTCCCTCCGCCGCGCCGCCTCACACGGCCAGCCGAACTCCCTTGTTCACTACCCAGCGTGAGGGACGGTAGGGCGAAAAGCCAGAGGAAGACCGAAATCTGTGGACAACAATTCGGATTCGACCGGCAGTTTGACTGCGGAGAGTAATGTCGGAGTTCAGGACTCCGATTGTTGGTCCCGGCCTCGGCTCCGACCCTCTTCCCCGTCCGGATCGTCGTCCAGGCCGCCGTCCAGGCCGCCGTCCAGGCCGCCGTGCCCGGCACCGGGAAGCGGGAACCGGCCTTCGTTGCGGTCGATCTTCGCGGCCAGCGCGGCGAGCGGATCGACGCCGAGGACCTCGCAGAGCTGGAGCAGATAGGCCAGGACGTCGGCGACCTCGTCCGTGACGCGGTGGGCCGTCCGGGGGTCGTCCATCACCCGGGCCGACTCCTCGGGGGTCAGCCACTGGAAGATCTCGACCAGTTCGGAGGCCTCCACCGAGAGGGCGGCGACGAGGTTCTTGGGCGTGTGGTAGGGCTGCCAGTTCCGCGCGGCGGCGAACTCGGCCAGTCGGCGCTGGAGTCGGGCCAGGCCGGGATCGGGGTGTTCGGTCACGGGTTCAGGTGTACCACCGTGACACCCGGGGTCCCGGTGGCCCATGACGCGTCGCTCACCGCGGCCACACAGCGGATGTGCCCCCGCTCGCCCATCCGCGCGGCCGTCCGCAGCACCTCCCGGCGCTGCCGCGGATCCAGGCCGCGGTCGAAACCGTCGGCGAGGACGGTGAGGGTCCGCAGCGCGTCGGGCACCTCGCCGGGGGTGTCCACGTCGAGCACGCCCGGCCCGGTCAGCAGCACCAGCGTCAGCGCGAGGTAGCGCAGCTCGCCGTCGCCCAGCCGGGCGAGTTCGCTGCGGAAGCCGTCACCGCGGTCGATCAGCGCCCGTACCGTGCCGTCGGCCAGCGGCTCGGCGACCAGGTCGGCCACCCGCCCGGCGCAGCCCCCGCGCAGCGCCTCGACCAGCAGGCCGTGCCGCCGGCCGCACTCCGCGCGCGTGCGCCACAGTACGTCGGCGAGGTTGCCGCAGCCGCGCAGCAGCCGGCCCGAGCCGGTCGGGACGGGGGCACGCATGTGCTCGGGGCGCGGGTCGCAGGGGAAGACGGAGCGCAGGGCGACGACCATCTGCTCGGCCGCGGCGAGCACATGGCGCTGGCCGTCCGTCTTGCCGGCCACGCGCAGCGGCAGCAGGGCGGTGCCCAGGCGGTCGTCGGGGAGCGGGGCGCGGGTGACCGGGGCGGAGCCGGCGGTGTGCCAGGCGGCCTGGACGGTCCGGCGTCCGGGGTCGCGCAGGGCGGTCTCCAGCAGGACGACCCCGCGCGCGGTCAGCCGCTCCCCCACGATCCGCGGGTACGGTTCGGCCTGCACGGCGAGGTCGAGCCGGACCGGGCCCTCGGCGCCGTCGGCGGTGCAGCCGATCCGGAATCCCCGCCGCCCTCCGGCGTCGGGGCGGGCCCGTTCCGGCACGCAGGCGGCCGGGTCCGGGAACGCCTCGGCGAGCGGGGCGCCGCCGCCGAGCCGTGCCAGCGCCTCGTACGCGGCGAGCGCGGTGGTCTTGCCGGTCCCGCTGGGCCCCGCGAACACGGTGACCGGGCCGAGCGGGAACCCGGCCCGCCGGTGCCCGGCGAAGGCCGACAGCCGCAGTTCGGTGATCCGGGACCGGATGTCCGGGGACGGACGGGAGTGCGCGGGGACGGCGGCGTCGGCCGCCGGCGGCTCAGCGGACACGGAGGGCACGGCCATATGCGGACGGTACGGCTCCGCCCGTACGCCGAACCGTTTCACTGCGGGGACGTTCCTACGATCGGGGGACCTGACGCGGCGGACATCCGGCGCGGACCAGGAATTTTGCAAAAGATGACGCTCTTGTGGTCGTTGTCGGTGCCCACCGTTACTCTGCCGGGGTGTACGAGGAGTTCGAGACGGGCGATCCCGCGGCGCGCAGACGTGCGGCGATCGCCGCGGAGAAGGAGCGGCTGGCCCGCGACCGCGAGCGGCGCGAGTCCCGCGACCGCACGGCGGTCAGCGGCTTCCTGCGCCGCAAGTGGGCCTGGCTGGGCGTGACCGGGGACGCCGTCCCGGCCGTGCACGGCGTCCTGGACGAACTCTCCGCCGTACCGGGTCTGCCCGAGGAACCGCGTGCCGTCCTGCGGGCCGCGGCCGCCGGCGCGCCGGACCGCGAGGCGCTCCTCCCGGCGGTGCGCAGGGCCCTGGAACACGCGGCTCCCGAAGAGGTGCTGGCGCACGTACGGGTCCTGTGGGAAGCGGACGTACCCTGGCTGACCGATGCCGGGGCGGAGCGCTGCCGGGTGATCTGCTCCAGCGCGCCGAGCCTGCTGCTCGTCAGCGGCCGGGCGCGCGGCGTATCCGGGGGCCCGGCCTTCTCCCTCTTCGCCGCCGCCGCCACCCGCGGCGCCGTTCCCGTGCCCACCCGCCATCTGCCCGGCATCCTGCCCTGGGCGCCGCTGCCGGTCCTGGACGACCTGGTGGACCACGGCGGTCTGCTGCCCGAGGACAGGCCGTGGGCGGACCGGGACCCGGACGAGGCGCTCTACCTGCGCGCACGCCTCGTGCCGGACACGATCGCTCCGCAGGACGCGGCCGCCCTGGAATGGACCGGCCACCTGCGGCGCGAGGCGTTCCTGAACGGTGCGCCCCTGGAGCGGCTGGACCCCGCCGATCTGTGGGACCTGCTGTACGACGTCGTCGCCGACGGGGACGTCACGCGAATCGACGAACTCGACGCCCTGCTGCCCCGCACCCAGCAGATCCAGCTCCGCGACCTCAGGTCCGGGGCGATCAACGGGGAATGGCCGCGCGAGACGGTCGCCGACGCGGGACTGTGGCTGCTGATGGCCAGTCTGTGGCAGCCGCGGGAGAGCGTCAGCCCCCAACTGAGCCCGTTCCACGCGCTGGTGGCGCTGAACCGCGCGTACGACCTGCTGAAGGCGGGCCGGCTGGAGGAGGCCGGGCAGCAGGCGGCACGGTTCGAGAAGGGCGGCACCGGCAGGAAGGCCGGCACCGGACTGCGTCAGGAGGCCCTCGTCATCAGGGCGTACGTCGCCGCGGTCGAGGGCGACCTCGCTCAGGCCGAGGCGCTCGCGGAGGCCGCCACCGGTCTGGGCGAGCAGGCGCAGGCCAATCTGGCGCTGGTGCGCCGCTGGCGGGCCACGCCGAGGAACAGCCGCGACCGGGTCACCAACCCCTTCATCGAACTCGGTCTGGACCACGGCTCGTTCCGGTGGGAGAAGCACTGCCGGGAGCTGTTCCGCGAGGCCGAGGGCGACCACGCCGAACAGGCGCGCATCAACGACGCGGAGGAACGCATCCGCGCCGCGCAGGGCACCGACGCCGGTCTGTCGGTCTTCTTCCGCATCCCGCTGGAGCCCGACCGCTATCTGATGCCGGACTCGGTTCCCGTCACGCTCGTACCGCCGCCGGCGCCGCTGCCCCGGCGCACGCCCGCGGTCAGCGGCGCGGAGCTGGAGCGGATCCGGGCGCGCGCCGCCGTGGAACTCCTGGAGGACCTGCGCAGCACGCCACCGCGTCTCGACCGCCACGACCGACGGGCCTGATCACCGCCCGGCCGCCTCTCCCCGCCCTGCTCCACACCCTCTCTGCGAGGTAACCGTCCGCGATGTCCCCCAGCAACAACCCCTCTCGATCGACCGGCTCCCGGGGCCGGTCAGCCGACCAGAAGGCCGCGCCGAGGAAGGCCGCCGCCAGGAAGAGGGTCGACAAGGCCGACCGCCCAGGGCGCATCTGCCCGGCGTGCGGCGGTGTGCAGCCCGGGACGGAGGGGCGCGCCAAGGGCCCCAAGCCGACCGGTCTGCGCATCCGCCAGGCCGGCCGCGCGGCCACCGCCCGGCCGGCACCGGCCGCGGCGGCGAAACGCCCGGACCCCGCCGGGGCACCCGTCGAGTCCGCCGGACCGCCCGCGCCCGCCGAGACCCCGGCGCCGGCTCCCGCCCGGGTCCCGGTGGACGCGCCCACGCTGATCAAGGGCATCGTCGAACGCGTCCCCGCCGCTCTGGCGGAGTCCGGGGCGGGCGACGCGCCCGCGCCGAGCGCGCTCACGGCCGCCGTGCGCAAGGCGGTGCTGGACGAGTTCCGCACCCGCGCGGCCTTCACCGGACGCGTGGCCGAGATGGACGCCCTGCTGTGGACCCAGCCGGACCACGGCGGCCCGGCCGTCCGCGCCGCGATGGCGGACCACCTCAAGGCCCTCGGGATCCGGCGGCTGGACACACCGGAGCAGGCGGAGGCGTTCGTCGTCACGGAGGGGGCGGGCGACGCCTTCGAACTGCTCCGCCCCGCCTACGTCGACGAGCTGACGGGCAAGGTCATCCTCGCCGGTCAGCTCCGGCGGATCGCGGCGGACGCCGCACAGCACACCACGGGAGAAGACGCATGACGGCCACCGGTATCGACTTCGGCACCACGAACTCGGTGGCCGCGCAGTGGACCGGTGGCGAGTTCGCCGAGGTGCTGGAGATCGGCGGCCACGGACTGGACGCCACCTGGCGCCGTCCGGGCTTCGAGCGCCTGTACCCGTCCGTGGTCGGCACCAGTTCGCTGCGCGCCGGCACGCTGTTCGGCTGGGAGGCCAAGCTGCGCTCCGAGCGCGCCGTGGAGGCGTGCAAGCGGATGCTGCGCGAGGAACCGCTCGTCACCATCGGGGGCGAACGGTTCGCCGCCACCACCGCCGCGGCCGCGGTGTTCCGCTCGATGGCCGTGGCCGCTCAGGACGAGGCGGCCACGGACATCGACGAGGCGGTCATCACCGTGCCGGCCAACGCCACCGGCGCGGCCCGGTTCCGTACCCGGGAAGCCGCCCGTGCGGCGGGCATCAGGGTGCGCGCCCTGCTGAACGAGCCGACCGCCGCGGCCATCGCCTACGCCCACTACCTGGAGGAGGAGGGCGAGTTCCTGGTCTTCGACTGGGGCGGCGGCACCATGGACGCCACCCTCCTGCTGCACGACGACGGCTTCTTCGACGAGAAGGCCAGCCGCGGTGTCAACCGGCTCGGCGGTCTGGAGATCGACGAACGGCTGCGCCGCATGGTCCTGGAGCGGTCCCCCGCGCGGCGGGCGTGGACGGAGTCGGAGAAACGGCAGTTCCGGCTCGACATCGAACGCAGCAAGATTCTGCTGTCCCAGCAGGAGTCGGTCAGCGTGCTGACCCCGGACGGGGCGTCGGTGGAGATCGGCCAGGACGAGTTCTCGTACGAGATCCAGGACCTGATCACCCGGGCGCTGGAGCCCGTCGAGGAGTGTCTGGCCCAGGCGCAGCTCGATCCGGAGGACCTGACCGCCGTGCTGATGATCGGCGGCAGCAGCCAGATCCCGGCGGTACGCGCCGCGGTCGCCGAGGCCCTCGACCGTGATCCGGTGTCCGTCGAGGCGTTCGACCCGATGACGGCGGTGGCCGAGGGCGCCGCCATCTGCGCCGCCGCCATGGCCGGGGAGCTGAGCAGCGTCATCCGGGTCGTCAACACGCACGCGCTCGGCACGGTCACGACCGGGAGCGACGGCAACAGGCGGTTCAGCACCCTGATCCCGCGCAACCTCAGGCTGCCCCAGCAGCGCGTGAAGTCGTACGAGCCCAACAAGGACAACGTCACCAAGCTGACGGTCGAGGTCTGGGAAGGGGCGCCGGACCGGCCGGTCGAGCACCCGGACAACGTCAAGCTGACCGAGCTGCGGCTGACGTACCCGGAGCCCTGCCGTGACCGCAGCGAGGGCGTCTTCGACCTGGAGTTCACCTACAGCAAGGAGGGACTGCTGTCGGTCAAGGCGACCCTTCAGCGCACCGGCGAGGTCGTGCTCAACGGTGAGGTCGAGGTGTTCGGCGACGGCGCGGTGGAGCCTGAGGTGACCAAGGAGCTCGAACGGCTGCTGGCCCTGTCCCCCGCTTCCCGGCCGGTGCCGAAGCCCACGCATCCGCAGACCCCGCAGGGCAGGCCGCGGCAGCCCGGCGAATCCACCGAGCCGCTGGTCGTGGACGGCTCCAACCTCGCCTGGAACGGCAGGCCGCCGCGCGCGCAGGGCGGCCGGCCGAGCTTCGCGGCGCTTCAGGCGGCGGTGACCGCGCTCCGGTTCAAGCATCCGCAGCGCGACATCCACGTGGTCGTGGACGCCTCCCTGCGGCACCAGGTCAGCGTGGAGGAACGGCCGCTGGTGGAGCAAGCGGTCGCGGAGCACCAGGTGGTCCAGCCGCCGGCCGGCACGGAGGGCCGGGGTGACGCGTTGGTCATCAGCATCGCCGAGGAAGTGGGCGGCATCATCGTCTCCAACGACAACTTCGCCCCGTTCCAGAAGGACAGCCCCTGGCTGCTGACCAAGGGACGCGTCATGGGCGCGACGCAGTCGCACGGCGTGTGGGTGTTCACCGCCCGCACCCCGAACCCCGCGGCGGGCGCCGCACGGCACTGAGAACACGCGTCCCGCGGCCCCGCGGCCACCCCAGGGGGGCGGTCGCGGGCGCCACTCCGCACCGGGTACGGCCGCGCACGGCGCAGCGCCGTGCCCGTATCGCGCCCGCCGTGCCCGTAGGGCGCCGCTGGAGCCGTGTCACGCACCGCCGGGGTCATGTCACGCACAGCCGGGACCGCACCTCACACGAGCCGAGCCGCGTCGCGCATGGCCGCGCCCGTATCCCGCACCGCCGGAGCCGCGTCCGCACCACGGGGGCCATGTCACGCACCGCCGGACCGCCTCGCGCCCCGCCGTTCGGCATCATGCGCGGCCGGAACCGCCTGGCGCCGCGTCATGCCCGCATCGCGTAGCAAAGGTGCCGTAACGCGCACGGCTGAGCCGCATCACGCCCTGCCGGGCTCCAGCGGCACGGGTGGGGTCCAGCGTCACGAGTGCGGTTCCGCCTTCACGACCGGGACTCCAGCCACGCGTCCTCGCGCGGCGCGCTGCGCTCCCGCAACACGGCCCGCCCACCCGCAGCACGGCCGGAACTCCAGCAACACCTCCCGCGCTCCCGCAGCACCGCCCGTGCTCCCGCACCCCCCGGCAGGGCGCGGCGCGGGGTCAGCCGCCCGAGATCGCCGCGCCTTCCATGAGTCCGCTGACCTCCGTCCCGGGCGGGGTGAGGAGGAAGACGTTGCGGTCCACGCGGTGCATGCCGCTGCCCAGGCCGAAGACGACGCCCGTGCTGAAGTCGAGGACGCGCTTGGCGACGTCGCCCTCCGCGCCGGACAGGTCGAGCAGCACCGGCGCCCCGGCCATCAGGGTCTCGGCGACTTCCCGGGCGTCCGCGAAGACGTTGACACGCAGGACCACGAACCGGCGCCGGGTCTCGGTCTCGGCGTCGGGCAGCGAGCGGTGGTCCACCGCGGACGGCCAGGCGTCCCGGCCCCGCAGCGGCACGACCTGGGCGAGCCCTTCCCACTGTTCATCGGTGACGTCGTAACGGCTCACCGGCTCCCCCTGACCTGACTCGCACTTGTTGCCTGCACCAGCCAATTCTTACGCCAAGTCACCCGTTCGGCCCAACAACGACACGGTGCGCGACCGGGCCGGCCGTATCTCGCGCGTCACACCCTGCGTCAGATGTACGGATACGCCCGTTTCTTACCGGGCTCATACCCGACTCTTCATCGGTCCGCGCGCACCGCTCACTCCTCCCCGCTAGCGTCGCGTGCCGTGCACTTGGCAGAGACACAGCAGGTGACACCCGGACGGCGGACATCGTCGGTGGTGTCCGCCGATCCGGGGGCCCGCGCCGCGGTGCCGGACGGCCCCGCGCAGTGGCACCGCGTACTGACGCTCCTCGCCGACGTGAGCCTGTTCATCGGCACGCGCTCGGTGTGGACCCAGGCGGCGACGCACCAGCTGGTCCTCGCGGGGGTCGTCTCGGTCTGCTACGCCTCGATCCTGGTGACCGGCGTGCTCGCCCTCACCGTCCGCCGGACGCGCTCGCTGGCCCGTCTGGACCTGGTGGTGCTGGCGACGGCGGTCACCCTCGCCCTGTGCGCCTGGGCCCTGAACCACGGCGGCGGTGACGAGGCGGTCCTCACCACCCAGGCCGCGCGGGAACTCGTCGCCGGGCGCCCGGTGTACGACCAGCCCTGGCCCTGGCTGTTCCACGCCGAGGGCGTCGCGCTGACGCCGACCATGGGCGGCGGATACGACTTCACCTACGGCTACCCCCCGCTGGCCCCGCTGCTCACCGCGCCGCTGCTGTGGCTGGGGCACCGCGGCGCCCCGGCGACGGCGGCGGCGACGGTCGCGCTGGTCGTGGGCGCGGTGGTGCTGTGGCGGCTGCTCCCGGTGCCCTGGCGCTCGGCGGCGACGATGGTCTGCCTCGGCTTCGGCTTCCTGCCGATGTACGCCCGCCAGGGCTACCCGGCGATCATCGGCCTGGTCCTGCTGCTGCCGGTGGTGGTGCGCTGGCCCCGGCTCGGCGCGCGCGGCCGGCTGGGCGCGGCCGGGCTCGCGCGTGCCGCGTGTCTGGGCGCCGCGTGCGCCGCCCAGCAACTTCCGTGGTTCGTCGCGCCGTTCCTGCTGGCCGGGATCTACGCCGTGCGGCGCGGGGAGCTGGGCGGCCAGGCGGCGGCGCGGGTGGTGCTGCGGATCGCGGGGACCGCGGTGCTCACCTGGCTGCTGATCAACGTGTACTTCGTCGTGAGCGAGCCCGGCCGGTGGCTGCGGGGCATCGCCCTGCCGCTGACCCAGGGCGCGGTGCTGCACGGCCAGGGGCTGGTGGACGTCTCGCTGTACTTCACCCACGGCAGCGACCGCCTCGACTGGTACGGCCGGGCGAGCGTGCTGCTCGCCGCCGCCCTGCTGGCGGTGTTCGCGCTGTTCGTCCGGCGGCTCGGGCCGGCCGCGACCGTGCTGCCCTGGTGCGCGTTCTACCTGGCGACCCGGTCCCAGGACGGCTACTACCTGATGATGACCCCGCTGTGGCTGGCGGCGGCGGTGACCGCGCCCCTGCCGGAGTTCGCCCACGCCTGGCAGCCGCGGCCCCGCCCGTTCACCGGTCCGCGCCGCCGGGCGGCACTGGCCGTGGCCGCCACCGCGCTGATCACTCCCGCGCTGGTGAGCGCGGCCCTGGCGGTGACGGGGACGCCGCCGCTGCGGATGGACGTCACGGCGGCCCGGCGGACCCCGGCACGGACCCTGTCCCGGCTGACCCTGCGGGTCACCAACACGGGCGGCACCGCGCTCACCCCGCACTACATGCTCAGCGCCGGCCAGGGGATGGGCCGTTACTGGTCGCTGATGCGCGGCCCGGCGACGATTCCCGCGCACCGCACGGCGACCGTCGTACTGTGGGCGCCGTCCGGTGATGTCCCGGCGCCGGTGAAGCCCGGTACCCGCTACCGGCTGCGCGCCTTCACGGCGGACCCGCAGACGCTGTCCACCCAGGACGTGCCCCGGGCGGCGCTGGGCCTCAGTCCGCGGCGCGGGTGAAGCGGAGCGCGGCCGTGACCGTGGTCAGGCCGCGCATCATGCCGAGCTGGTTCCAGCCCATGCCGAACTGCTCGCGGTCCACGCCGAACTCCGTCTCCAGGGTCAGCGCGTCGGCGCTCACGCCGGTCAGGCGGGCCGTGAGGGACAGGGGCCGGCTGACGCCCCGGACGGTGAGCTGTCCGGTGACCCGGACCGTGTCGCCTTCGAGCCGGTCCGCGCCGCGCACGGCGAAGGTGATCTCCGGGTGACGCTCGGCGTCGAAGAAGTCGGCCGACCGCAGGTGCGCGTCCCGCTTGGCGCTCTTCGTGTCGAGGGAGGCCGCGTCCAGGGTCACGGTGCCGGTGGCCGAGCCGTCGGGCCGCACCTCGCCGGTGCCGCCGACGCCGGTGAAGGCGCCCTTGACGGTGACCAGGCCCCACAGGGTCTTGTGCCGCAGGCCCACGGTGGACGCGGTCGGGTCGAGCTGCCACAGGCCGGTCTCCACGGCGACGGTCATGTCGTACTCCAGAGGCTCAAAGGTGATTCAAATTTGGATGACTGGATCTCACGCTAGCCCCTCATCCAAATTTGAACAACCAGCGCCGGGTGTTCTCGTACAAATTTGGACAACAGGTAGACTCGACCCATGTCCGCCTCCGACGCGCACACCGCCGACCAGCCCTCCTGCCCCCTCGCGCACGGCGACGGGCTGCTCCCGGGCGAACTGCGCGCCTGGATGGTCCTGCTGGCCGCGACCGGCGCCGTGGAGCAGCGGCTGCGGTCGGCCGTGAAGGAGACCCTCGACGTCTCCCACGACGAGTTCCTGATCCTGTGCCTGCTGGCGGAGCAGCCGCGCACCGGACTGCGGATGACGCAGGTCGCCGATCTCCTCGGCCGCCCCAAGACCCGCCTCACCTACCAGATCGCCTGCCTCCAGCGGGCCGGTCTCGTCAGCCGCACGTCCGTGTGCGGCGACAAGCGGGGCGTGCAGGTCGCCCTCACCGACAAGGCCCGCGACCTGCTGCGCGAGACCTCCGCCCTGCTCGCCGGCACCGTCCGCCAGGCCCTCGCCGACTCCATGGGCCCCGAGCAGCGGGCGGCCGTGTGCGCCCTCGTCCCGGATCTGGAGACCGGGACCCGCTGAGCCGCCGGGCACGGAGAGACACACGTCACCACCGCAAGAAGAGAAACCTCACAGCCCGTGCTCCGCCCTTGCTCCGACAGCCTGCCCTAGCATCCGAGCCATGACGGTCCTGCCTGACGACGGGCTCTCACTGGCCGCCGAGTTCCCTGACGCGACACATGAGCAGTGGCAACGCCTGGTCGAGGGCGTCCTGCGCAAGTCCGGCAAGGAACTGACCGGCGCGGCAGCCGAGGACGCCCTGTCCACGACGCTGGAGGACGGGCTGCGCACCCGGCCCCTGTACACCGCGCGCGACAGCGCGCCCGACCCCGGCCTGCCGGGCTTCGCCCCCTTCGTGCGGGGCAGCCGCGCGCAGGGCACCAGCACGAGCGGCTGGGACGTACGGCAGCGGCACACGGCACTCGCCGACGGCACGGCCGACGCCGTGCTCGCCGACCTGGAGAACGGCGGCACCTCCCTGTGGCTGGTGCTGGGCGAGGGCGGCATCCCGGTCTCCGCGCTGGGCCGCGCCCTCGACGGCGTCTACCTCGATCTGGCGGCGGTCGCCCTGGACGCGGGCCGCGACACCGAGGCCGCCGCCGAGGCGCTGCTGCGGCTGTACGACGACAAGGGCGTCGACCCCGAGGCCGCCCGCGGCAACCTGGGCGGCGACCCGCTCGGGTACGAGGCCCGTACCGGCACCGCACTGGACTTCGCCCCCTTCGCCGCCCTGGCCGTCCGCTGCGCCGAGCGGTACCCGGGCCTGCGCGCGCTGACCGTGGACGCGCTGCCGTACCACGAGGCGGGCGGCTCGGCCGCGCAGGAGCTGGGCGCCTCGCTCGCCACCGGCGTGGCCTACCTGCGGGAGCTGACCGAGGCCGGGCTCGGCGTCGACCAGGCCGCCGCCCAGCTGGAGTTCCGTTACGCGGCCACCGCCGACCAGTTCCTGACCATCGCCAAGCTGCGCGCCGCGCGCCGGCTGTGGGCGCGGGTCGCCGAGGTGTGCGGGGCACCGGACGCGGGCGCGCAGGTGCAGCACGTGGTGACGTCGCCGGTGATGATGACCCGCCGCGACCCCTGGGTGAACATGCTCCGCACGACGGTCGCGACGCTCGCCGCGGGGGTGGGCGGGGCGGACTCCGTGACCGTGCTGCCGTTCGACCACGCGCTCGGCCTCCCGGACGCGTTCGCGCGCCGGATCGCCCGCAACACCTCCTCCATCCTGATCGAGGAGTCCCACCTGGCCCGGGTCATCGACCCGGCCGGGGGCTCCTGGTACGTCGAGCGGCTGACCGACGAACTCGCCGAGGCCGCCTGGCAGTTCTTCCGGTCGGTCGAGCGCGACGGCGGCCAGGCCGCCGTCCTGCGCTCCGGCCGGCTGCGCACCGACCTGGCGACGACCTGGGCCGAGCGCTCCAAGCGGCTCGCCAAGCGGCGCGAACCCATCACCGGCGTCAGCGAGTTCCCGCTGCTGGCGGAGAAGCCGGTGGAGCGCGCGCCCGCGCCCGAGCCGCCGTCCGGCGGGCTGCCGCGCGTGCGCCGCGACGAGGCGTTCGAGGAGCTGCGCGCCCGCTCCGACGCCCATCTGGCGGCGACCGGCGCCCGGCCGCGCGTCTTCCTCGCCACGATCGGCTCCGCCGCCGAGTACACCGCCCGCTCGACCTTCGCCGCCAACCTCTTCCAGGCCGGCGGCATCGAGCCGGTCGCCGAGGGCCGCTTCGAGGACAGCGGCGCCACCGAGGCCGTGCTGTGCTCCACCGACGCGCTCTACGCCGAACAGGCCGAGGAGACCGCGCGGGCGCTGCGCGCGGCCGGTGCCCGGCACGTCTTCCTGGCGGGCCGGGGCGACTACGCCGGCATCGACTCGTACGTCTTCGCGGGCTGTGACGCCGTGGACGTCCTGTCCGCGACCCTCGACCGCATGGGAGTGTCCTGATGGGAATCCCCGACTTCTCCGGCATCGAGCTGGGGACCCCGGCCGCCGACGCCACCGAGGGCGAGTGGCGTGCGGCCCTGGAGCGGGCCACCGGGGGCCCGCAGCCGCTGTGGGAGACCCCGGAGGGCATCGGGGTCAAGCCGCTGTACACCGGCCGTGACCTGGAGGGCCTGGACTTCCTGGGCACCTACCCGGGCATCGCGCCGTACCTGCGCGGCCCCTACCCGACGATGTACGTCAACCAGCCCTGGACGATCCGCCAGTACGCGGGCTTCTCCACCGCCGAGGAGTCCAACGCGTTCTACCGGCGCAATCTGGCGGCCGGCCAGAAGGGCCTGTCGGTCGCCTTCGACCTGCCCACCCACCGGGGCTACGACAGTGACCACCCGCGCGTGACCGGTGACGTCGGCATGGCGGGCGTGGCCATCGACTCGATCTACGACATGCGCCGGCTGTTCGACGGCATCCCGCTGGACCGGATGACGGTGTCGATGACGATGAACGGCGCCGTGCTGCCGGTGCTGGCGCTGTACATCGTGGCGGCGGAGGAGCAGAGCGTACCGCCCGAGAAGCTGGCCGGGACCATTCAGAACGACATTCTGAAGGAGTTCATGGTCCGCAACACCTACATCTACCCGCCGAAGCCGTCGATGCGGATCATCTCCGACATCTTCGCGTACACCTCGCAGCGGATGCCCCGCTACAACTCCATCTCCATCTCCGGCTACCACATCCAGGAGGCCGGCGCGACCGCCGACCTGGAGCTGGCGTACACGCTCGCGGACGGGGTGGAGTACATCCGCGCGGGGCGGGAGGCGGGCCTGGACGTCGACGCGTTCGCGCCCCGGCTGTCCTTCTTCTGGGCGATCGGCATGAACTTCTTCATGGAGATCGCCAAGCTGCGCGCGGCCCGGCTGCTGTGGGCGAAGCTGGTGCGGCAGTTCGACCCGAAGAACGCCAAGTCCCTCTCGCTGCGCACCCATTCGCAGACCTCGGGCTGGTCGCTGACCGCGCAGGACGTCTTCAACAACGTCACGCGCACGGCCGTGGAGGCGATGGCGGCGACCCAGGGCCACACCCAGTCGCTGCACACCAACGCCCTCGACGAGGCCCTGGCGCTGCCGACCGACTTCTCGGCGCGCATCGCCCGCAACACCCAGCTGCTCATCCAGCAGGAGTCGGGCACCACCCGGGTCATCGACCCGTGGGGCGGCAGCGCCTACGTGGAGCGGCTGACGTACGACCTCGCCCGCAAGGCGTGGGCGCACATCCAGGAGGTCGAGCAGGCGGGCGGCATGGCGCAGGCCATCGACGCGGGCATCCCCAAGCTGCGAGTGGAGGAGGCGGCGGCCCGCACCCAGGCCCGCATCGACTCCGGGCGGCAGCCGGTGATCGGCGTCAACAAGTACCGCGTCGACAGCGACGAGCGGATCGAGGTCCTCAAGGTCGACAACTCCTCCGTGCGGGCGCAGCAGATCGAGAAGCTGCGCCGGCTGCGGGCGGAGCGGGACGAGCGGGCCTGCCAGGACGCCCTGGACGCGCTCACCCGGGCGGCCGACGGCACGGAGAACCTGCTGGAGCTGGCCGTGCGCGCGGCCCGCGCGAAGGCGACGGTCGGCGAGATCTCCGACGCCCTGGAGAAGGTGTACGGGCGGCACGCGAGCCAGATCCGTACGATCTCCGGCGTGTACCGCAACGAAGCAGGCCGGTCCCCGTCCGTGGACCGCACCCGGGCGCTGGTGGACGCGTTCGAGGAGGCCGAGGGGCGCCGGCCGCGCATCCTGGTCGCCAAGATGGGCCAGGACGGCCACGACCGCGGCCAGAAGGTGATCGCGACCGCCTTCGCCGACCTCGGCTTCGACGTCGACGTCGGCCCGCTGTTCCAGACGCCGGAGGAGGTCGCCCGGCAGGCCGTCGAGGCGGACGTGCACGTGGTCGGGGTCTCCTCGCTGGCCGCCGGTCACCTCACGCTCGTCCCGGCGCTGCGCGAGAAGCTCGCCGAGGAGGGCCGCGAGGACATCATGATCGTGGTCGGCGGGGTGATCCCGCCGCAGGACGTGCCGGCCCTGCGGGAGATGGGCGCGGCGGAGGTGTTCCTGCCGGGGACCGTGATCCCGGACGCCGCCCACGACCTGGTCAAGCGCCTGTCGGCCGACCTCGGCCACGAGCTGTAGGGCCGCGATGGCCGCGATCGATCTGGACACCTATGTGAAGGGCGTGCTCGACGGGAAGCGGGCCCTGGTGGCCCGCGCCATCACCCTCGTCGAGTCCACCCGGCCCCAGCACCGGGCGCTGGCGCAGCAGTTGCTCACCGAGCTGCTGCCGCACAGCGGCCGGGCGCGCCGGATCGGCGTCAGCGGGGTGCCGGGTGTCGGCAAGTCGACGTTCATCGACGCGTTCGGCACGATGCTGACCTCGCTGGGCCACCGGGTGGCGGTCCTCGCCGTCGACCCGTCCTCCACCCGCACGGGCGGCTCCATCCTGGGCGACAAGACCAGGATGGAGCGCCTGGCGGTCGACCCGGCGGCCTTCGTCCGTCCCTCCCCCAGCGCGGGCACGCTGGGCGGGGTCGCGAAGGCCACCCGGGAGTCGATGGTGGTGATGGAAGCGGCGGGCTACGACGTGATCCTGGTCGAGACCGTCGGCGTCGGGCAGTCCGAGACGACGGTCGCCGAGATGGTCGACTCCTTCCTGCTGCTGACGCTGGCCCGCACCGGTGACCAGTTGCAGGGCATCAAGAAGGGCGTCCTGGAGCTGGCCGACGTGATCGCCGTCAACAAGGCGGACGGTCCGCACGAGCGCGACGCGCGGGCGGCGGCACGGGAGTTGGCGGGAGCGCTGCGCCTGATGCACGGCAAGGACGCCTTCTGGACCCCGCCGGTGCTGCACTGCAGCGCCCGCGAGCCGGCCGGTCTCGACACGGTCTGGGAGCGTCTGGAGCAGCACCGCGTCCTGCTCGACTCCACCGGCCGGCTGGCCGCCAAACGCCGGGACCAGCAGGTCGGCTGGACCTGGGCGATGGTCCGCGACGAACTCCTCGGCCGCCTGCACGCCGACCCGGCGGTCCGCGCGACGGCACCGGACCTCGAACAGCAGGTCAGGGAGGGCCGGTTGACGGCCACGCTGGCGGCGGAGCGCATCCTGGCGGCTTTCGAGGGCCGTACGGCGCTTCCGGCCGAAGGCTGAGCGACACCCGGGTCCCGCCGCGTCCCTTCGGCGCGGCGGGCCACCGGCGGTACCGCGTGGAAATCCCTTCCGTGGAATGCACCCGGGTGTGCGATCCAGGAATCAGGGGAAGCGCGCAGCGCGAACAAACGCGCGGATATATGAACGTCAGTTCCTGAAGTGATGGGCGGGGTCGGGCGGTAACCAGTGAAGACCGGCCATACCGCGCAGCGCTGGTTTCGATCACGCCGGTCGCCCACCGCACGGGCGCCCGGCTGCATTCATGACGGCCCGCGCCATGATCGGCGCGGCGCCCACCTCCCTCGGCCGGCCACAGAAGCCGCAGGTCAGAGGACCTCTACCCACACGATCACGTCGCGTGGAAGCCGCTCCCGGGGCTCGATGAGCCGCTGGGCGCGCGGTGGCGCAAAGGCGCCCGTGGGCGGTCACCGGGCGGTGGACCGAGCCCCAAAAGCCTGAGCACAAATTCCACACATCCTCTCTTCAGATCGGCCCCGATGGTCTAGATTGACCGTGCTTCAGCTGTTCGGACACTTGGCAACCAATTAATGATCTTTAAGTCCGGCGCAATGGAAGGCCGGTAGTCGCGTCCCCTGTGCCGGACGTGTTGATGATCAATTCTGGTAGTCCGGGACGGCATGCGCGGGGGTGGGGGCCCCCGGGGGAGGAACAGTGCGGGAGGCGGGGGCCTCCCGAGGGGGACGAACAGTGTTGGGCGAACACGTCGAACCACTGGGACCTGGGGGGGTTCTGTGCGGCAAGGGGGACTTGTCAGCCCGTTTCCGTCTGCGCGCGAGCGTCTGGCGAACGGGGCGGCCAGCCGGTCCATAACCGACTGGGAGCAGCGGTACCGCCGTATCGTGATCATCAGCGACACCGTGGCCACGGCCTGCGTGGTGGCGGCTATCGGCAACTTCTTCGGGGCCCGCGACGCGGCCAACTGGCATGAGAAGTGGGGGATACTCGCCTTCGGCACCGAACTGCTGGTGCTCGGGGCGCTCGCGGTGAGCCGGGCGTGGGCTCCGGCCGTACTCGGCCAGGGAGCCGAGGAGTTCCGGCGGCTCGGACGCTCGCTGTTCACGGCGACCGTCGTACTCGCGCTCGGCGGGATAGCCCTCACCTCCCGCAACATCAAGCTCTGGATCTTCGTCGCGGTCCCCGCGATCGCGCTCGTCACCATGACCGCGCGGTACCTGCTGCGCCTGTGGCTGCACAGGCAGCGCAAGGAGGGGCAGTGCCTGCGACCGGTGCTCGCCGCCGGGAGCGTGGCCACCGCGCGCGACCTGATCATCCGGACCCGCAAGTTCCCGCACCTCGGCTGGCGCGTGGACGCCGTGTGCACGACGGACGGTCTCGGTCTCGACGGTGACGAACTGGACGGGGTGCCGGTAGTCGGCCGGCTCGCGGACGTCGCCAAGCACGTCCACCACGACGGCTACCGTGTCGTCGCGGTCACACCGGACCCGCACTGGTCACCGGCCCGGCTGCAGCGGCTGGCCTGGAACCTCGAGGGCAGCGACGCCGAGATGGTCGTCGCACCCGTGCTGATGGAGGTGGCCGGTCCCCGGCTGCACGTCGACGCGGTGCTCGGCATCCCGCTGCTGAGGGTCAGCATGCCGGCCTTCACCGGGGGCCGTCGGGCGGTCAAGGGCGTCGTCGACCGGATGGGCGCGGCGCTCCTGCTGCTGCTGTTCGCGCCGCTGATGGTGCTCGTCGGGCTGCTCGTGGTGGCGGACAGCCGGGGCGGGGCGTTCTACCGCCAGCGCAGGGTCGGCAAGGACGGCCGCGAGTTCACCATGTACAAGTTCCGCACCATGGTCGTCGGGGCCGACGGGGCGCGTGCCCAGCTGGCCCACCGCAACGAGGGTGCCGGCCCGCTGTTCAAGCTCCGCCGGGATCCACGCGTGACCCGGGTCGGAACCGTGCTGCGCCGGTACTCGCTCGACGAGCTCCCGCAGCTGTTCAACGTGCTCACCGGATCGATGTCGCTCGTCGGTCCGCGGCCTCCGTTGCCGGAGGAGTGCGCCGCGTACGACCCGGACATCCGGCGTCGGCTGCTGGTCAAGCCCGGACTCACCGGCCTGTGGCAGATCAGCGGGCGCAGCGACCTGTCGTGGGAGGAAGCGGTCCGCCTGGACCTGCGGTACGTGGAGGACTGGTCGCTCGCCCTGGACACAGTGATCTTGTGGAAGACGCTGCGTGCGGTGCTCTACGGGCAGGGCGCCTACTGATGTGCGGGGGCCGTCGTCCGGCCGGACGCGCGGACCGCAGGCCACCAGGCCTGCCTGGGGGGAGGAACGGGTCATGAGAGTCAGCGTTTTCGGGCTCGGCTACGTGGGCTGCGTGTCGGCCGCGTGCCTGGCCAGCATGGGGCACGAGGTCATCGGGGTGGACGTCAACCAGGTGAAGGTCGACCTGGTCAACGACGGCAAGGCCCCGGTGGTCGAGGAGCGGATCGGCGAGCTCACCGCCGAGGTCGTGCGGACGGGGGCGTTGCGCGCCACCGGCGACGTCCGCGAGGCGGTCGTGAACAGCGAGGTGTCGCTGGTCTGCGTGGGGACGCCGTCGGAGCCCAACGGCAGTCTGTGCACCACGTACCTGGAGCGGGTCACCGAGCAGATCGGCGCGGCGCTGGCCGAACGCGGCGGGCGGCACACCGTCGTCTTCCGCAGCACCATGCTCCCGGGCACCTGCCTGAACCTGCTGGTGCCCATCCTGGAGAAGTACGTCGGCGGTACGGCCGGCGTGGACGTCGGGGTCGCGGTCAACCCGGAGTTCCTGCGCGAGGGCACGAGCGTGCGGGACTTCTTCGACCCGCCCAAGACCGTCATCGGCGAGCTGGACCCGGCGAGCGGCGACACGGTGGCGGCGCTGTACGACGGCCTGCCCGGAGAGGTGTTCCGGGTGCCGGTGCCGACGGCCGAGGCGATCAAGTACGCGGACAACGCGTTCCACGGCCTCAAGATCGGCTTCGCGAACGAACTGGGCGCGGTGTGCCAGGCGCTCGGGGTCGACTCGCACCAGGTGATGGACGTCTTCCTGGCCGACCGCAAGCTGAACATCAGCCCCGCCTACCTGCGGCCCGGCTTCGCCTTCGGCGGCTCCTGCCTGCCCAAGGACCTGCGCAGCCTGGTGCACGCGGCGCGGCGGGCCGACGTCTCGGTGCCCATCCTCGCGCACGTGCTGCCCTCCAACTCCGACCATCTGCAACGCGCGGTGGACCTGGTCGAGCGGACCGGCAGGAGACGCATAGGCATGTTCGGGCTCTCCTTCAAACCCGGCACCGACGACCTGCGCGAGAGCCCGCTCGTCGAGCTGGCGGAGAGGCTCTTCGGCAAGGGGTACGACCTGCGGATCTACGACGCCAACGTGAACCTGTCCCGGCTGATCGGCGCGAACCGCGAGTACATCGAGAACCGGCTGCCGCACCTCGCGCAGCTGCTCGCGGACTCCGTCGGCGAGGTGCTGGAACACGCCGAGGTGTGCCTGGTCGGCACCAGGGACCCGGCCGTGCTGTCGGCCCTGCCCCAGGGCGGCGGACCGGTGCTCGTCGACCTCGTCCGTCTCCCCGACGCCGAGGCGCGCCGGGCCGAACCGGGGTACGTGGGCCTTGCCTGGTGACATGACGGGCGGCGCCGGCCCGGCCCGGCGCGCGCTGATCCTGGTGGAGAACCTGTCCGTGCCGTTCGACCGGCGGGTGTGGCAGGAGTGCACGACGCTGCGCGACGCCGGCTGGGAGGTGCACGTCATCTGCCCCCGGGGGACCAAGCGGGACACGGAGCCGGAGGCGGAGATCGACGGGGTGCGCATCCACCGCTACCCGCTGCGCGCCGCCACCGGAGGACCGGCCGGCTACCTGCGGGAGTACGGATCGGCGCTGTGGCACACGGTCCGGCTGGCCCGGAAGGTCGGCCCGGTCGACGTGGTCCACGCCTGCAACCCGCCCGACCTGCTGTTCCTGCCGGCGCTGTGGCTGAAGCGGCGCGGGGCGCGGTTCGTGTTCGACCAGCACGACCTGGTGCCCGAGCTGTACCTGTCCCGGTTCGACCGCGGCAAGGACCTGCTCTACCGCGGTGTGTGCGCGCTGGAACGGCTCACCTACCGGGCCGCGGACGTCGTGCTCGCCACGAACGAGAGCTACCGGGGCGTCGCGCTGCGCCGTGGCGGCCGGCGTCCGCAGGACGTCTTCGTGGTGCGCAGCGCGCCCGACACCGAGCGGTTCCAGCCGGTACCGCCCGAGCCGGAGCTGAAGCGCGGCAAGCCTCATCTGCTGTGCTACCTGGGCGTCATGGGTCCGCAGGACGGCGTCGACTACGCCCTGCGGGCCCTCGCGAAGCTGCGCGACGAGCTCGGGCGGACCGACTGGCACGCGGTGTTCGTCGGCGCCGGCGACACCTTCGACGCGATGGTGGAGCTGTCCCGGCGGCTCGGGCTCGCCGAGCAGGTGGAGTTCACCGGGCGCGTCCCGGACGCCGACCTGGTGCGCTACCTGTCCACCGCGGACGTGTGCCTCTCCCCCGACCCGCTCAATCCGCTCAACGACGTGTCCACCATGAACAAGGTCCTGGAGTACATGGTGATGGGCCGGCCCATCGTCTCGTTCGACCTCCGCGAGGCGCGGGTCTCCGCCGGTGACGCCGCCGTCTACGCGCGCGCCAACGACGAGGCCGAGTTCGCGGGGCTCATCGCGCTGCTGCTGGACGATCCGGAGCAGCGGGCCCGGATGGGCAAGCTCGGCCAGGAGCGGATCAGCGGGCCGCTGTCCTGGCGCAACTCGCAGGCGTCGCTGCTCGCCGCCTACGCCGCTGCCTGCCGTGACCGCGCCCCGGTGCCGGCGGGCGGTCCGGTCCGGGCGGGGAAGAGGCCGCGACGTTGAGCAACGACACGATACGCCTGGTCACGATCGGGCGGATATTCCACCGGCGCTGGCGGCTCCTCGCCGTCCTCGCCCTGGTGGGGGCGCTCGCCGGCTACGGCGCCTCCCTGCTGTTCCCGCCGCGCTACACGACGTCGGCCTCGGTCCTGCTGCCCGGTCAGTGGGAAGAGCGCGAACTGCTCACCCAGGTGGACATCGCGACCAGTTCGACGGTGGTCGACCGCGCCGCCGCCGCGCTCGGCTGGCCCGGCGTCAGCGGCACGGAGCTGCGGGACCAGGTGGCCGCCAAGGCCTCCGACGGCAACATCATCAAGATCTCGGGCACGGCCGACACGCCGGAGCGCGCGCAGCGGCTGGCCGACCAGGTGGCCGACCAGTTCGTGAAGTTCGCGGCGCGGATCGCGGGCGGCGGCACCGACGCCAAGGCGGCCACCGGGCCCGCGGCGCTGCGGAAGCAGGTCGAGGAGACCAACCGCCGCATCAGCGAACTGGCGAGGGCGGCCGATCCGGGACAGACCGTGGAGAGCGTGCAGGCCCGCACCGAGCTGGAGAAGCTGCGCACGTCGCTGGAGGAGGCCATGACGAAGCTGGAGCAGGCCGACCCGGCGAACACCGTGGCCGGCATGGTCGTCATGGGGCCGGCGGCCCGCCCGACCGGCGAGGCGCCGCCGACCAGGGTGCAGCTCGTCGTCGCCGGGGCGCTGCTGTTCTTCCTGCTCGCGGTCATCGGCCATCTCGTCGCCGCTCGGGCGGATCGCCGGCTGCGCACCGAGCCGGAGATCGCCGCTGCGCTCGGCTCGGCGCTCCTCGGCACCGTCGACGTGCCCGGCGAACGGCGGGGCGGGCACCGGCCGCAGGGCCGCGGTCCACGGGCCCGGATCCGCCGGCTCCTCGGGGTCGACACCCGGTGGGACCTCCCGGCCCCGCAGGCATCCGGCGACGAGGCCGGCCGGCGGATCCGCTACCGCCGGGTGTGCGCCCGGCTCCGGACCCGGGTTCCGTCTCCCCGGCGTCTGCTGGCCGTCGTACCGGACGGCGACGAGATCGGGGGCCGGGCCGCCGAACAGCTCGCCGCCGAGGCCAAGAGCGACCCGCAGCTGCGGGTGGTGCGGGTCCCGGTGGACCGGCCGGTCGTACCGGACCGCGACACCGAGTCCGGCGTCCTGGTCGTCCTGAGCGCGGGGAGCTGGACCGCGGAGGAGCTCGCCGGCATCGCCGAGGCGTGCGCGGACGGCGGGCACGAGGTCGTCGGCATCGTCGTCGCCGGCCTGGTCCGCACCCGGCCCACGAGGACGGCCGCGCGCCCTTCGGACGAGGCCACCCTGGCCCTCGCGGTACGCGGCCACGCGACGGGGGGTTCGGCGTGACGACGAGCACGGCGCCGGAGCCGCCGGCCACCACCCCGCTCCTCGACCTCCAGGCACTGGTGGTCGCGGTGCGCAGGCGCCGCCGCCTCTGGTGCGCCCTGGCACTCCTCGGACTGCTGGCCGGCGCGGCCGTGGCGGTCCTGATGCCACCGCCGCCGACCGCGGTCACCAAGGTGCTGGTCGCGCACAAGGAGGACCAGCCGAACGACACCGGAACGCTGATCCGCACCGACGTCGAGGTGCTGGGGACCACGCGGATCGCCGAGAGCGCCCTGCGGTCGCTCAAGTCCTCCGAGAACCCCGAGGACTTCCTGCGTGACTACCGGGGCGCCGGCCTCACCAACAACCTGCTGGAGATCACCGTGACCGGCGGCAGCGACGCGGAGGCGGTGGCCCGGGCCGGGGCCCTGGCCGACGCGTTCGTCGCGGACCACGTGCGCAGGATGCGGGCGACGGCGAACGCCGAGGCCAAGGCGCTGCTCGACCAGCGTGACCGCATGAAGGACGAACTCGCGCAGGTCAACAAGGACATCGGCGACCGGTCACCGGAGACGGCGGCCGACCCGCAGGAGTCGGCGAGCATCGAGTCGCTGTTCGCCCGCCGGGCCGAACTGACGACGCGGATCGCCGACTTCAACCAGCGCGCCGAGGAGGCGCGTGTCGGCACGCCCCAGGTCGTCGCCGGCACGGAGATCGTGGACGCCCCGCGCCCGGTGAAGCACTCGCTGCCCAAGTCGGCGGCCACCGACGCCGCGATCGGACTCGTCCTCGGTCTCGTCCTCGGCCTCTCCGTCGCCGCCGTGGGCGTCGTGGTCGCCGACCGCCCCGTGCTGCGCCGGGACATCGCGGCGAACCTCGGCGCCTCGGTCATCGCCGAGCTGCCCCGCCGGCCGGGCAGGCCCTGGCAGCGCCGACGGACCCGGCTGTCGCGCGAACGGCTCACCGCGCACCTCGCCCGTACCGTGCGCGGCTCCACGGAACCGGTGTCGCTGCTGGAACTCGGCTGTGCGCGCGCCACCGGTGCGATCGCCCTCGACCTCGCCAGGGCGATGGCGGCGGACGGGGCGGTGACCGTCGTCGACGGTCTGCCCGGCCCGCAGCTCGCGGACCACCGCCCGAAGCCGGGAGACCCGACCGTGGTCAGCGGCGAGCGCGCCGAGGCCGTGCCGCCCCAGGAACGCCGGCTCGGCGTCGGCTCGGTGGCGCCCGGCACGGCGTGGACCGACCTGCGCCACCTGGGCACGCAGACCGTGCTCGTCGTGCGTGCCGGCCACGGCAGCGCCGCATGGCTGCACACCGTGGCGCGGCAACTGGCGGACCAGCACATCGCGGTGATCGGTGTGGTGCTGATCGACCCCGATCCGCGCGACCGGACCGACGGCACGCTGTGGGACGGGCTGCACACCGCGCTCCGCGGCCGCAGCGAGCGCCCGGCCCAGCAGACGGGCTGGCGGCGCACGGAGCGGCAGCCGATGTGGGCCGCACGGGGCGCGGACAACGACCAGGAGGCACGGTAGGAGATGTGTGGCATCGCGGGTACGTACCGCTGGCCGGACGGCAAGGCCGTGACCGACCGGCTCACCGGCACCCTGGCCCACCGCGGTCCGGACGGGTCGGGCCGGTACAGCCACCGGGCCGGTGACGGCGAGGTGCACCTCGGGCACCGCCGGCTGGCCATCATCGACCTGTCGGAGACCGGCGCCCAGCCGATGGTCTCGGGCGGCCTCGCCCTGACGTACAACGGCGAGCTGTACAACGCGCCGGAGCTGCGTGCCGAGCTGGCGGCCGCCGGGGTGCGCTTCCGCGGCACCTCCGACACCGAGGTGCTGCTGGAGGCCTGGCGGCGCTGGGGCACCGACTGTCTGCCCCGGCTGCGCGGCATGTTCGCGTTCGGGATCTTCGACGAGCGCACCGGTGACCTCGTCCTCGTCCGGGACCAGCTCGGCATCAAGCCGCTGTTCCTGCTGCGGCGCGGCGCGGGCCTGGTGTTCGCCTCCGAGCTCAAGGCGCTCGCCGCCGTGACGGGCGGGCCGCTGGAGGTGGACCACGCGGCGCTGGTGGCCTCGCTGCTGTACTACTGGGTGCCGGACTCGCGGTGCGCGTTCCGCGAGGCGGAGAAGCTGCCGCCGGGCAGCTGGCTGCGGTGCCGGGCCGACGGCTCGGTGGAGCGCGGCCGGTTCTGGGACCTGAGGGAGGTCGCCGCCGAGGGCCGGGAGCGGGCCCGGGCCGGCGAGCGGCCGGACCTCGCCGCCGTCGTCGAGGAGTCCACCCGGCGCCACCTGCTGTCCGACGTGCCCGTGGCGACCTTCCTCTCCGGCGGGCTGGACTCCAGCTACCTGACCGCGCTGGCGGCCCGTCACCGGCCCGGCATCTCCGCCTACACGATCGGGTTCCGCGCCGAGGACGCCAGGTTCGAGGCGATGCCCGACGACCTGCGCTACGCCCGGCAGGTGGCCGAGCGGTTCGGCGTCGACCTGCACGAGATCGAGATCGCTCCGGACGTGCTCGACCTGCTGCCGCGGATGACGTACCACCTGGACGAGCCGATCGGCGACCCCGCCGCGATCAACACGTTCCTGATCTGCTCGGCCGCCCGGGAGGCCGGGGTCAAGGTGCTGCTGTCGGGGATGGGCGCCGACGAGCTGTTCGCCGGGTACCGCAAGCACCTGGCCAACCTGCTCGCGCTGCGCTACCAGCGCGTCCCGCGGCCCCTGCGGCGCGGGGTGTCCGCGGCCGTGGACCGGCTGCCGGTCGCCACGTCCCGCCGGGGGTACCGGTCGGTGCGCTTCGCGAAGCGGTTCCTCTCCTTCGCCGACCTGCCGGAGGAGACCGCGTTCCGGCGCAGCTACACCATGTACGACCGGGACGAGCTGCTCGCCCTCCTCGATCCGGACCTGGCGGGGACGGTCGAGGACGTGCTCACCGAGCACGCGGACACCTACCGGGACAACGACCTGGACGACTTCGTCAACCGCATGTGCCTGACCGACGCCCGGATGTTCCTGCCGGGTCTGAACCTCGCGTACACGGACCGCTCCAGCATGGCCGCGTCGACCGAGGTGCGGGTGCCGTACGTCGACGTCGAGGTGGTCAGGGCGGCCTTCGCGGTGCCCGGCGACCGCAAGATCGCCGGACGGCAGGGCAAGGCCGTCCTCAAGGAGGCGGCCGCCTCCGTCCTGCCACGGGAGATCGTGTACCGGCCCAAGGGCCTGTTCAGCGCGCCGCTGCGGGCCTGGATGAGCCGGGACCTGGCACCGCTGGTGCGTGAGGTGGTCGACGACGGGGAGCTCGTCCGTTCCGGGTTCCTGCGCCGCGACGCGCTGCGGCGGATGGTCGCCGAGGACGCCGCCGGGCAGCGGGACTTCTCCAAGCATCTGTGGCACGTACTGACGCTCGAGTACTGGTACCGCGACGCGACCTCTGGGTCCGGCCAGCGCACTCGGATGACGGCTTAGGAATTCAGAGGAGTTCGGGTGAAACAGGTTGTGCAGAACTACAAGAGCGGCGAGCTGGCGGTGCTCGACGTGCCGGTGCCGGGGTGCAAGCCGGGCGGTGTGCTGGTCCGCAGCGCCTATTCGCTGATCTCCACCGGGACCGAGCTCATGAAGGTGTCCGAGGCCGGCATGTCGATGCTGGGCAAGGCCCGTTCCCGTCCCGACCAGGTGGCCAAGGTCATGCAGAGCGTGGCCACCAACGGGGTGCCCGCCACCTACCGCAAGGTGATGGGCAAGCTGGACTCCTACACGCCGCTGGGCTACTCGCTGTGCGGGGTGGTCGAGCAGGTCGGCGCCGGGATCGACGATGTGAAGGCCGGCGACCTCGTGGCCTGCGCGGGCAACGAGCACGCGTTGCACGCCGAGGTGAACTGGGTGCCGAGGAACCTGTACGTCCCGGTGCCGGACGGCCTCGCGCCGCGGCACGCGGCCTTCGGCACCGTCGGGTCGATCGCCCTCCAAGGCGTCCGCCAGGGTGAGCCACGGCTCGGCGAAGTGGCCCTGGTCATCGGCCTCGGGCTGATCGGGCAGCTGGTGGTGCAGCTGCTGACCGCGTCGGGGGTGCGCGTCGTCGGTGTCGACCCCGACCCGGTGCGCTGCGAGCTGGCCGGGCGTCTGGGCGCCGCGGCCTGCGGCGATCCCGCGTCCGCGGCCGTGGAGAGCGCCGTCGCGGAACTCACCGGCGGCCTGGGCGTGGACCAGGTGTACCTGGCCGCCGGAGGCGGCAGCAACCAGCCCGTCGAGCTGGCCGCCCGGCTGAGCCGGGACCGCGGCCGGGTCGTCGACATCGGCAAGTGCCGCCTGGACCTGCCGTGGAACGCGTACTACGAGAAGGAGCTGGACGTCCGGTTCTCCCGCAGTTACGGCCCCGGGCGCTACGACCCGGAGTACGAGCTGGAGGGGCGCGACTACCCGATCGGCTACGTGCGCTGGACCGAGCGTCGCAACCTGGCGTGCTTCCTCGACCTCCTCGCCCGCGGCAGCGTCGACGTGGAGCCCCTGGTGTCCCACGTCGCCGACTTCGACGACGCGGTCGAGACGTACCGGCGGCTGAAGGACGGCGAGCTGAAGGCCGTGGCCGTGCTGTTCCGCTATCCCCGGCAGGAGGGCGGGACCGGGGAGGCGGCGGCACCGGCGGTGGCCGTGCCCGCGGTGAACGTGCGGCGGCGTCCGGTCCGGGCGGCCAACGCGTCGGTGCGGCTGGCGTTCGTCGGCGCGGGCAACTACGCGACGTCGATGCTGCTGCCGCACCTGGCGCAGCGCGACGGCGTCGAGCTGGCGACCGTCGTCACCACGACGGCGCTGTCCGCGGCCAACGCGCAGCGCAAGTTCGGCTTCGCCCAGGCGACCACCGACCTCGACGCCGTGCTCGGTGACGAGTCCGTCGACGCGGTGTTCGTCGTCACCCGGCACAGCTCGCACGCCGACCTGACCCGCAGGGCGCTGCTGGCCGGCAAGGCCGTGTTCGTGGAGAAGCCGCTGGCCCTCACCGAGGAGGAGCTGGCCGGGGTGCTCGCGGCGGTGGAGGAGTCCGGCAACGACCGCTTGCAGGTGGGCTTCAACCGCCGGTTCGCGCCGCTGCTGCGGGAGGCCAGGGCGCGGTTCGGAACCCGGACCGGCCCGGCGAACCTGCGGTACCTGGTCAACGCGGGCCGCCTGGACCACACCAGCTGGTACCTCCAGCAGGGCACCGAGGGCTCGCGGTTCGCCGGCGAGGGCGGGCACTTCATCGACACGGCGAGCTGGCTGCTCGGGGCCGACCCGGTCTCGGTGTACGCGGTCGCCTCGCCCGGCAACGAAGACCTCCAGGTCGTCCTGCGCTACCCGGACGGGTCCACCGCCACCGTCAGCTACGTCACCAGCGGCCCGGCCGGCTTCCCCAAGGAGACGCTGGACCTGGTCGCGGACGGCAAGGCGCTGCGGCTCGACGACTTCGTCCGCGCCTTCGTGTACGACCGCAAGCGGTGGGTGAGTTCGCGGCTGCCCAAGGCCCGGGACAAGGGGCAGAACGCCGAGCTGGCCGCGTTCGTCAAGGCCGTGCGGACGGGCGGGCCGATGCCGGTGCCGCTCCCGTCGCTGGTCGCCACCACGGCGGCCACCCTCGCCGTGCGGACCGGGCTGGCCGCCGGTGCGCCGGTGACGCTGGAGCGGGCGCGATGACCATGAGCGCGGGCTGGTACCTGCGGCGGCTGTCCCGGATGGGACCGCGGGAGGTCGCGGGCCGGGCGGGCGACGCGGTGCGCAGACGGCGGTGGCGTGCGGCACCGCCGCCGGACTGTCCGAGCGTGACCGGCGCCCGGTTCACCGCGGTCCTGCCCGCGGGGACGGTCGCCGCGGTGCCGCCGGACGCCGCCAAACGACTCGTCGCCGAGGCGGACCGGCTGATGGACGGGCACGCCGAGTTCTTCGGGGTGGTCCGCGACGACCTGGCCGACCCGGACTGGCGGTACGACCCGAAGACCGGGCGCCGGGCCCCGCAGGGCTACGCCTTCGACGTGCCGTACCGGGACGAGGACGCGGTCGGGGACATCAAGCAGATCTGGGAGCCGTCCCGGCACCAGTACCTCACCGTGCTCGCCGCCGCCTACGCGGTCACCGGGAACGAGCGGTACGCCGAACGCGTGGCCGGGCACCTGCGGTCGTGGTGGGCGGCCAACCCGCCGCTGCGCGGGGTGCACTGGACCAGCGGCATCGAGCTGGGCATCCGGCTGCTGTCCTGGGTGTGGATCCGCCGGCTGCTCGACGGCTGGCCGGGCGCGGCCGCCCTGTTCGAGGGCGACCCGGTGGCGCTGCACCAGATCTGGCACCACCAGCGCTGGCTGGCCGCCTTCCCCAGCCGGGGGTCGTCGGCGAACAACCACGTGATCGCCGAGGCCGCCGGGCAGTTCGCCGCGGCCTGCGCGTTCGACTGGTTCCCCGCCTCGGCGCGCTGGCGGGCCGACGCGCTGCGGTCGCTGGAGCGGCACCTGCGCGCCAACACCTTCCCCTCCGGTCTCAACCGCGAGCTGGCCTCCGAGTACCACGGACTCGTGCTGGAGCTCGGCCTGGCCGCGGTGGCCGAGGCGGACGCCGCGGGCGTGCCGGTTCCCGCGACGGTCCGCCTGGTGCTGCTGCGGATGACCGACGCGCTCGCGGCCGTCGTGGACGACCGGCTGCGCCCGCCGCGCCAGGGCGACGCGGACGACGGGCACGGTCTGGTCGTGGACGGCGCGGGCACCGACCGCTGGGCCTCGTTGCTGGCCACCGGCGACGCCGTGTTCGGCCGGCTCGCCTGGTGGCCGGAGGTGACCGGCACCGATGTGCGCACCCCGCTGCTGGCCGCGCTCTGCGGACCCGCCCGGCTGTCCGTGTCCCGCCCGGCGAGCCGGCCGGCCCACTTCGCCGACGCGGGCATGACGATCCTGCGCGGTCCGGAGGGAATCTGGTGCCGCTGCGACGGCGGCCCGCACGGCTTCTTGTCCATCGCCGCGCACGCCCACGCGGACGCGCTGTCCGTGGAGGTCCGCCACGACGGGGTCGACGTGCTCGCCGACCCGGGGACGTACTGCTACCACGGGCAGCCCGCGTGGCGGCGGTACTTCCGGTCGACGCTCGGCCACAACACCCTGGAACTGGACGGCGGTGACCAGTCCGTCTCCGGCGGCCCGTTCCTGTGGACCCGGCACGCCCGCAGCCGCGTCCTGGCCGCGGACACCTCCGGCGCCTCCTCGCACGGCACGGCCCGCTGGTGTGCCGAGCACGACGGTTACCGCCCCTCCACGCACCGCCGGCGGGTGGAGCTGAGCGCCGCGGAGCGGGAGTTGAGGGTGGTCGACGAGGTGCTCGGCCCGCGCCGGCCCGTGCGGCTCGCCTTCCACCTGGGCCCGGCCGTCGGCGCGGAGCTGGTGGGGAACCTGGCGGAACTCACCTGGACCCGGGACGGCGAGGACCGCTCCGCGGTGCTGGTGCTGCCGGGGGAACTTACCTGGCGGGCGCACCGCGGCGAGACCGAGCCGCCGCTGGGCTGGTACTCCGCGGGCTTCGGGCGCAAGGAACCCACCACCACGCTGGTCGGCACCGGTGTCGCCGACGGCCTGCGGGGGTTCACCACCGTACTGACGTTCCGCGGCTAGGGGGGGAGGACCCGTGGGGATCGAGTGCCGGCGTTGGGCGTGGCCCGCGGCACCGCTGACGCTGGCCCTGCTGGCGGCGGCCGGCTGTACGAGCTCGCCGGACACTCCGGGCAGGCCGGCCGCCGCGCCGTCCAAATCCGGGGCCGCCTCAGCCGTGGCCCGGGTGTGCGCCAAGCCCGGCGCCGGGCCCGCGAAGGCTCCGGCGGGTGCGGTGACGGTCGACCCCGACGTGGTCGGCGACCTGGCCGAGAAGACGAAGAACAGCCCCGCGGGCACCACGTTCTGGCTGCGGCCGGGCACGCATCGGCTCGATCCGGAGCGCTACGCCCAGGTCATGCCCAAGAAGGGGGACCGCTACCTCGGCGCGCCGGGCGCGGTCCTCGACGGCGGGAGGAAGAACGCGTACGCGTTCAGCGGCACCGCCCCCGATGTCACCATCCGCTACCTGACCGTGCGGCGCTTCGTCGCCCCGACCGACGAGGGCGTGGTCAACCACGACATGGCCGACGGGTGGGTGATCGAGCACAGCACGATCCAGGACAACGACGGCGCCGGGCTGATGGCCGGCGCCCGCCAGCAGGTCCGCGCCAACTGCCTGCGCGACAACGGCCAGTACGGGATGAACGCGTACAAGACCGGCAACACCATCCGCGACCTGGTGGTCGAGGGCAACGAGATCACCGGCAACAACACCGGCGACTGGGAGCGGCGCAAGCCCGGCTGCGGCTGCACCGGAGGCGTCAAGTTCTGGTCGGTCGACGGCGCCGAGGTGCGCGGCAACTGGGTGCACGACAACCGCGGGGCCGGGTTGTGGGCGGACACCAACAACAACGACTTCCGCTTCGAGGACAACCTGATCGAGAAGAACGACGGCGCGGCGCTGATCTACGAGATCAGCTACAACGCGGTCATCCGGAACAACACGATCCGGCGGAACAACTGGGTCGAGGGCCGCGGCAGCGCCGAGCGCGGCGACGACTTCCCGTTCGGGACCGTCTACCTGTCGGAGGCCGGCGGCGAGCCACGGGTCGCGGCCCGCACGGACAAGATCGAGATCTACCGGAACCTGCTGGAGAACAACTGGAACGGGATCACCCTGTGGGAGAACGCCGACCGGTTCTGCAACAGTCCGGCCAACACCTCCTCCGGTGACTGCACGCTGCTGGTGAAGGACAAGGCCCGTTGCGCGAAACCGGCGATCGCCAGGGCACCGCTGTACGCCGACTGCCGCTGGAAGACGCAGCGCGTGGACATCCACGACAACCGCTTCGTCCTGGACAGGTCCGTCGTCAAGTGCACGGAGAAGTGCGACCGCATGGCGGTGCTGGCCAACTACGGCACCTATCCGGACTGGTCGCCCTACAAGGGCAAGCGGGTGGCCGAGGCGATCACCCTGGAGCAGCACAACCGCTGGCACGACAACACCTACCGCGGACCGTGGCAGTTCGTCGTCCAGGACCCGAGCCGGGTGCTCGACCGGTGGCAGTGGCAGGGCCCGCCGTACCGGCAGGACACGGGCAGCACCTTCGCGACGAAGCGGGCCGGTGGTTGAGATGGACCGTGCCCCCGCCACCCCACCGAAGGCCGTCGGGATCGTCTGGCTGCTGCTGGGTCTCAACACGCTCGGCTCCGCCGGGGCGAAGACCATCGTCCAGCTGCCGCGCTCCCTCATCCAGCTGGTCACCATGGGCTCGCTGGTCGCCGCGTTCGCGCTGGCGCTCGCCCTCAATGTGCGGCTGCGCGTCAGACCCAGCGCCTTCGTGTTCCTGCTCACCCTGCTGCTGGTGCCGAGCGTGCTCTCCAGCGTGCACCTGGAGTCCGGGTTCGGCGCGCTGTTCCGCTGCACCCGGCTTGCCCTCTTCATCGGCACGCTGTGGCTGGTGAGCCGCTGGTGGGACGGGAGTGTGACCTTCGTCCGGTACCACATCCGCATGTACTTCGCGGTGCTCGTGTCGGTGGCCGCGGGCCTGGCCATCTCACCGGGCGCGGCCATGCCCGACCTCTACGGCGGACGCCTCGTCGGCGCGCTGTGGCCGCTCACCCCGCCGCAGATCGGGCAGTACACGGCGGTGATCACCGGGCTGACCGTGCTGCTGCTCCTGGGCCGCCAGGTCGACAGGACGAGCGCGGTGGTCGTCATCGTTCCGTCACTCGTCCTCCTCGCGCTCACCCACACCCGGACGGCCACCGTCGGCCTGCTCGCCGGGCTGGCACTGGCGATCGGTTCGCTCATGCTCACCAGCGCCGCGGCCCGCCGCTTCTTCACCTGGGCGGTGCTGTGCGCGACGGTGGCCGCGGTGGGGTTCGCCTCCGCGCTCCAGGCGTGGTTCCTGCGCGGACAGAGCAAGGAGAACTTCTCCAGCCTCACCGGCCGGGCCAAGGTCTGGGACGCCCTGCTGGCGGCGCCCCGGACGACCGGGGAGCGGTTCTTCGGCGTGGGCCTGGGCGACAAGTCGTTCGGCGGGCTGCCGATCGACAACAGCTGGCTGGCCGTCTACAACGAGCAGGGCCTGGTCGGTGTCGCCCTCGTGGCGGCGGTCATCCTCGTGCTCGGCGGTGTCGCGCTGCTGCGGCCGCCGTCGCTGTCGAGGGCCTGTGCGATCTTCCTGATCAGCTACGTCGCGATCTCGTCCTACACCGAGGCGGGCCTCGGCGACGCCTCGCCGTACCTGCTGCACCTGGCCCTGGCCGCCTCGCTGCTCGCGGCGCCCGCCACGGCTCCACCACCGCCGGCGCCCCCGCCGCCCCGGCCAGGTGTCCCGCGCTGGGCCCAGGACCGGGAGGTGAGCTGACCATGCACGTCCTCGTGGTGCACAACCGCTACTCCTCGGCGCAGCCGAGCGGCGAGAACCGGGTCGTCGACGAGGAGGTGGCGCTGCTGCGCGCGGCCGGCCACCGGGTCGGGGTGTTCGAGCGGCGCAGCGACGACATCGCCGGCCGGTCCCTGTCCGGCAAGGTCGCGGTGCCGCTGCTCGTGCCGTGGAACCCGGCGGTGCGCCGGGAGCTCGCCGCCCGGCTCCGCGCCGAGCGGCCGGACGTGGTGCACGTCCACAACGTCTTCCCGCTCCTGTCGCCCGCGGTCCTCGCGGCCTGCGCCGACGTGGGCGTGCCCGTCGTCGCGACGCTGCACAACTACACCCAGGTCTGCCCGCCCGGCACGCTGCAACGGGACGGCCGGCTGTGCACCGAGTGCGTCGGCCCGGCGGTGCCGCTGCCCGCCGTCCGGCACGGCTGCTACCGGGGCTCCCGTCTCGCGACGGTGCCGCTCGCGGTGAGCCTGTCGGTCAACCGGCGGCGGTGGTGGTCCGGCGTGGAGCGGTTCCTGTGCATCTCCGAGGCGCAGCGCGACGTCCTGGTGCGGTCGGGCCTGCCGGCCGGGCTGCTGACGGTGAAGCACAACTTCGTACCCGATCCCGGCGCCTGCCGGCAGGGCGACGGCGAGCACCTGCTCTTCCTCGGCCGGCTGGCGGAGGCCAAGGGGGTGGGGCTGCTCATGGCCGCGTGGGACGCGATCGCGGCGGACGGCGGTGTCGGCGTGCCGCTCGTGCTCGCCGGCGCGGGGCCGCTGGAGCGGAAGGTGACCGCGTGGGCGGCGGGCCGGGACGACGTGCGCTACGCCGGTCTGCTCGAACCGGCCCAGGTGCGGCAGGCCGTCGCGCGGTCGGTCGCCGTGGTGGCCCCGTCGATGGCCATGGAGACGTTCGGCCTGGTGGTCGCGGAGGCGATGGCGGCGGGCGTGCCGGCTGTCGCCGCCGGTCACGGCGGGTTCGTCGAACTCGTCGAGGACGGGGTGACCGGGCTGCTGCACCGGCCGGGCGACCCCGTCTCGCTCGCGGACCGGATCCGCCGGATCGCGACCGGGCCGGAGCTGGGCCGGGAGATGGGCCAGGCGGCCCGGCGCCGCTACGAGAAGGGCTTCAGCCCGGCCGTCGGGCTGGAGCGCCTGGAAGAGGAGTACCGCGCCGCGATCGCGGGGCGGGCGCATCGAGGGGGGACGGAACCAATGGGGGGCACTGGATGACACGATGCCGACTCTGCGGCTCGGCGGCGCTGGTGAGCGTCGTCGACCTGGGGGCGACGCCGCCGTGCGAGAGCTTTCTCGCGGCGGACCGACTGGACGAGCCGGAGCCGACGTACCCGCTGCACCTGCGGGTCTGCACCGACTGCTGGCTCGCGCAGATCCCGCCGCTGATCACGCCGGAGGAGACGTTCAAGGAGTACGCGTACTTCTCCTCGTACTCGACGTCCTGGGTGGAGCACGCGCGCACGTTCGTCGCCGACGCCGTGCGGCGGGTGGGACTCGGCCCGGACGCCTTCGTGGTCGAGGTCGCGAGCAACGACGGCTACCTGCTGAAGCACGTGGTGGACCGGGGGATCCGCTGCCTCGGCATCGAGCCGTCGGTGAACGTCGGCGCGGCGGCCCGGGACGCGGGCGTGCCCACGCTCACGGAGTTCCTGAGCCCGGACACCGGCGCGGCGGTCCGTGCCGGGCACGGCCCGGCGAACCTGGTCGTGGCCAACAACGTGTACGCGCACATCCCCGACGTCGTCGGGTTCACCCGGGGACTGCGCGCCCTGGTCGCCGACGACGGCTGGGTCTCCATCGAGGTGCAGCACCTGCTGACCCTGATCGAGGAGAACCAGTACGACACGATCTACCACGAGCACTTCCAGTACTACACGGTCGCCTCCGCGATCCGGGCGCTGGCCGGCGGCGGACTCGCGCTGGTGGACGTCGAGCTGCTGCCCACGCACGGCGGTTCCATCCGGCTGTGGGCCCGGCCGGCCGAGGCCGCCGGCGAGCCGTCCCGGCGGGTGGCCGACGTGCTGGACCGGGAGAAGGCCGCCGGGCTCCAGGAGCTGTCCGGGTACACCGAGTTCTCCGCACGGGTGGCCAAGGTGCGCCGGGACCTGTTGAGGTTCCTCGTCGAGGCGGCCGAGCGCGGCGAGACGGTCGTCGGCTACGGCGCCCCGGGCAAGGGCAACACCCTGCTCAACCACTGCGGCATCCGGCCCGACCTGCTCGCGTACACGGTCGACCGCAACCCCTACAAGCACGGCAGGTTCACCCCGGGCACCCGCATCCCGATCCTGCCGCCCGAGCGGATCGCCGCCGACAAGCCGGACTACGTGCTGGTCCTGCCGTGGAACCTGCGGGCCGAACTGGTCGAGCAGCTGTCCTACGTGCACGACTGGGGCGGCCGGCTGGTCTTCCCCATCCCGGAACTGAGCATTGTCGAGGCCGCGTCGTGAGAGGGCACAGCATGAAGGTCGTTCTGTTCTGCGGCGGTTACGGGATGCGGATGCGCAGCGGTGCCGCGGACGACGTGCCCAAGCCGATGGCGATGGTCGGCCCCAGACCGCTGATCTGGCACGTCATGCGCTACTACGCGCACTTCGGCCACACGGAGTTCATCCTGTGCCTCGGGTACGGGGCCCACCACATCAAGGAGTTCTTCCTCAACTACGAGGAGACGACGTCCAACGACTTCGTGCTGCGGGGCGGGCGGACCGAGCTGCTGTCCACCGACATCTCGGACTGGACGATCACGTTCGCGCAGACCGGCATCGAGTCGCCGATCGGGGAGCGGCTGCGCCGGGTGCGGCACCACCTGGACGGCGACGAGATGTTCCTCGCCAACTACGCCGACGTGCTCACCGACGCCCCGCTGCCGGAGATGATCGAGAACTTCGCCCGGCGCGACGCCGGCGCGTCGATGATGGTGGTGCCGCCGCAGTCGTCCTTCCACTGCGTGGAGCTGGGCGAGGACGGCCTGGTGGGGGGCATCACCGCGGTGAGCGAACTGCCGCTGTGGGAGAACGGCGGCTACTTCGTGCTCCGCCAGGAGGTCTTCGACCACATCCCCGAGAACGGGGACCTGGTCGCCGACGGATGCGCCCAGCTGGCCAAGCGCGGACGGCTGGTCGCGCACCGGCACCGCGGCTTCTGGAAGCCGACCGACACCGTGAAGGAGCGGGCCGCGCTCGACGCCGCCTATGCCCGGGGTGACCGTCCGTGGGCCGTGTGGGAGCGGGACGGCGCGGGGGTGACCGCGTGATCCGGCTGGGGGCGGGACCCCTGGAGCGGATCGTCGCGGTGGGCGCGCACTGCGACGACATCGCCATCGGCGCCGGCGGCACGCTGCTGACGCTGTGCCAGGCGCGGCCGGGTGTCCGTGTCGACGCGCTGGTGCTCTCCGGTGGTGGCGGCGAGCGCGAGCAGGAGGAGCGGGCCGCGCTCGCCGCCTTCTGCCCGGGCGCCGACCTGCGGCTGACCGTGCACAAACTGCCGGACGGCCGGCTTCCCGCGCACTGGGAGGAGGCCAAGTCCGCCGTGGAGGCGCTGCGCGAGCGGACCGACCCGGACCTGGTCCTCGCCCCGCGCACCGACGACGCGCACCAGGACCACCGCGGCCTGGCGCGGCTGGTACCGACCGCGTTCCGCGACCACCTGGTCCTCGGCTACGAGATCGTCAAGTGGGACGGCGATCTCGGCCGGCCGTCCGCCTACCAGCCGCTGTCACCGCGGACCGCCGAACAGAAGGTACGGCTGCTGCAGGAGCACTACCCCTCGCAGCGGCACCGGCCCTGGTACGACCAAGAGGCCTTCCTCGGCCTGGCCCGGATCCGCGGCATCGAATGCCACGAGCGCTACGCCGAGGCGTTCACCGTCACCAAACTCACGCTTGACCTGGGGGAATGAACCTTGCGCGTACTGCTCACCGGGCACCAGGGCTACCTGGGCACCGTCATGGCGCCGGTCCTGACGGCCGCCGGGCACGAGGTCGTCGGCCTCGACTCCGGCCTGTTCGCCGACTGCGTCCTGGGCCCCGCGCCCGCCGACCCGCCGGGGCACCGGGTGGACCTGCGTGACGTCACGGCCGACCACCTGACCGGGGTGGACGCCGTGATCCACCTGGCCGCGCTCTCCAACGACCCGCTGGGATCGCTGGCACCGGAGCTCACCTACGACATCAACCACCACGCGTCCGTGCGGCTGGCCCGGCTGGCCCGCGACGCCGGGGTGCGGCGCTTCCTGTACGCGTCGACCTGCTCCGTCTACGGCGCCGCCGGCGGCGACGACCTGGTGGCCGAGGACGCCCCGCTGCGCCCGGTGACGCCGTACGCGGAGTCCAAGGTGCGGGTGGAGGACGACCTGCACTCCCTGGCCGACGGCGACTTCACCCCGGTGTACATGCGCAACGCCACCGCCTTCGGCTTCTCGCCCCGGCTGCGCGCCGACATCGTGCTCAACAACCTGGTGGGCCACGCCCTGCTGTCCGGTGAGGTGCTCGTGCTCTCCGACGGCACCCCCTGGCGCCCGCTGGTGCACGCCGCCGACATCGCACGGGCCTTCTCGGCCGCGCTGAGCGCGCCGCGGGAAGCGGTGCACGACCGGGCGTTCAACATCGGCAGCGAGACCAACAACGTCACCGTCGCCGAGATCGCCGGGCAGGTCGCCGAGGCGGTGCCCGGGGCGAAGGTGGTGATCACCGGGGAGACCGGTGCCGATCCGCGGTCGTACCGGGTGGACTTCTCCCGTTTCCGCGCCGCGGTGCCCGGCTTCGACTGCGCGTGGACGGTGAAGCGGGGCGCGCTCGAACTCGCCGACGCCTACCGGAAGTCCGGCCTCACCCGGGAGGACTTCGAGCAGCGCTTCACCCGCCTCGCCGTGCTGCGCGCGGCGTCCGGGTCCGGTGCCGTCGACGACACCCTGCGGTGGCGCCCGTGACCGGGGCAGGCGAGGAGATGTACGCGCTGGTGGAGCGGATGTACCCGCTGTGCCGGAGCATCACCGGCGACGGTGTCCGCGCCACCTTGGACATCGTCGGGGAGTACATCCCGCTCCAGCGGCACGAGGTGCCGACCGGCACGCAGGTGCTCGACTGGACCGTGCCGCAGGAGTGGAACATCCGCGACGCGTACATCGCCGACACCGCCGGCAACCGGGTCGTCGACTTCGCCGCGTCCAGCCTGCACGTGCTCGGCTACAGCGTGCCGGTGTCGGCGACCATGCCGCTGGCCGAACTGCGCGGGCACCTGCACACCCTGCCGGAGCAGCCGGCCTGGGTGCCGTACCGCACCAGTTACTACAAGCCGGACTGGGGGTTCTGCCTGGCCCAGCAGACCCTGGACGCGATGGAGGACGGCGACTACGAGGTCCGCATCGACTCCACCCTCGCCGACGGCCACCTCAGCTACGCCGAGCACGTGGTCCCCGGGCAGGTCCCCGACGAGGTGATCGTCTCCTGCCACGTCTGCCACCCGTCGCTGGCCAACGACAACCTGGCCGGCATCGCGGTGGCGACGTTCCTGGCGCGGGCGCTGGCGGAGCGGACGCCGTACTACACCTACCGGTTCGTCTTCGCGCCCGGCACCATCGGGGCGATCACCTGGCTGGCCCGCAACGCGGAGCGGGTGGACCGGGTCAGGCACGGCCTGGTGCTGGCCTGCGCCGGCGACCCGGGCCGGCTGACGTACAAGCAGAGCCGGCGCGGCGACGCGGAGATCGACCGGGTGATGCGGCACGTCCTGGCCGCCTCCGAACGCCCGCACCGCGTCACCGAGTTCACGCCCTACGGCTACGACGAGCGGCAGTACTGCTCGCCCGGCTTCGACCTCGGGGTGGGCTCGCTCACCCGGACGCCGTACGCGGGTTATCCCGAGTACCACACCTCGGCGGACGACCTGGACTTCGTCTCCCCGGAGGCGATGGCCGACACGCTCGCCGTCTGCCGCGAGGCGTTCGCCGTCCTCGACCGCAACCGGCGGTACGTCAACCTCAGCCCCTACGGCGAACCGCAGCTGGGCCGGCGGGGACTGTACGACGCGCTCGGCGGCCGCAGCGACACCAAGCAGGCCCAGATGGCCATGCTCTGGGTGCTCAGCCTCTCCGACGGCGAGCACGGTCTGCTGGACGTCACCGAGCGGTCCGGGCTGCCGTTCGACACCGTCGCCGCCGCGGCCGACGCCCTGCACGGCGCCGGGCTGATCAAGGCATGACGCCGATGACCACCGAGGGGGAGAACCCGCGGACCACGGCGCCACCGGCGGCCCGGGCCGCGCACGCCCGGCGCTCCGCCCGGCGGGCCGTCGCCGGCCGGCTGTCCTGGGGGCTCGCCGACCAGGCGGCCTCCAGCATCAGCAACTTCGCGGTGGGCATCTACGTGGCCCGCTCGCTGGGGGTGACCGCGTTCGGCGTGTTCAGCCTCGCCTGGGTGACCTACGGCGTGGTGCTCAACGTCTCGCGCGGCCTTGCCACCGACCCTCTCGTGGTGCGCTTCAGCGGTGTGCCGGAGGCGTCCTGGCGCGCGGCGGTGGCCCGGTCCTCGGGTACCGCGCTCGGCGTGGGCGCCGCCATCGGCGCGGCGTGCCTGGCCGCCGGGCTCGGTCTCGGCGGCCGCGTGGGGCCCGCGTTCGCCTGCCTCGGCGTGGTGCTGCCGGGGCTGCTGCTGCAGGACGCCTGGCGGTTCTCGTTCTTCGCCGCCGGCACCGGGCGGAAGGCCTTCGTCAACGACCTCGTGTGGTGCGTGGCGCTCGTCCCGGCCATGGTGCTGGCGGCACGCGTCGGCAGCGTGGCCGCGTTCGTGCTCGCCTGGGGGGCCTCCGCCGCGGTGGCCGCCGGATACGGCTGCTTCCAGTCGGGGATCCGGCCCGAGGCGGGCGGCGTACGCGTGTGGCTGCGCGAGCACCGCGACCTCGGCTCCCGCTACCTGGTCGAGAACGTCAGCCTCAGCGGCGCGAGCCAGCTGCGGGCGTACGGGCTCGGCGCCATCGCCGGCGTCGGCGCGGTGGGCGCGGTGCGCGGCGCCGAGCTCCTGATGGGCCCCTTCCTCGCCGTGCTGATGGGGCTGTCGCTGGTGACCGTCCCGGAGGCGGCACGGGTGCTGCGGCAGGCCCCGCACCGCCTCGGCACGTTCTGCCTGCTGCTCGGCGGCGGGCAGGCCGCCGCCGCGCTGCTGTGGGGCGGGTCGCTGCTGCTGCTGCCGCAGCGGCTCGGCGACCTCGTGCTGGGCGGCGTCTGGCACTCCGCCTCGCAGCTCATCGTGCCGATCACCCTCAGCGTCGCCGGTGCGGGCCTCGGCACCGGCGCGGCGGCCGGGCTGCGCGCGCTCGGCGCGGCCCGGCGCAGCCTGCGCTCCCAGCTGTTCGCCTCCGCCTGCTATGTCGGCGGCGGGCTCGGCGGGGCGGCCGCGGGGGGCACGGTCGGCTCGGCCTGGGGGGTCGCCGCCGCGACCGTCAGCGGCTCGGCCGTGTGGTGGCTGCACCTGCGGTCCGCCCTGCGCGAGCGGCACCACCACTCCGTTCCCGAAGTGAGGACCACATGACCGACCGACCCAGGCTGAGCATCGGCCTGCCCGTCTACAACGGCGAGGAGTACCTGGCCGAGTCGCTCGACGCCCTGCTCGGCCAGACCTACGAGGACTTCGAGCTGGTCGTCTCCGACAACGCCTCGACCGACGGCACCCAGGACATCTGCCGCGCGTACGCCGCGAAGGACTCCCGCATCCGGTACGTCCGCCTGCCCCGGAACATCGGCGCCACCCCGAACCACAACCTCGTGTTCGCCGAGTGCCGCGGCGAGCTGTTCAAGTGGGCCTCGCACGACGACCTGTACGGCCGGGACCTGCTGCGCCGCTGCGTCGAGGCGCTGGACGAGCGGCCGCACGTGATCCTCGCGCACGCCGACCAGGCGGTCATCGACGGCGACGGCCAGGTGAAGGTGCCGTACGAGTACACGCTCGCCACGGCCTCCCCGCACGCGCCGGAGCGCTTCCGCAGCATGCTGTTCGAGCCCGGCGGCGACGACTTCTACGGGGTGATCCGGGCCGACGTGCTGCGCCGGGTGAAACCCATGGACAGCTACCACCACGCGGACCGCACGTTCGTCGCCGAGATCGGCCTGCACGGGCCCTTCCACCAGGTGCCGGAGCTGCTGTACTTCCGCCGCGACCACCCCACCCGCGCCGAGCGGGCCAACCCGTCCAAGCGGGCCCGGTGCGTCAACCTGGACCCGCGCCGGGCCGGTCCGCTGCACCCGACGCCCCGGCTGCTCGCCGAGTACGTCTGGGGCTTCGTCTCGGCGATCCGGCGGGCGCCGCTGTCCCCCGCCGACCGGCGTGCCTGCTACCGCCACCTGGCCGCGTGGATGACCAGCCGGGCCCGGCCGGGCGCCGGCGAGCGGGTCGAGGACCGCGCCCCGGTCGACCCGGCCGCGCTCACCGTCTCGGTCGACGCCCTCGTCGCCGGCCGTGAGGGGCGGCGGGCATGAGGACCGGGCCACGCGTCGGGGTGTTCGGCCTGCTGGGCTCCGGCAACCTCGGCAACGACGGGTCGCTGGAGGCCCTGCTCGGCTACCTGCGCGCCGAGCACCCGGGGGCGGTCGTGGACGCGCTGTGCGGCGGACCCGAGGCCGTCACGGCCCGGTTCGGCATCCCCGCGACGCGGCTGCACTGGTACCGCGGGGAGTACCGGACCGCGTCGCGCGCGGGCGCGGTCGTGTCCAAGGGCCTGGGCAAACTCGTCGACGTCTTCCGCACCGCCGCCTGGGTGCGCCGGCACGACGTGGTGATCGTGCCGGGCATGGGCGTCCTGGAGGCCACGCTGCCGCTGCGGCCGTGGGGCTTCCCGTACGCGCTGTTCCTGCTCTGCGCGAGCGGCCGGCTGCTGGGCACGCGGGTCGCGCTGGTCAGCGTCGGCGCCGCGACGATCGGCGACCGGCCGACCCGGGCCCTGGTGCGCTGGTCGGCACGGCTGGCCGCGTACCGGTCGTACCGGGACGACCGGTCCCGCGACGCGATGCGGGCGATGGGCGTGGACACCTCGCGCGACGAGGTCTACCCGGACCTCGCGTTCGCCCTGCCGGCACCGGGGCCGAACGCGCCCTCGGACCCGCCGGGCCCGGTCTGCGTCGGGGTCATGGACTTCCACGGCGGCAACGACGACCGGGCCCGGGCCGGGGAGATCCACCGGCAGTACCTGGACGGGACGATCCGGTTCGTCCGCGCGCTGGCCGAGGAGGGCAGGGCGGTCCGGCTGCTCACCGGCGACGCGTGCGACGCGCCGGTGGTCGCCGCGATCCTCGACGCGGTGGACTCACCGCTGGTCACCGCCGCCGAGACGGCCTGCCTGGCCGACCTGATGAAGGAGACGGCGGCCGCCGGCACCATGGTGGCGATCCGGTACCACAACCTGATCTGCGCGCTGAAGACCGGGACGCCGACGCTCGCCGTCACCTACGCGGCGAAGAGCGAGGCGCTCATGGAGCGGATGGGCCTCGGCACGTACTGCCACCCGGCGCGCGCGCTCGACGCCGACCGGCTGCTCGCACAGTTCCGGGAGCTGGAGAAGCGATCGGCCGAGCTGCGGCACATCCTCGCCGAACGGAACCAGGCCGCCGCCCGCCGGCTCGACCACCAGTTCACCGCCCTGACCACGGCCCTGTTCCCGGCGGCCGGCCGTGCCCGCACCCCCGCCCGGCAGGAGGCCTCATGAAGGCGACCGAAGTCCCGCAGATCGAGGGCGCGTACCTGTTCGAGCCGACGCCGTACGCCGACGAGCGCGGCTTCTTCTGCCGCACCTTCGACGCCGACCTGGTCCGCTCGGTGGGTCTCGACCCGGACTCCTTCGTCCAGGACAGCGTGTCCCGCTCGGTGCGGGGCGTGCTCCGCGGACTGCACCTGCGCTCCGGCGCCGGCGAGGCCAAGCTGGTGCGGTGCTCCTACGGCAGGATCTTCGACGTCGTCGTGGACCTGCGGCCCGCCTCGCCGACCTACCTGGGCCGGGCCTTCTTCGAGCTGTCCGGGGACACGCAGGCGACCCTGTACATCCCGGCGGGGTGCGCGCACGGCTTCCAGGCGCTCACCGACACCGCCGACACCTCGTACCGGATCGACCGCCCGCACGACCCGGCCGAGGACGTCACGATCGCCTTCGACGATCCGGACCTCGCCGTCCCGTGGCCGCTGCCGGTCACATCGATGTCCCAGCGGGACCGGGAGGCGCCGAGCCTCGCCGAGGTCCTGAAGCAGATGGAAGGGTGAAACCGGCTTGGACACCGAGGAGTTCCGCCTGCCCCGCTCGCGGGCCATGAACGAACGGCTGCACGCCCTGGTTCCCGGGGGCGCGCACACCTACGCCAAGGGCGACGACCAGTACCCCGAGGACCTGGCCCCGGTCATCAGCCACGGCCGCGGTGCCCACGTGTGGGACGTCGACGGCAACCGCTACGTCGAGTACGGCTCCGGCCTGCGGTCGGTCAGCCTCGGCCACGCCCACCCGCGCGTGACGGAGGCGGTGCGGCGGGAACTCGACCGCGGCGGCAACTTCGTCCGGCCGTCCGTGGTGGAGGTCGAGGCGGCGGAACGCTTCCTGGCCACGGTGCCGACCGCGGAGATGGTGAAGTTCGCGAAGAACGGCTCCGACGTCACCACCGCAGCGGTGCGCCTGGCCCGCGCCGTCACCGGGCGCCCGCGGGTGGCGCTCTGCGCCGACCATCCGTTCTTCTCCGTCGACGACTGGTTCATCGGCACCACTCCGATGTCCGCCGGCATCCCGGAGTCGACCACCGAGCTGACCGTGGCGTTCCCCTACGGCGACCTCACCGCCACGGAGGAGCTGCTCACCCGGTACCAGGGCGAGGTCGCCTGCCTGATCCTCGAACCCGCCACCCACACCGAGCCGCCGCCCGGCTACCTCGCCGGCCTGCGGGAGCTGGCCGACCGGCACGGCTGCGTCCTGGTCTTCGACGAGATGATCACGGGCCTGCGCTGGTCCGAGGCGGGCGCCCAGGGCCTGTACGGCGTCGTCCCCGACCTGTCCACGTTCGGCAAGGCGCTGGGCAACGGATGCGCCGTCTCGGCGCTGGCCGGGCGCCGGGAGCTGATGGAGCGGGGCGGGCTGCGGCACTCCGGCGACCGGGTGTTCCTGCTGTCCACCACGCACGGCGCGGAAACGCACTCCCTGGCCGCCGCGATGGCCGTGCTCGCCACCTACGTCGAAGAGGGCGTCACCGCACGGCTGCACGCGCTCGGCGAGCGGCTGGCCGCCGGGGTCCGCGAGGCCGCGGCCGCGATGGGCGTCGGCGACCACGTCGTCGTCCGGGGCCGGGCCAGCAACCTGGTCTTCGCCACCCTCGACGAGAAGGGCCAGCCGTCGCAGCGGTACCGCACCCTGTTCCTGCGCCGGCTCCTCATGGGCGGGGTGCTGGCCCCGTCGTTCGTGGTGAGCAGCGCGCTCAGCGACGCCGACATCGACCACACCGTCGAGGTGGTGGCCCAGGCGTGCGGGGTGTACCGGAAGGCACTGGACGCCGGTGACCCCACCCCGTGGCTGGGCGGACGGCCGGTGAAGCCCGTGTTCCGCCGACGGGCGTGACGCGGCGTCAGCCGCCCTCTCGCCGGCCGGCGCCGGCCGCCCGGTCGACCAGCCACGCGGTCGCCGGTGTCACCGCGAGCCCGGTGCACCAGCCGCCGAGGGCGTCGGTCGGGTAGTGCGCGCTCAGGGCGACCTCCGCCCATCCCATGGCGGCGCCGGCCACCAGCGCCGCGGCGAGCACGGGTGACGCGCCGGCCGTCCTGCCGGGGCCGGGGCGGCCGGCCGCGAGCAGCGCGACCGCGTAGGCGAGCGCGGTGGCGAAGGCGGTGTGCCCGCTCGGGTAGGACAGGTTGCCGTCGCCGTGGATGGTGCGTCCCACCAGGTGCTTGAGCAGGGTCGCCGTCCCCACGGCCACACCGGCGACGGCGACGGCGAGCACCGCGCCCCGGGGACGCCGGAGCAGCAGGCAGCCGGTCACGACGGCCACGACCAGCACCGCCGCTCCCACGGGCTCCCCCAGCCAGTCCAGGGTGAGGGCGACGTACCGCCACGGTGGCCGCACACTGTCCGCCGTCGGCGGGGTGATCCACCGGTCCACCGTGCCGGACTCGCCGTGGCCGGCGTACAGCACCCCGAGCACGGCCACCACCAGCGCGGCGAGGACCGCGACCGGTCCGAGCCGCACGCGCAGGGACGGGGGCAGCACCTCGGGCGCCGGCCGGTCCGGGCGGAGGCGGGCGGGACCGCGCGCACCGGCCTCCGGCTTCTGCTGCTGCCCACTGCCCACCGACGAGCCCCCCGTCGTGTCCGACTCGGCCCGCGCGGGAGCCACCGGTCACCCTAACCAACAGCGCGGCCGGGGCGAGGTGTTCGGCACCGGATGGCGCGATCCGTTCAGTCGGACGCCCGGGCACCCGGCCGCGTTTGCCTGCACCTGGTTGTGCGGGAACAATGTCGCGGCCAGGCCGACGGCTTCGGCAGCCGCCTCTCGCGACCGAAACGGTTATGAATGACCAATCAGCTCATGGACCGCCTGCCCCGCTTACTGCACCAGGTCGCGTTCCGCAGGTTCTGGACAGCGCAGACCATTTCCTTCCTCGGGGACCAGGTGTCCACCATCGCGCTCCCGCTCACCGCGGTGCTCGCGCTGAACGCCTCCGCCGCGGGCATGGGCTTCCTCGGGGCTCTGGTCTCCCTGCCGAACCTGCTGTTCGCCCTGCACGTGGGCGGCTTCGTGGACCGCCACGGCCGGCTCAGACGCATGATGATCCTCTGCGACCTGGGACGCGCGGCCGTGCTGCTCACCGTGCCCGTCGCCTACGCGCTGGACGCGCTGACGCTCACCCACCTGTGGGTGGTGGCCTTCGTGACGGGCACGCTGGCGATGCTGTTCAACGTCTCCAGCAACAGCCTGTTCGCCGCCCTCGTGGACCGCGAGGACTACGTGCAGGGCACCTCGCTGTCCCGGGGCAGCTTCTCCTTCTCCTGGGTGGTGGGCCCCAGCGTCGGCGGTGTGCTCGTGCAGATCGTGTCGGCACCCGGGGCGCTCCTCGCCGACGTGCTGTCCTTCCTCGGATCCGCGTCCCTGCTGCGGTCGATCTCCCCGCAGGAGCCGGCTCCCGAGAAGCACGAGTCGTCCTCGCACATCAGGGACGGGCTGCGGTTCGTCTCCCGGACCCCGGTCCTGCGGGCCAAGTTCCTCGGCGGCGGTCTGCTCAACCTCTTCTACACGGTCTACTTCACGCTCTTCCTGCTGTTCATCGCACGCGAACTGAAGCTGACGTCCGGAATGATCGGTGTGGCCCTCGGCCTCGGTGCCGTCGGCGCGCTGCTGGGTTCCTTCGTCACCGGCTGGTTCACCCGGCGCCTCGGCATCGGGCCGACGTTCCTGCTCGGCTCGGTGGTCTTCCCCGGGGCGCTGGCCCTGGTGCCGTTCGCGACGCAGGACAAGTGGGTGGCCTTCGGCCTGGTGGTCATGGCCGAGTTCCTCTCCGGCATGGGCCTGATGCTCTGCGACATCGCCGGCTCCTCGATCCAGCAGGCCCTGACACCGGACCGCCTCCGGTCCCGGGTGCAGGGTGCCTATCTGGGGCTCATCAACGGTGTGCGCACCGTCGGCGCGTTGGCCGCCGGCGGTCTGGGCACGTGGCTGGGTCTGCGCAGCGCGCTCTGGCTGGCCGTCATCGGCGGCGTGCTGAGCTGCCTTCCCCTGGTGTTCGCCCCGGTCCCGGCCATGCGCACCCTGCCGGACCAGGCCGAGTGAACAACCGCCCGCCGCCCACCCACACCGAACGGAGCGGCGGCCGGCCCAACGGGACGGGGCCGGCCGCCGGCGGCGTGCACGGGACGGGTTGAGCGCCGGAGGGTCGGCGCGCCCCGGCCGCCACGGCCGGCTGGGGCTGCGCAGCGCGCTCTGGCTGGCCGTCATCGGTGGCGTGCTGAGCTGCCTTCCCCTGGTGTTCGCCCCGGTCCCGGCCATGCGCACCCTGCCGGACCAGGCCGAGTGAACAACCGCCCGCCGCCCGCCCGCCCGCACCGAACGGAGCGGCGGCCGGCCCAACGGGACGGGGCCGGCCGCCGGCGGGGTGGACGGGACGGTTCAGCGCTGGAGGGTCAGCACGCCCGGTCGCCACGGCAGCTGGTCGTACGGGCCGCTCGCGGTGGGGGACTTGCCCTGGTAGAGGAACTGCAGGTTGCAGGGGTCGACGGTCATGGTCTGGTCGGGGTTGTTGCGGACCAGGTCACCGTGGCTGATGTCGTTGGTCCAGCCGGCACCGCTGTTGGCCTTGCCGGCGAAGGGGTTGCTCTCACTGGCGGCCTGCGGGGTCCACGAGCCGCTCAGGCTGGAGGCGGTGAAGGAGCGGAAGTAGCGCCCGTTCGCGCCCATCGCCTCGACGATCATGAGGTACTGGTTCTGGCCCTGCACCTTGTAGACCTGCGGCGCCTCGAAGAGGTTGGCCTTCGTGTCGCTCATGACCGTCGTGTACGACGAGCCGAAGTTGCCCGGGAAGTTCCCGATCGGCATGCTCGCCCGGTAGATCTTGCCGTTGTCACCGGCGAAGAACAGGTACATGTTCTGGCCGTCGGCGATCAGGGTCTGGTCGATCGGGCCGGTGTCGGAGCCGGAGATGCTCCCGGTGAACAGCGGTTGCGGAGCGGACCAGCCGTTGGGGTTGGTGGGGTCGCTCGACGTGCGGTAGATGAAGGGCCAGGCACCCCACTGGTACGCCAGCACCCAGATGTTCTTGGGCGCGAAGTAGAACAGCGTGGGCGCCACCGCGGCCTGGCTCATCCCGGTCTGGCCGGCCGACGCCATGTCCGTCCAGTTCGTGAAGGGCTGGAACATCATGGAGCCGTACGACGACCCGGAGACGTTCGACGCGTACACCAGGTGCTTGCCGTTGTAGGTGACGGTGGTGAAGTCCTTCACCGAGGCCCACCCGTTCGCCGGCTGCGCCAGCGCGCCCGTCGACGTCCACCGGTACGTCGACGGCAGCGCACACGTGCCGTCCGGCGGGGTCGTCCCGGACAGACCGGTCCACTTCTGGTTGCTGCCGCCGTTGCACGTCCAGATCTGCACCGCCGTGCCGTTGGCCGTACCGGCACCCGCGGCCTCCAGGCACAGCCCGGACTCGACGCCGACGACCGTGCCGTCGGAGTTCACCCGCCACTGCTGGTTCGCGCCGCCGGAACAGGTCCAGATCTGCACCCGGGTACCGGCCGCGGTCGCGTGGCCCGGAACGTCCAGGCACTTGTTGCCGTACACGGTGAGCTGGTTGCCGTCCGTCAGCGTCCACTGCTGGTTGGTCCCGCCCCAGCAGTCGTACAACTGCGGATACGTGCCGTCGGTCTGGCTGGCGCCCGGCACGTCGAGGCACCGGCCGGAACCGACACCCCGCAAGGCGCCGCTGGAAGCCGCCTGGGCCGGGGCGGCGACGAGCATCGCCGCCAGCGCCGCCAGGGTCGCGACCACGGCGGCGAGCACCCCGGACGGGTGCCTGCGGCTGAAACGTCCTCTGTGCATGGAGTACTTCCTCACCCTTGGGTAGCCGGAGTGGCGTTATGACAGGCACATGACACGCATATGCCCGGACTGTCCCTGCACGCGCGATCGAGCAAATCCGTATGTTCGCTATACCGAACGAGTGTCGAAGCTTCGAGCAACCCGAATGATAGAGAACCGATGAACGGCGTCAACACCTCCCGCATGAATCGCGGTCACGGACGAAAACGTTCGCTTTCCCATGCTCCGGTCAGCGCACGCTCCGCACGCACGGCAACGCTGCGAGGCGTAAGGCCGGCGCAAAAGAGGGAAGTTGCTGGCTCACCGCCCTCGCCATTAATTCGAAAGTTTCGTACAGCGATCGTAAATTTTTCTTGCGAGATGTATTGACGATCCCTGGTCACCGCCTCAATCATCCCTGTCTGAGACACCGGCCTCATCCGCGCACCACAGCACCCGCGCCGCCCCGCTTCGTCCCGGTGAGGTTCGCACCTGCGCATCCGTGTCGCAGTCCATCCGTGATTCCTACCTCGGAGGCACACCCATGGGCTCTTGTGCCCTTTCCCGACCCTTGGTCCGCTGCCGGAAAACCCGCGGCTTACTGCTGGCGCTGGTCGCCGGCGTCCTCGGTACGGTCACCGCGCTGGCCGCGCCGCCGGCCGCACACGCCGCCGAGAGCACGCTCGGCGCCGCGGCGGCGCAGAGCGGCCGCTACTTCGGCACCGCCATCGCCTCGGGCAGGCTGGGCGACTCGGCGTACACGTCGATCGCAGGCCGTGAGTTCAACATGGTGACGCCCGAGAACGAGATGAAGATCGACGCCACCGAGCCGCAGCGGGGCCAGTTCAACTTCACCGCCGCCGACCGCGTCTACAACTGGGCGGTGCAGAACGGCAAGCAGGTACGCGGTCACACCCTGGCCTGGCACTCCCAGCAGCCCGGCTGGATGCAGAGCCTCAGCGGCAGCACGCTGCGCCAGGCGATGATCGACCACATCAACGGCGTGATGGGCCACTACAAGGGCAAGATCGCCCAGTGGGACGTCGTGAACGAGGCCTTCTCGGACGACGGTTCGGGCGGCCGCCGGGACTCCAACCTGCAGCGCACCGGCAACGACTGGATCGAGGTCGCCTTCCGCACCGCACGCGCCGCCGACCCGTCGGCCAAGCTCTGCTACAACGACTACAACATCGAGAACTGGACCTGGGCGAAGACCCAGGGCGTGTACAACATGGTCCGCGACTTCAAGCAGCGCGGCGTGCCGATCGACTGCGTCGGCTTCCAGTCGCACTTCAACAGCGGCAGCCCCTACAACAGCAACTTCCGCACGACGCTGCAGAACTTCGCCGCTCTCGGCGTCGACGTGGCCATCACCGAACTCGACATCCAGGGCGCCTCGTCCACGACCTACGCCAACGTGACCAACGACTGCCTGGCCGTCTCGCGCTGCCTCGGCATCACCGTCTGGGGCGTGCGGGACAGCGACTCCTGGCGCTCGGGTGACACGCCCCTGCTGTTCAACGGCGACGGCAGCAAGAAGCCCGCCTACACCGCGGTCCTCAACGCGCTCAACGGTGGCTCCACCACCCCGCCTCCCCCCACGGGAGGCGGACAGATCAAGGGCGTCGGCTCGGGACGCTGCCTGGACGTGCCCAACGCCAGTACCACCGACGGCACCCAGGTCCAGCTGTGGGACTGCAACAGCGCCACCAACCAGCAGTGGACGCTCACCGACGCCGGTGAACTCAAGGTCTACGGCAACAAGTGCCTGGACGCCGGCGGAACCGGCAACGGCACCAAGGTCCAGATCTACGGCTGCTGGGGCGGCGACAACCAGAAATGGCGCCTCAACTCCGACGGATCCATCGTCGGCGTCCAGTCCGGCCTCTGCCTCGACGCCGTCGGGAACGGCACCGCCAACGGCACCCTGATCCAGCTCTACTCCTGCTCGAACGGCAGCAACCAGCGCTGGACCCGCACCTGACGCGACCTGCCTCACACGCCCCCTGCGACCGCACACCGTCGCCGGTTCCGGGTCGCCGCCTTCGTGGCGGCGACCCTCGCGGACGTCGCCCTGTCCCTAGGAGAGCCAGCCCGCGCGGGCGGCCAGAACCCCGGCCTCGAAGCGGCTGCGGGCTTCCAGGCGGGCCATGAGGTTGGAGACGGTGCGGCGCACCGTGCGCAGGGAGACGCCGAGTTTCTTGCTGATGGCCTCGTCGGTGTGGCCGCTCGCCAGGAGGTACATCAGCTCGCGTTCACGGCGGGAGAGGCCGGTGGAGTCGGGGCCGTCCTGTTCGTACCAGGGGATGCCGGCGTCCCAGAAGCGGGTGAACAGGACGTGCAGGGCCTCCACGACGCCGCGGCTGCGGATCTCCAGGGCGCCCTGGCGGACGTCCTCGGGGTCGAGGGGGACGAGGGCGATCTCACGGTCGACGAGGACCATCAGCATGGGAAGGCTGGGGACGGTGCGCGTCTCGCCGCCCAGCGTGGAGAGCCAGTGGACGTACTCCCGCGTGCCGGGGTCGTTGCGGAAACTGTCCTGGTAGAGCGTGCGGAGGGAAACACCGCGTTCCAGGGCCATTTGATCGAGCGGTTTGCTCGATTCCATGACATCCGGGCGCTGGGCCCCGCCGGGGAAGAAAGAGAGGCATTCCGTGCGGGCGGTCGCGGCGAGCTGTTCGAGGCGGAGTCGGACCGCTTCCAGGCCGAAGAGCTGACGAATGATCTCCGGCGCGTGCCGCTGCTGGCCGTACCGCGTGATCAGCGCGGCCACCGAAGAACGGGCCGTCTCCAACTTGCGCTGCTTCGCACCCAGTTCCAGCTCGATGCGGTTGAGCAGGACGCTCAGTCCGACCTCGGGGCTCACCGTCAGGTGCTGCTCGTCAGTCTCCCCCGGGCGGAGAAGGTGCAGGTCGGCGAGGTCGTCCAGCGCGTGGCGGACGGATTTTTCCGGCAGGCCCAGGTTCGCGGAGATGTCCCGCACCCCCATATCGGGCCGTTCCAACAGCAATCGGTAGACTGCCTCGACATCCGGCTCCAAACCGAGCACTTCCAGCAACAGCCACTCCTCCCCCTGGGATGGTCAGGTGCCTTCTCACAGCTCCCAGGGACGAAGCGCGACCGCCCCCGAAACTGGTCAGGTGTGAGACCATAACTGAAAGCGCATTTTATCGCTTCGCCGGAGAAACGTTCCTCCCAATCGCGCCAAAAAAGAGGCGCCCATCACGGGACATCAGCGTACGGATACGGCCACCGCCGCGCGATATCCCGCGGGGATCCGCACATCCGCGAGACGCCATCCCGCCACCGCTCCCGGCACCTCGCCGCCCCCCACGTACGGCTCCTCGATCCCGTGCGTCAGCCCCGCCCCCAGCCCCTTCAGGCACGCCTCCTTCCGCGTCCAGCAGCGCAGGAACGCCTCCCCGCGCTCCGCCGGCGGCAGCGCCGCCAGCTCCGCCCGCTCCCGGGGGTGCAGCATCGCCGCCAGTTCGCCGGCCGTGCCGGCGGGCGGCGCCGCCTCCACGTCCACCCCGACCGGGGCGCGGGCGAACGCGTACAGCGCCAGTTCACCGCTGTGGGAGAGCGAGAAGTGCAGGTCCGCCCCGCGCGGCGCCGGCCGGCCGCCGGGCCGGCCGCAGCGCTCACACGGCAGGCGCACAAGCGCCACCTCGGCCGGATCCTGCCCCAGGTACGCGCCGAGCAGCCGGCGCAGGACCACATGGGCCACGGTGTGGCGGTGCCGGTCCGTCGCGGGCGCGAACCGCGACCGCCGCGCCGCCCGGTCCCCGGCGAGCAGACGGGCGGCGTCCGGCCCCACGGCGTAGGCGTCGGCCCGGACCAGCCACAGCTGCGGCGGGCCGCCCGCCTCCGGCGGTTCCAGCCCCGCGTCCGGCAGCCCCTGCCCGACGGGACGCGGGACCAGCGGCGCGGGAACCCCCATCGGCCTAGGCCGCCCCGTGCCCGGCCGGCACCCGGACCGCCGCGCTCCGGTCCCGCAGGTCGGCGAAGGACGTGATCAGGCCCGACACGTCCTCCATCGGACGGCGGTGGCGCGTCGCCGTGGGGTCGGGCGTCCCGATGTCCAGGGAGCCCAGCAGCCGCTCCCCCGGCTCCAGGCAGAGCAGCCCGGCCGCCGTCGTGCTGCGCGCCAGCGCGCCGGTGCGCCAGATGCTCCCGTAACCGCGCGAGTGCAGCAGCAGCATCAGCGCGTGCGTCATGCACGTGGCGGCCGCCAGCTGCTCCCACTCCGGTATCCGGCCCTCGCGCGGCGAGAAGACCAGCGCGGCGACCAGCGGGGCCCGGCGCAGCTTGGCCCGCATCCGCTCCACGGTCACCTCGTCCCCTCCCGCCTCGTCCGCCAGGCAGCGCCCCAGGGCGTCGCGGTCCTCCTCCCGCAGCAGCACCCACCGCCAGGGCCGCAGCCGCCCGTGGTCCGGCGCGGTGCTCGCGCCGCGGAGCAGATAGGCGAACTCCCCGTCGCTCGGGGCCGGGCCGTGCAGGGTCTGCTCGCTGCGCCTGGTCATGACCGCCGTCATCACGTCCATGGGGAATACCTTCCTGAGTCGGTACGGGGGGTACGGGTGCTCAGTGACGGATCTCGAGGGTGCAGCACTTCACGCTGCCGCCGCCCTTGAGGAGTTCGGACAAGTCCATGCCGATGGGGTTGAAGCCGCGTTCGCGCAGCCGGCCGGCGAGGAGCCGGGCCGCCTCCGGCAGGACGACGTTGAGGCCGTCGGAGACCGCGTTCAGGCCGAAGACCTCCGCGTCCGCCGCCGACACCTCGAGGGCGTCCGGGAAGAGCGAACGCAGCACCTCGCGGCTGCCCGTGGCGAACGCCTCCGGGTGGTACATGATCTCGTCGCCGTCGAGGACGGCCAGCGCCGTGTCGAGGTGGTAGTAGCGGGGGTCGACGAGTTCCAGGCTGACGACCGGACGGCCGAAGAAGGACTGCGCCTCCTGGTGGCTGCGCGCGTCGCTGCGGAAGCCGTGGCCCGCCAGGACGAAGCGGCCGGTGACGAGGAAGTCGCCCTCGCCCTCGTTGACGTACGCCGGGTCGTGCCGCTCGGTGAAGCCGTTCGCCCGGAACCACTCCAGGTACGCGGGGCCCTCGGCGCGGCGCTCGGCGTTGCGGAAGCTGGCGCCGAGCACCCGGCCGTCGACGACGGTGGCGCCGTTCGCCGCGTACACCATGTCGGGCAGACCGGGCAGCGGGTCGATCAGGTCGACGGTGTGCCCGAGCTCCAGGTACAGCTCGCGCAGCCGCTCCCACTGGAGGACGGCGAGACCGGTGTCGACCGGCTTGGCCGGGTCCATCCACGGGTTGATGGCGTACACCACCTCGAAGTGGGAGGGGCGGCACATCAGGTAATGACGACGGCGCTGGACGCGGGTCTTCGCGGGGGCGGCGGCGGTCGTGTCGGAGGGCATGTTCTCCCCAGGGTGTGAAGGCCATGTGGTGGTGGCGGATGTACGGGAACGGGACGTGCGCGCCCCGCTTCAGCGGGACGGGGCGGGCGGCGCGTAGTGGACCAGCTCCACCAGGAGTTCGGCGGGCTCGGGCAGGTACAGGAACGCGACGCGCATACCGGGGCGGGCGCCCCGGCACGGCTCGGCGTCCAGGGCGAGGAAGCCGCCCCGGCGCAGGCGGGCGGTCTCGCCGGCGAGGTCGTCGACGACGAGGGCGAGGTGGTACAGGCCCGGCCCCTGCCCGGCGAGCCGCCCGTCGACCGCCGACCCGGCGCGCGTGGGCGACACCAGCTCGACGGCGGTACCGGCCCGGTCCCCGGGCAGGTTCCAGAACTCGCAGGCGACTCCGTAGGCGTCGGCCCGCCCGTGGTCCGTGCGGACCATCCCGAGCGCGGCGAGCTGCTCCCCGGCCCGGGCGGGCTCGGCGGTGGCGAGGCCGACGTGGTCGACACCGAGGATCACGGCGGGCCGTCCGTGCGGGGGCCGGTCCCGCCCGCGGGCTCACCCCGCATGGGCCGCCGGCCCTCCCGAGAGGCGGGTCGAGATCTCCGACGCCAGCTCGCCGACCGTCTCCAGCTTCATGTAGGCACGCAGGTCCAGCTGCACGCCGTACGTCTGCTCGACGGCCGCCAGCAGGCGCATCGCCGCCAGGCTGCCCCAGCTGCCGAGGGCCGTGAAGCGGGTGTCGGGGGCGAGGGACTCGGCGGGGTGGTGGGAGACGCGGGCGACGAGGGGTCGCAGGGTGGTCATCGTGTCAGACATGGGCCGGGGCCTCCTTGGCGACCAGGGTGATCCAGTCGGGGGTCAGGGCGGGGAGCCGGTCGAGACGGGCCTCGTGGTGGACGGTCTCGTCGTCGCCGGCGGGTCCTTCGGCGCGGGTGAAGCCGGCGGAGGGGTAGAGGGTCGCGGCGGGCGCGTTGCGGGCGGTCGGGCAAAAGCGGGTCTCCAGGACGGCGGCGCCGGCGGCACGGGCGGTGTCGGCGACGTACTGCAGGACGGCCCGCTCGACGCCCCGGGCGAGCACCCGGCAGCTGAGGACGAGGTTGCGCACGGTCCACCGGTCCGGGCCCCGGTCCAGCCAGACACCGCCGACCACGCCCTCGCCGCCGAAGCGGTCGGTGACCTCGACGGCGAGCACGAGGTGCCCGGGGTCGCCGGCGAGCCGCCGGGTGAGGGCCTCACCGTGGGCGCGGCCGGTCATGTTGAACTGGTTGGTGCGCTGTTCGAGCTGGACGAGCCGGGGCAGGGTGTACGCGTCGGCGGGACCGACGGTGACGTGGATGCCGAGGGCCCGCAGATACTCCTCCGCCGTCTCGTGCGTGGTGCTCAGCCGGTGGCGTTCGCGCCGGCCGCGGTAGAGCGCGGTGCGTTCGGCGTCGGTGGCGGTGACGCCGAGCTGGGCGAAGCGGGCGGGTTCGAGGAGCCTGGTCGAGTGGCAGGCGGGGTCGCCGTCCAGGCCCACGACGTCGACCTGGGGCAGGGAGCCGGCCACCATGCCGCACTCGAAGGGGCTGTCGTCGGCGAAGACGAACGCGTCGAGCCCCAGGCTGAGTTCCTCGGCGAGGGCGGCGACGTGCAGGTCCTTGCGCTGCCAGTCGGCGACGACGGCGACGAAGTCGTCCGGGCGGAGCACCATGTCCGGGTGGCCGGCCAGGGTCTCCTCCACGAGGGCGCGTTCGTTCTTGCTGCACACGGCGAGGAGCACGCCCTGGCGCCGCAGGGCCAGGGCCCGGCGCTGGAGGTCGGTGTAGCAGTCGCCGGGGTAGACCGTGCCGAGTTCGATGCCGGCGGGGCCGTCGTCGCCGAGGACGCCGCCCCACAGCGTGTTGTCGAGGTCGAGGACGAGGACCTTGCGGCCGAGGCCCGCGACGGCCCGGCAGAAGGCGGCGGCCTCACGGGCGTAGGCCAGTTGCGCGGCCGGCGTCCACGCCATCCGGCCGAACCGGTACTGCCGTTCGTCGCGGACGGGGCCGGGCACGTCGGCGAGGAGCGCCTCCAGGTCGACGGTGTAGACCCCGTCGTGGGTCTCGCCGGCGGCGAGGAGCGCGATGTTCGCCTCGCGCCAGATCCGGCCGAGCGCCGCCCCGCCCCGGAAGCTGATGACGCTGCGCCGGTCGGGGCGGGGCAGCGGCACGGTGTGCAGGAGGACGGCGCAGCCGGTGCGGGCGGCGAAGCCCGCGGCGGCGGCCGTGTGGGCGTCGACGCGGTCGCGTACGGCGGTGCGGACGCCGTCCAGGGCGGACGGGTCCCAGTCGCGCGGCAGCAGGGCCCCGGCGTCCAGGAGGCAGAGCGTCACCTCGGGCGCGAACTCGGCGAGGGCGGAGGCCGGGTCGGTGAGCTGGATGCCGAGCTGGTCGTAGGGGCACAGGTGGAGCTCCGCGTCGATGCCGCCGGCCAGCAGCGCCGCCCGCAGCAGGGGGACGGCGTCGTCGGCGGTGAAGGTGGCGGCGACGGCGACCCGCAGGGTGCCGACGCGGGTGTCCGGTGCGCGGGTCAGCCGGGCCGCCGCCACGCCTTCGAGCAGCCGGCCTGCCTCGTGCAGCAGCAGGGGGTCGGCGACGGCGCCGAGTTCGCCCCCGAGTCCCGTGTCGGTGGCCGCGGGCGAGTCGCGCAGGGCGCGGATCCGGTCCAGAAGGTCGTCCCCGGGCAGGGACGCCGGGGCGGGCGGCGGCGATCCGGTCATGACGCGGCGGCCTCCCACCGGGGCTGTTCGAGGATCTCGACGACGGCGCAGGCGTACGTGAAGCCCATGCCGATGCCGCAGAGCGCCACCCGGTCGCCGGGGACGACCTGTCCGGTCTCCAGGAGGTGGGTGAGTCCGGCGATCTGGTCGGCGGCGCCGATGTGCCCGACCCTGCGGCCCCACTCCCAGGTGGTCCTGGCGTCCTCGATGCCGAACATGGACCGGAAGTCGAGGTCGTCCAGGGTGCGGCCGACGTTGGTGAGGACCCAGCGGTCGATGTCGCCGGCGCCGAGGCCGGCGTCGGCGAGCGCCACGGAGACGCTCTCCTGCTGGCGTTCGGTGAGCGACTGGACGATCTTCAGGAGGAGTTCGCCGTTCTCCAGGAGGTACTCGTCGCGGCGGGCGCGGAGGTCGACCGGCCCGTCGCCGTCGGCCGGGGCGTCCTCGAAGGGCTTGTTGCCGAGGTAGACGGCCCCGTAGGTGCCGTCGCTGATGACGGCGGTGGAGAGCAGCCGGGCCACGCCGCCCCGCCGGGACAGCACCAGCCCGGTGCCGCCGTCACCGAAGACCACGCCCTTGTCGGAGCGGTAGCGGTCGAAGGCGGGGAGGGCGAACACGTCGCTGGTGGTGAGCAGGGCGGCGGACTTCTTCGGCCGGGCGGTCAGGTAGGCCGCGGCGATCTCCAGGGCGGCCAGGCCGCCGTTGGAGTACTGCTTGACCTCCACGGCGGCGGCCCGGCCGCCGATGGTGCGGCCCTGGACGTAGGAGGCGGGGGCGAAGTGGTCGAGGCCCTGGTGGTGGCAGCTGGAGTGGACGACCAGGTCGATGTCGTCGGGCTCGACGGTGGCGCGTCCCATGGTGAGGTCGGCGGCCTTGACCGCGAGTTCGACGGCGGGGCCGTCGTCGGCCACGCTGATGGAGAGGAAGCCGTCGGCCTCCGCCTCCGCCGCGTCGTACCGTCCCTCGGCCACCGCGACCGAGGTCTCCTCACCGCGGCCGAGTACCGCACCGCAGGCGTTGAGATAGATTCCGTTCCACCGCATGGAGTGCGGTCTCCTTCCGTCGTGCGGTCCCAGGGCCTGTCGTGCGCGACGCGTCCGGCTACCGGCTGACCATGCAGTACTCCTCGTGGGCGGTGACGCGGCTGAGCAGGTCGTCCCGGCCGCTGCCGGCCGCGATCTCCCTCAGCAGGGCGAAGACGTCGTCGCCGGAGATGCCGGTGGTGAAGTGCTGCTTGATCAGGAGGGTCTGTATCTCCTGGTAGTTGTGCTCGTCGACGACGTCGGCGAGGCCGAGCAGCGCCTTGCGGCCCGCGTCGTCGAGGGGCGGACGCTCGGCGATGTTGCCCGCCGGGATGTCCGGCTCGTCCGGCACGTCGAAGGCGAGGACCTGCCGGAGGCTGTCGGCGGTGAAGTCGCAGACGATGTGGACGCGGTCGCGGTCGGAGAAGGAGCCGACGGAGTGCGTCCGGGTGGCGTCGAGGCACCACAGCTCGCCCCGGCGCATCCGGAAGACGGTGTTCTCCTCGGAGGCGTAGACGTTGTCGTCGGTCTGGAGCGGGAGGTGGACCCGCACCATGTCGGCCTTCAGCTCCAGGAAGTCGCGGTGCGGCACGTAGAGGCTGCCGCCGGCGAGCCGCATGAAGCGCGCGTACTTGAGGTGCTCGGTGCGGAAGAGCCGGCCGATGAGTTCGCTGACGTAGGTCAGCGCCTCGCCGTGGGGGGTGGGCCGCGCCGAGCCCTCGTAGTCGCCGAGGGATGCCTCCTCCAGGCTGCCGCTCTGGTTCCACAGCATGGTGCTGCGCAGCAGGCCGGTGCTGACGAAGTCGGCGTAGGAGTCGTTGTAGGCGAAGCCCTCGGAGACGGCGAGGTCGGCGGCGAGCCGCTCGTCGTCGAGGGTGAGCGCGGCGATGCGGTGAGAGCGCATGTCAGGCCGCCTGGGTCGCGGCGACGGCGGCGGGCAGGCCGAGGGAGTCGGCGAAGGCGTTCAGCGCGCCGGCCCAGCTCGCGGAGTACTCGGCGGTCATCTCGGCGAAGGCGCGGGCCTCGGCCTGGGTGGTGACGAGGAACGTCATGCCGGTCTCGTCGTCGCTGACCTGCGCGGCGTGCATCGTCTCGGCCTTGATGTGCGAGTCGATCCAGGCGAGGTCCTCGGTCTCGGGGAAGAGGCGCTCGCCGTTCACCTCCAGCTTGCCGTAGACGCGGCGGAAGGCGACGGCGATGTCCAGCGCGATCGTCTCGACGACCCGCAGCTGGACGGCGGCGCCGAGCGGGGAGTCCGCGAAGCGCTCCATGTTCTCGATGAGGCGCACGACGCCCTCGGGGAGTTCGGCGGCGGACTTCCGGCCGGCCTCGTCGACGTGCTCCGACAGCGGCGTGATGAGGGAGTCCTCCCACCACACGTAGTGGGCTCCGGCGGGGCCCTTGGGGGCGACCGCGCTGAAGACCGGGGCGAGGTTGTCCAGGTCGTCGCCGATGACGCGGAAGATGGTCTGGAAGGCGGCCAGGACGTCGCGGGACGGGGACTGCTGGGCGGCCAGGGCGCGAGCCGTCACGCCGAGCCCGGCCAGGGTGGTGAACATGAACGCCTTGGTCATCGCGCGCCACTGGTGAGCGACGGCGAGCGGGCCGCGGAAATCCTCCGTTTCGAATCCCCGGGCGAAGCTGAAGAAGCGGTTGTCGGCGCGGCCGAGTCCGGCCTCGGCGATCTCCAGATCGACTCGCTCGTCGAGTGCGCCGCGCGCGCCGGCGCTGATTTCGATATCAGTCACGACTACTCCAGATTCCTAGATTTCGCTGAACGAGAGCGTCTCGTCGACGATTTCGTGGATGGCATCGGCGAGGTCCGCCGAATTCTTCTCGGAGACGAGGGTGAAGTGGTTCCCGGGGATCTCGCGGAAGGAGAGTCCCGAGATCCGTTCCCGCCATCCGTGGTCCTCTCCGCGCAGGATCGCGGGGAAGGCGATCCGGGGATCGGGGTACGGGTCGGCCGCCCGCAGCAGACGCACCTCGCCCTTGTACGGCTCGGGCGCGTAGGCGAGGAAGGCGGCGCGGTGCCGCTCCAGCAGGGCGGGGATGTGCGCGGCCTCCTCGGAGAGCCCGGCCAGCCGGGCCGTCGCGTCGCCCTCGCCCTTCAGCAGGTCCATGGCCGTGAAGGCGGCGCGGGCCTGCTCGGCGGCGGGCGGGTCGCCGATGGCGGCGGGCGGCAGCCAGGAGTCGAGCAGGGCGACGCCGGCGAGTTCCACGTCGCGCTCCTGCCACCGCCGGGCCATCTCCAGGGCGACGCAGCCGCCGACGGACCAGCCGGCGAGGAAGACCGGGCGGGTGCCGCGTACGGCGTCGGCGGCGGCGACGTACCGGGCCGCCATCTCCTCGATGGTCGTGACGCCGCGCGGGTCCTCGGCGGCCTGGAGGCCGTAGACGTCGTACTGGTCGGCGAGGCCCCGGGCGACCGCGTGGAAGGGCAGGACGGAGCCGCCGGCGCCGTGCACGAGCAGGACGACGGGCCGGCCCTGGGGGCGGACGAGCGGGACGAGCACGTCGTCGCCGGGGCGCTCCTCGCGGGCCGTGCCGAGGCGGACGGCGAGTTCGCGGACGGAGGGCGCGGCGAAGACGTCGCCGACGGTGGGCCGTATGCCCAGCTCCCGGCCGCAGGCGGCGATGAGCTTGAAGACGAGCAGGGAGTGGCCGCCGAGGGAGAAGAAGCCGTCGGTGACGCTGAGCGTCTCGATGCCGAGCACCTCGCGGAAGACCGCCGCGAGCCGGGTCTCCGTCTCGCCCTCGGGGGCGACCAGCTCCGTGGAGCCGCCGGCGGCCTCGCTGCCGAGCTGTCCGAGCAGGGCCTTGTCGTCGATCTTGCCGTTGACGTTGTACGGGATGTGGTCGACGGTGACGACGGCCGCGGGCACCATGTGCGTCGGCAGGTGGTGGCGGGCGTGCCGCTCCAGTTCGCGCGGGACGGGCTCGTGGCCCGGCTCGGGCACGACGAAGGCGGCGATGCGGCCCTCGAAGGCGCTCGGGGCGAGGGCGACGCAGGCGTGCACGTCGGGGTGGTCGCGGAGGACCGACTCGATCTCGGAGAGCTCGATGCGCAGGCCCCTGACCTTGACCTGGCGGTCGATGCGGCCCAGGTGCTCGATCACCCCGTCCTCGCGGTAGCGGCACAGGTCGCCGGTGCGGTACATCCGCTCGCCGACCGGGCCGAAGGGGTCGGGCAGGAACCGTTCGGCGGTCAGGGCGGGGCGGTTGTGGTAGCCGTGCGCGAGGCCGGTCTCGCCGCCGATGTACATCTCGCCGGGGACGCCGACCGGGAGGACCTCCAGGCCGGGGCCGAGGATGTAGACGCGGAAGTTGTCGCAGGGCCGGCCGAGCGGCAGGACCGGGACGCCGGGCTCCCGGGGGATGACGCCCTCCACGACGGTGCCGGCCTCCGTGGGGCCGCAGCAGTTGACGAGGTCGGCGTCGAAGTGGGCGTGGAAGGCGTCGCGCAGCCGGGGCTTGACCTCCTCGCCGCCGATGACGACCCGGCGCAGGGAGCGGCAGCTGCCGGGCGGGGCGGCCGCCAGGAAGACCTCCATCATCGTGGGGACGAAGAAGAGGGTGGTGACCTGGTACCGCTCGGTCAGGTCGAGCAGGTGCTCGGGGTCGCGGTGGCCGCCGGGGCGGGCGACGGCGAGGCGGGCGCCGTAGTAGAGCGGCCAGTACAGCTCCCAGGTGGAGACGTCGAAGCCGTACGAGGTCTTGAGGATGTTGGCGTCGCCGGGGCCGAAGGGGTAGTGCCGCTGGAGCCAGAAGATGTTGGCGAGGGCGCCGTCGACGGGGTAGGCCACGGCCTTGGGGCGGCCGGTCGAGCCGGACGTGTAGAGCAGGAAGGCGAGCGCGTCGGGCCGGGTGGACACCGTGAGGTCGTCGCTCGGGCACTCCTCCCAGGGACGCTCGTCGCCGGTGAGGCACAGCACGGGCCAGGGCCCCTGCGGGAGCTGCCCGGCGCCGAGTTCGTCGGCGAGGACCAGCTGGGGTTCCGTGTCGGCGAGCATGAACTCCATGCGGCCGTCGGGCAGCTCGGGATCCATCGGCACGTAGGCGGCGCCGGTCTTGGCGACGGCGTACAGCGCGATCACCATGGCGAAGCCGCGGTCCATGCAGACGGCGACCTTGCCGCCGGGCCGTACGCCCCGGTCCCGCAGGTGGTGGGCGAGGCGGTTGGCGCGCGCGTTCATCTCCGCGTAGGTGACCTCGCCCTCCTCGCCGATGAGGGCGACGGCGTCGGGGGTGCGCAGGACCTGCTCCTCGAAGGGCTCGGCCAGCGTCCGGTACGCGATGTCCGGCTTCGCGTACGCGTTGAGGCCGTGCAGGATGTGGCGGCGGCCGTCCTCGGTGAGCAGCGGGGCGTCGGCGACGGAGGTGCCGGGTGCGTCGAGGAGGGCGTCGAGCAGGTCGAGGTACATCTGCCCGAACCGCTCGACCGTCGAGCGGTGGAACAGGTCGCAGGAGTACTCCAGCAGGCCGCGCAGGCGCCCGCCCTCGTCGGTGACGGACAGCGACAGGTCGGTGCGGGCCGACTTGGTGTCGAGCGACACGAGGGAGCCGCCGCCGGCGTCGGCGTCGACCATGACGCCGTCCTGGAAGCCGAAGATGGTCTGGAAGACGGGGTTGACGCCGGGGGTGCGGACGACGCCCAGCTCGGCGACGACCCGCTCGAACGGCACCATCTGGTGGTCCTGGGCCTCCAGCACGGTCCGCTGCGTCTGCTGGACCAGCGTGCGGAAGGCGGGCGCCGCCGACAGGTCGCCGCGGAGCGCGACCGGCTTGACGAAGCAGCCGACGATCTTCTCGGCGGTCTCGTCGTCGCGGCCGGCGAGCGGTGAGCCGACGACGACGTCGCTCTGGCCGGTGAGCCGGGAGAGGAAGGTCTGGTAGGCCGCGAGCAGGACGACGAACATCGAGGTGTTCTCGGCCGTGGCGAAGCGGCGCACCCGGTCGGCGAGCGGGGCCTCGACGTGGAAGCCGACCAGTTCGCCGCCGCGCGTCTCGGTGGCCGGCCGGGGCCGGTCCTTGGGCAGGTCGAGCACGGGCAGCTCGCCGCCGAGCCGCTCCGTCCAGTACGCCAGTTCGCGTGCCTCACGGGCCGGGTCGAGGCTCCGGGCCTGGGCGGCGGCGTAGTCGAGGTAGCCGATGCCGTGGGCGGGCGGCAGCTCGTGGCCGGCCAGCAGGCGGGTCAGCTCGCCCATGACCTGGCCGACCGACCAGTGGTCGATGATCACGTGGTGGAAGCCGAGGGCGAGCACGGCCCGGCCGTCCGGCAGGAGCAGCGCGAGGACGCGGAACATCGGCGCCTCGTCGGTGCGCAGCGGACGCGCCGCCGCCTCCTGGACGATCGCGGCGGCCCGGGCCTCGGCGGCCTCCTGGCCGAGGTCGCGCAGGTCGTGCCAGAGCACCGGCGGGGCGGGGACGCCGCAGTCCTCCTGCACGGGCTCGCCGTCCACCTCCACGATCCGCAGCCGCAGCGCGTCGTGGCGCTCGGTCAGCGTCCGGACGGCGGCGGTCAGCCGCTCCCGGTCGGGAGCCTTCGCGAGGGTGACGGCGTCGAAGAGGTTGTATTCCGTGCTCTGCGGAAAACGCCTGGTGAAGTACCAGATACGAGCCTGTGCAGGAAGCAGCGGAACTCTGGCACCCTGCTCCACCTTCGGAATCGAGACTTCGGCCTTTTCCGCTTTCCGATTGCGGAGCATTTCGAGAAGCTGCGCTTGGCCGGCACTGAGCTGACTCACCTGTCCACACCCCACACAGGAAACGGAAGCACTTCTTGAAGACAAGAAAGAAGCTATCCGATCCCCGGTCCAATTCGACTGGCCAAGCTTTTCAGTCGAACAGCGCGGGCAGGGGGCGCTACGGCGCCGGCGGCGGAATCAGTGGTGTTTCACGGCTACGTCGCCGGCGCGGAAGCGCAGCCGCGGTCCCTCACCGGTCCACTCGCCGCCGTCGAGCCGGCGCAGGGCGGCGAGGAGGTCGAGGGTGAGCCAGCGGCTCAGCTCCGGATGGGCCGGGTGCTCCCAGAGTCCGGCCGGGCCGCGCAGCCCCTCCAGGAAGGCCGTCAGGCCCGCGACCCGGGGGTCGCGCGCCGAGACGCCCGTACGGGAGACCAGTTCCAGGACGAAGGCGAGGTCGAAGCGGGAGTGCAGGGAGATGAAGCCCGTGGCGCGCTCCCGGCCGTGCAGCCGGGCGATCTCGGTGCCCAGCGCCCATTCGTCGCGGGTCTCGCGGCGCAGCAGCAGGTCGGCGGCGCGGCGGGCCGGTTCGGAGCGGGCCCGCCGCGGGTGCTGGACGAGGGCGGCCAGGGCGGCCTCGGTGTTGGCGCGGCAGCCGGGCGAGCCGGGCAGCTTCCGGTAGCCGGGGACGCCGCCGGGCTGGCCGGCGACGAGGCCCGTGGGCCACGAGCCGTCCTCGGCGCGCTGGGCGAGCAGCCACTCGTAGGCGCGTTCGGCCCGGGGGTCGGTCGCGGCGCCGACGGCGCCGAGGCCCCGCAGCGGTACGGACACCTGGAGCGGGATCATCGTGTAGCGGTCGTCGGTGCGGAACTCCGCCAGCGGGAAGGAGCCGTCGGCGCGCTGCCGGGCGAAGACCCGCTCGACCAGCTCCGCCACCCGGGGATGGCCCCGGTCGAAGCCGAGCCGGCCGAGGCGGCCGAGGAGCTGGGCCAGCGGCTGGAGTCCCTCGGGCTCCTCCGCCAGCAGGGCGCGCGCCTCCGGGTCCTCCGCGCGGCGCGGCAGCAGGTCGGCCAGCTCCGGGTCGTCGTCCGCCACGTCGAGCAGCTCGGTCAGGACGCGGCAGCGCAGCGCCGGGGAGGGGTCGCACAGCAGCGGCCACGCGGCTCCGGTCATGACAGCACCTCACGCAGGTACGGGGCGGTGGGCGTGTCCCCGGCGGCCACTTCCTCGGGGGTGCCCTCGGCGACGAGCACGCCGCCCTCCGGTCCGCCGCCGGGGCCGAGTTCGAGCAGCCGGTCGCAGCAGGCGAGGAGCCGGGGGTCGTGGTCGACGACGAGGACGCCGTGGCCCCGGGCCACCAGGCCGTCGAGGGCCTCCACCAGGAGTTCCACGTCGGCGTCGTGGAGACCGGTGGTGGGCTCGTCCAGGATGTGCAGGGCGGGGCGGCCGGGCGCGCCGGTGATCTCGCGCACCAGCTTGAGCCGCTGGCGCTCGCCGCCGGAGAGGGTGCCGGGTCCCTGGCCGAGGGTCAGATAGCCGAGGCCCAGCTCCACGGCGCCGCGCAGCGGGGCGGCGACCGCCTCCACGTCCGGCCACAGCCCGAGCACCTCCTCGATGCTCAGCCGCTCCAGTTCGGGCAGGCTGTGGCCGCGCACGGACAGTTCGCGGGCCTCGGCACGGTAGCCGGTCGCGCCGCAGGCGTCGCAGGGCCGGTGGACGGTCGGCATGAAGCCCATGTCCTCGGCCACGGCGCCCTTCCCCTTGCAGCCGTCGCAGCGGGGCTGGAGGTCGGCCGGGGCCAGGCCGCGTTCCCGGGCCGGGGCGGAGTCGGCGTACGCCTCGCGCAGCGGGCCGAGCACCTTGAGGAAGGCGCCGGGCGAGGTGATCCCGACGCTGCTCTGGTCGGTGTGCCGGACCTGCTTCGGGGCGCCGTCGATGCCCTCGTGCGCTCCGGGCGCGACGGGTGTGGCGGCGGCCGAGGTGGTCAGCTTCCTGGGGGCGAGCGCGCGGGCCACGATGCCGAGGGCCAGCGTCGACTTGCCGGAGCCGGAGACCCCGCAGACGCCGGTGAGGACTCCGAGCGGGATGCGCACGTCCTGGCCGTCGAGGTTGTTCTCGGCCGGTTTGCGGACGGTCATCCAGCCGGTGGGCTCGCGGCGCGGCCCGGCGGCGCGTGCGGGCAGCGGGCGCTCCAGGAGGAGGCGCGCCCGGGGGTCCTCGCGCACCCGGTCCGCGCTGCCGGCCGCGACGACGGTGCCGCCGTGCCGGCCGGCCCCGGGTCCCATCACGATCCGGTGGTCGGCCCGGGCGACCAGGCGCGTGTCGTGGTCGACCAGGATCACCGTGTTGCCGTGGTCGCGCAGCTCCTCCAGGACCGCGCCGAGCACGTCGACCTCGCGGGGGTGCAGACCGCGCGAGGGCTCGTCCAGCAGGACGGTCATGCCGGTGAGTTCGGCGCCGAGGAGGGCGGTCAGCCGGACCCGCTGGAGTTCGCCGGCGGAGAGCGTGTTGGCCATCCGGTCCAGGTGGAGGTGGCCGATGCCGACGCGGCCGAGGAAGCCGAGGCGGCGCAGGACGACGGCGTGCGAGCGGACCGCCCAGCCCGGCGCGCCGTCCGGGAGCCGCAGCCCGGCGAGCGCGTCCCGTACGGCGTCGACCGGCTGGTGGTGCAGGTCGTAGCGGTTCATCCCGGCCACCCGCCGGTCGAGGAACTCCGGGCGCAGCCGGCCGCCCGCGCAGGAGGAGCAGGGCACCCGCTCGGTGTAGAGGCCGCCGACGTCCCAGCCGTCCATGATGCGGAAGACGCCGCGCCAGACGACCGTGGCCGAGGGGGTGACCCGGGCCTCGGAGGAGAGGGTGACCTCCTCCTCGCCGAAGAGGAACGCCTCCTGGGCCTGCGGGCTCATCTCCCGCCACGGTGTGCGCTCCGGGTCGAAGCCGTACCGCTCGCCGAGGGCGAGGAGCATCCAGTAGCCGCCGTTGGCGGGCTTCGAGAGGTACGAGCGCGGATAGAAGCCCGGGGAGTACATCGCGCCGTCGCACAGCGCCCGTTCGGGCCGGTGGATCAGGCGTTCCACGCGGGGCACGGCGATCGTGCCCATGCCGTGGCAGCGCAGGCAGGCCGCCTCGTAGCGCAGGGGCGAGAAGTCCGGCGGTTCGGCCGGCGGGCCGGGGCGCCCGCAGCCCGCGCAGGTCCAGGGGCTGGCCGGCCGGTGGCCCGAACGCCGTTGCTCTCCGCCGCAGTCGGGACAGCGGCGGACGCCCGCGTAGGCGAGGAGCACGCCGAGGTGCGGGCTGAGGTCGGTGGTGGAGCCGACGGTGCTGCGCAGGCCGGGCGCCCGGCCGTCGGCGCCGATGGCGAGGGTGGGGCCGAGCCCGGTGAGGGAGGCGGCGCCGGCCTCCGGGCCCTCGCGCACCGACTGGCGCTCGTAGAGGGAGAGCGACTCCAGCAGCCTGCGCGTGGCCTCCGCTTCGAGGACGTCGCGGACGAGGGACGACTTGCCGGAACCGGAGACGCCGACGACGGCGGTCATCGCGCCCTTGGGGATGTCGACCGAGACGTCACGGAGGTTGTTGGCGCGGGCACCGCGGATCTCCACGGCGGTGCGGGCGGGGCGCGGGCGGCGGGCCGGGACGGCCGGCGGGCGGACCGGCGGTGCGTCGGGCGGCTCGGGCGGTCCCGCGTGCAGCAGCCGTCCGCCGTCCGGGCCGCTGCCCGGGCCGATCCGGACGGACCAGTCGGCCATCGCCGCGATGTCGCGGTTGTGCTCCACGACGACGACCGTGCAGCCGCGGTCGGTGAGACGGCGCAGCAGGGCGGCGAGCCGGGGCACGTCGGCCGGGTGGAGTCCCGTGGTCGGCTCGTCCAGGTAGACGAGCTGCGCGGGGCGGGTGGCGGCGATCTGCTTGGCCAGCTTGACGCGCTGGGCCTCGCCGCCGGAGAGGGTGGGCGAGGGCTGCCCGAGCCGCAGGTAGCCGAGGCCCACGTCGAGCAGGGCCTGGATGATGCGGCGGGCGCGGGCGTCGTGGCCGAAGAGCGGCAGGGCGTCGCGCACGCTGAGGTCGTGGATCTCGTCCACGGAGTACGTGTTCCCGTCGGGCAGTCCGGCGCGCACGGCGAGCGCCTCGGCGCTGAACCGGCGTCCTCCGCACGCCTCGCACTGCACCCATTCCGAGGGCAGGAAGCGCAGTTTGACCTCGACGGATCCCATACCGGCACAGGCGGGGCAGGCGCCCTCGGAGCGGTTGAACGAGAACGTGCCGGCGGCCAGCCCGGTCGCGTCGGCGAGCACGGCCCGCACGCGGTCCGCGAGCCCGGTGTACGTGGCCGGGTTGGAGCGGGGGTTGACCCCGATGGGCGACTGGTCGACGGTGAGCGGGACGATCGCCTCCCCTTCGAGGGCGGCGCACCCGCGCGGCTTCCCCGCCTCCAGGGAGGCGACGAGCACGTCCCGTACGAGGGTGGTCTTCCCGGCTCCGGAGGGTCCGGTGACGACGGTCAGGGCGCCGAGGGGGAAGGCGCAGTCGAACCCGGCGAGATTGTGGTGGCGGGCGTCGCGGACGGTGAGCCACCGGGTGCCGGTCCCCGCCGCCTGAGGCGCCGTCAGGCGTTCGCGGCCCGAGAACCAGCGGCCCGAGACCGTGTCCGCGCGCCAGAGGCCGGCCGGAGTGCCCTCGAAGACGACGCGGCCGCCGCCGGAGCCGGCGGCGGGGCCGATCTCCACGACGCGGTCGCAGGAGGCGACGGCGGTGCGGTCGTGTTCCACCAGGACGACCGGGCCGGGGAGCTTGCACAGTTCGTCCATCAGACGGGCGACCTGGGCGGCGCCGAGGCCGATGGTGGGTTCGTCGAGGATGTGCAGGAGGTCCTCGACGTCGTTGGCGAGGAGGACGGCGATGCGCAGGCGCTGGGCCTCGCCGCGGGAGAGGGTGGGCGAGGAGCGGTCGAGGGCGAGGTAGCCGAGGCCGAGGGAGACGAGCGCGTCGAGGCGGCGCAGGACGTGCCGCAGGGCGGTGCCCGCGTGGGCGGGGAGCGCGGCCCCGGCCAGCGTCTGCCGGGCCCGGTCGGCATCGAGCCGCAGCAGGGCGGGCAGGGTCAGGCCGGCCAGTTCGTACAACTCGGTGTCCGGGCCGCCGGCCCGGAAGTCCTGCGGCCGGACCGAGGGCAGCGGCGCCCCGCAGGAGGCGCAGAGCCGGGCCCGGGACAGCGTCCGCGTCCCGGCCGCCGTACGGAAGGAGACCTGGACGCAGCCGAGTGCGGCGACCTCGTCCAGGAGCCGCCGGGCGGCCCGGGCGTCGTCGGCGGCGGTGAGGGAGCCGACCCGGACGGCGATGTCGTGGGGCCGGCCGGGGTCGAGCGGGTCACCGGACCAGGGCCGGCCGTCGACGGTGACCTCTTCGGCGCCGTACCGCTCGCGCAGTCCGGCCAGCAGCCGGGTGTGGGTGCCGAGGGCGCCGCGCGTGAGCGGGGCGGCCACCTCGACGGGTCCGGACGCGGCGGCGGCCCGGAGTAAGGAGAGCTGCTCCTCGGCCGTCACCGTCTCGGTGACCTCCGCGCAGCGCGGGCAGCGCAGGACCGCGAACCGGGCGAAGAGCACCCGCAGGAAGGGGTGGACGCCGGCGGCGGTGGCGACGGTGGAGCGGGGGTTGCGGTTGAGGACGTTCTGGCCGACGGCGACGGCGGGCCGCAGCCCGTGGACGGCGCGGACGCGGGCCGCCCGGGCCGCGGCGGCGGCCGGGGCACCCGCGAGGGTGGCCAGGAAGCGGTGCCTGGCCTCCCGGTGGAGCGTGTCGAAGACGAGGGAGGACTTGCCGGACCCGGAGGCGCCGACGACCGCGGTGACGCCCTCGGACAGGGTCACGTCGATGTCGCGGAGGTTGTTCTCCGTGGCGCCCTCGATCCGGACCCCGGGCCCGTGTGCACTCAAGACCAAGCCCTCCCGGCCGTCCTGTCCGCCGCTCTTCGCACGCGAGCCGCTCAGAGCCTGCCGAGCAGCATAGCGGCCTCTTCGTCGGAGAGCCCCGCGACCATTTCGGTCAGGGCCCGTTCGACGCCTCCCGCGACGCCCTCGACCGTCGGCAGGGCGAAGAAGTCGCGGACGGAGACCTGCACGCCGAAGGCCGCGTTGACGCGGTTGAGGAGTTGCAGCGACTTCAGCGAACTGCCGCCGACGGCGAAGAAGTTGTCGGTACGGCCGATCCGTTCGACGCCGAGCACCTCCCGCCACAGCTCCGCGACCTGCTCCTCCAGGGGACTGTGCGGCGCGTCGTCCCCGGCGCGGGCCTGCCGGTCGTCCAGGGAGGGCGCGGGCAGCCGCAGCCGGTCGAGCTTGCCGGACGGGGTGTGCGGCAGCGCGTCGAGGCGGACGTAGACGGCGGGGAGCATGAAGCCGGGCAGCCGCTCCTCGGCGAACGCGGCCAGCTCCTCGACGGTTCCGTCGTCGCCGATGACGACGTACGCGGCGAGCTGGTTGTCGTCCTCCTCGTCCCGGAAGACGGTGACGGCGCACTCGCGGACGGCGTCGTGGCCGGCGAGCACCGCCTCGACCTCGCCGGTTTCGACCCGGCAGCCGCGGATCTTGACCTGGTTGTCGACGCGGCCGAGGTACTGGACGAGGCCGTCGGCGTCGACGGTCACCAGGTCGCCGGTGCGGTAGAGCCGTTCGCCGTCCGCCACCGGGTAGGGGTGCGGGACGAACCGCTCGGCGGTCAGCCCGGGCCGGCCGAGGTAGCCGCGGGCCAGGCCGCCGGTGCCGGAGACGCACAGCTCGCCGGGGACTCCGGGCGGCACCGGACGCAGCGCCTCGTCCAGGACGAACAGGCGGTAGATGCCGAGCCGGCGGCCGATGGGCAGCCCGCCGGTGCCGTCGTACGAACGGCCCTCCCAGCCGGCCACCTCGGAGGTCTCGGTCTGGCCGTAGAGGTTGTGCAGCTCCGCCTCGAACCGCTCGGCGAACCGTTCCAGGAGACGGGTGCCGGCCGCCTCGCCGGAGAGCTGCACCCAGCGCAGGTCGGGGCAGTCCGCCTCGGGGGCGAGGTTGAGGTAGGCGTTGAGCATCGAGGGGACGAAGTGCGCGAAGACGGTCCGCTCGGTGGAGAGCAGCCGGCTCAGGTGCACCACGTCGGACTCGGCGCCCGGGTCGGCCATGAGGATGGTCGCGCCGGCGGCGAGCGGGCCGAAGATCTCCCAGATCGCCACGTCGAAGATGAGCGGCGTCTTGTGGATGACCCGGTCGCCCGGCTGGAGGCCGTAGCGGCGGCCCAGCCACTCCAGGCGGCCCGCCGCGCAGCGGTGGTCGAGCACGGCGCCCTTCGGGGTGCCGGTGGAGCCGGAGGTGTAGTAGACGTACGCCGCCTGGTCGAGGGGCACGTCCGCCTCGGGCGCGGCCGGGGCGGAGCCCTCGGCGGGGACCGGGATCAGCGGCACGCCGAGCCCGTCGGGCCGGCCGGTGCCGGAGGCGTCCACGAGTACGGCGGCCACCCGCGCGTCGCCGGTGATGACGGCCACCCGCTCGGCGGGCAGCGACGGCACCAGCGGGACGAACGCCGCGCCGCGCTTGAGGACGGCGAGCAGGGCCACGACCAGGTCGGCGGAGCGCTCGACCCGGACGGCGACGAGGCTCTCGGCGCCGATGCCGGCGGCGGCCAGCGTGTGGGCGAGCAGGTTGGCGCGGCCGTCGAGTTCGGCGTAGGTCGTCGCCCGGCCGCCCGCCTCCACCGCGACCGCGTCCGGGTGGCGGCGAGCCGTCTCCTCGAACGCCCCGTGCAGGGTGCGCAGGTCGCGGTACTCCTCGAAGGAGGCGTTGGCGTCGGCGGCCAGCGCGGCCTGGCGCTCCGGCGACAGCAGCGCCAGCTCGTCGACGCGGGCCTCGGGGCGCCGGACGGCGTCCGCGAGCAGGGTCAGGAAGCGGGCGGTCCACTCCTCGGCGGTGCAGCCGGAGGGCAGCGGCCCGCAGACCAGGGCCCCTTCGACCTCGGGCTCGACGGCCCGCACCACGCAGTGCAGGTGGTCGGCGCCCGGGACCGGTGCGGCATCCTCGTCGTACTGGAGGACCAGCCGCTCGACCGCCCCGCCGGAGGCCGCGCTGCCGGCCGGCTCCGCCGTGGGGCCGTCGGTGAGGCCCTTGTCGGCCGCGCGGAGCAGCTCCGCGAAGGTCAGCTCCCCGGCGACGGTCAGCGGGACGGCCCGCTCCGCGTCGGGCGCCGGCCGGATCTCGGCGTGCTCGCGGCGGGCGTGCCGGAAGCGGGTGGCGAGCAGCGCCGCGAGCAGGACGGCGCGTTCGCCCACGCCGTACCGGCGGGCCGTCTCCGACGCCTGCTCCCGAAGCTGCGGGCGGAGCCGGAAGGGCACCGCCACCGGGTCCTCGCCGGGCGTCATGACCGGAGTCCCTTCGATGGACACTGCATTCCCCTTTCGGGACGGGTGGGTCACGGCGTCATGCCGTTCATGCGGGCGATGGTGCGGGCGAGTTCGCCCAGGTTCTCGGTGGTGTAGATGTCGAGCAGGCCGATCTCCACGCCCAGGCGCTGCCGGATGCGGACGCTCATCTGGGTGACGAGGAGCGAGTGGCCGCCGAGGGCGAAGAAGTTGTCGGTCAGTCCGACCCGCGGCCGGGACAGGACGTCGGCCCAGATCTCGGCCAGTTCCTTCTCCAGCGGGGTGACCGGCGGCACGTGGTCGCCGTCCGCGCCGCCGTCGTCCTCGGGCTCCGGCAGGGCGGAACGGTCAACCTTGCCGTTGATGTTCAGCGGGAGCGCGTCGAGCTGGACGAACGCGCCGGGGACCATGTAGCCGGGCAGTCTGGCCTCCAGGTGCTCGCGCAGCGTGTCGGCGGTGACCGGCCGGTGGCAGACGACGTGGGCGACGAGCCGCCGGTCGCCGGAGGGGAGCCGCTGCACGCCGGCGACGGCCTGGTCCACGTCGGGGTGGTCGGCCAGGTGGGCCTCGATCTCGCCGAGTTCGATGCGGTGGCCGCGGACCTTCACCTGGTGGTCGGCGCGGCCCAGGCAGAGGAGGTCGCCGTCCGCGGTCCAGCGGACCAGGTCGCCGGTGCGGTACATGCGGGTGCCGGGCGCGCCGTACGGGTCGGGCACGAACCGGTCGGCGGTGAGGCCGGGCCGGTGCAGATAGCCGTGGGCGAGGCCCTCGCCGGCCAGGTACAGCTCGCCCACCACGCCCACCGGCACCGGCTGCTGCGCCGCGTCCAGGACGTACGTCCGGGTGTTGCGCAGCGGGCGGCCGATCGGGGGGACGCCCTCGACGCGGTCGCGGGTGAACCAGGCGGTGGCGTAGACGGTGGACTCGGTGGGGCCGTAGAGGTTGCCGACGAGTCCGGCGCCGACGGCGCCGCCGATGTCGTTGGCGGCCTTGGCGGACAGCGGTTCGCCGGCCATGACGACGGTGCCGGCCTCGGCGTGCAGGCCGCCGGTGCCGTGGATCTGGGCCAGCGCGGACGGCACCCCGCTGAGCAGGGAGGCGGTGTACGGGCCCGCGGGCGGGTCGGCGAGGCTGAGCAGCGACGGCACGATCTCGACGGAGCCGCCGTTGAGCAGCGGGCCGAACATCTCGAAGACGGAGACGTCGAAGTTGAGCGAGGTCGCGGCCAGCACCCGTGCCAGCTGGCCGGGGGTGAAGGTCTCGCCCGCCCAGGCCGCCAGGTTGGCGACGCTGCGGTGGGCGACGACGACGCCCTTGGGCCGGCCCGTGGAGCCGGAGGTGTAGATGGCGTACGCGGGGTGGAGCGCGTCCAGCGGGGCGGTGCGTTCCGCGTCGGTCAGGTCGTGGCCGGGGTGGGCGGCGACGGCGGCGCGGGTGCCGGGCGCGTCGAGGACGAGGCGGGCGGGGCCGTGGCCGGGGACGCGGTCCTTCGCCTGCTCGGAGGTGAGGACGAGCACCGGCCGGGCGTCGTCCAGCATGAGGGCGATCCGGTCGGCGGGGTAGCCGGGGTCGATCGGCACGTAGGCGGCGCCCGCCTTCAGGACGGCGAGGACGGCGACGAGGACGCGTTCGGTGCGCGGCAGGGCGATGGCGGCGAAGTCGCCGGGGCCGATGCCGAGGGCGACCAGGTGGCGGGCGAGGCGGTTGCTCTCGGCGTTCAGCTCGCCGTACGAGAGCGTGGTCTGCTCGAAGTGGACGGCGGGGGCGGCCGGGTCCAGCGCCGCGCGCCGCTGGAACAGCTCGGGAAGGGTGGCCGTGGAGACCTCCGCGGCGGTGTCGTTCCAGTCGTCCAGGACCTGGCGCCGCTCGGCGTCGCCGAGCATCGGCAGGGCTTCGAGCGCCGTGTCGGGGGCCTCGGCGATGCTCCGCAGGAGCCGTACGTAGTGGGCGGCGAACCGTTCGACGGTGGGCCGGTCGAAGAGGGCGGTGGAGAACTCCAGGTCGCCGAGGAGTTCGCCGTCCTCCGACTCCCGCAGGTAGAGCGTGAGGTCGAACTTGGCCGCCCAGGTGCCCGGCGAGGCCGACGACGGGGCGATCCGCAGGCCCGAGCCGGTGGTGCGGGACTCCTGCGGGGCCGCCGCGTAGTAGCTGAAGGCGACCTGGAAGACGGGGTGGCGGGAGACGTCCCGGTCGGGCTGGACCTCGTCCACGAGCAGTTCGAAGGGCAGTTCGCGGTGGGCGTCGCCGAGGAGGACGGAGTCGCGGACCCGCTCCAGGTGGGAGCCGAAGCTCTGGCCGGGGACGACGCGGGAGCGGACGGGGATCGTGTTCACGAAGAGCCCGATGAGGGACTCGGTCTCCACGGTGGGCCGGCTGCCGGAGAAGAAGCCGACGCACACGTCGTCCTGGCCGCTGAGCCGGTGCATCAGGGCGCTGTACGCGGCCATGGTGGTCATGAACAGGGTGGCCCTGTTCCGGCCCGCGAGGGCGCGCAGCCGCGCGGTCAGACCGGCGTCGACGGTGAAGCCGACGGCGTCGCCGCCGAAGTCGGGCACGGCGGGCCGGGGCCGGTCGGTGGGCAGCTCGATGGCGTGCGGGGTGCCGGCGAGGTACTGCTTCCAGTAGAAGAGGTGGTCGCGCAGGGGGCCGCCCTGGAGGCGGCGGCGCTGCCACACCGCGTAGTCGGCGTACTGCAGGACCGGCTCGGGCAGCGGCGAGGGCTCCGCGCGCAGGTACGCCTCGTACAGCGTGCCCAGTTCCTCGACCAGGACGGCGACCGAGTAGCCGTCGAAGACGATGTGGTGGGCGGTGAGGACGAGCAGGTGCTCCTCGGGTGAGGTCCGCACGGCGACGGCGCGGACGACGGGGCCGGTCTGGATGTCGAAGCCGGTCTCGCCCTCGGTCCGCAGCAGCGCCCGCACCTCGGCCTCGGGGTCGTCGGCGCCGCTGACGTCGCGGAACTCCAGGGGGAAGACGGCCTCGTCGGAGACGACCGGCGCGATGTTCTCGCCGGCGAGGTCGAAGGTGGTGCGCAGCACCTCGTGGCGCCGGACGATCTCGTCGAGGGCGGCGGCGAGCACCGTCCGGTCCAGCGGCCCGCGCAGGGCCAGCGGGATCTGGACGTTGTAGAGGCCGCCGTCGGGCTGGAGGAGGTGGAGGAAGACCATGCGCTGCTGGGCGTAGGACGTCTCGGCGGGCGCGCCGGCCGGCCTGGGGACGACGTTGTCGGGGACCGCGTCGGCCTCGGCGACCAGTCCGGCGAGGCGGGCGACGGTCGCCCCGGCGTAGAAGTCGCGTACGGAGAGGTCGGCTCCGGTGCGCTTCCTGATCCGGGCGAGGACCTGGGAGACCAGCAGGGAGTGGCCGCCGAGGGCGAAGAAGTCGTCGTGGGCGCCGACCTGTTCGACGCGCAGGACCTCCCGCCAGATGTCGGCGACGAGCTGTTCGCCGCCGGTGCGCGGGGCGAGGTACTCGGTGCCGGAGCCGAAGGAGGCGTCGTCCGGGGCGGGCAGGGCGTTGCGGTCCGTCTTGCCGTGGCGGTTGACGGGCAGCGCGTCGAGGACGACGTAACGGGAGGGCACGGCGTGCGACGGCAGCCGGTCGAGGAGCCAGCCGCGCAGGTCCGCCGGCGCGGGGGCCGTCCCGGCGGCCGCCGGGACGACGTAGGCGGTGAGCTGCTGGGAGCCGAGGACGTCGGCGTGGGCGAGGACGACGGCGTCGCCGATCCCCTCGTGCAGCCGCAGCGTCGCCTCGGTCTCGCCCAGCTCGACCCGCATGCCGCGGATCTTGACCTGGTGGTCGGTGCGGCCGAGGTACTCCAGGCTGCCGTCGCGGCGGCGGCGGACCAGGTCGCCGGTGCGGTACATCCGCGCGCCGGGCGGCCCGTAGGGGTCGGGCAGGTAGCGCTCGGCGGTCAGGGCGGGCCGCCCGAAGTAGCCGCGGCCGACGCAGGCGCCGGAGACGTACAGCTCGCCGGGGACGTTCGGCGGGACGAGGCCGTGGCCTTCGTCGAGGACGTAGGCGACGGTGTTGCGCACGGACTGGCCGAGCGGCGCGACATCGGGCCAGCCGTCGATGCCGGGCTCCATGTCGTGCGCGGTGACGACCTGTACCTCGGTGGAGCCGTAGTGGTTGTGCAGCCGGCGGCCGGGGGCGGCGGCGGTGAACCGGCGCAGGGTGTCGCTGAGGACGAGGCCCTCGCCGACCTGCACGACGTGGGTGAGGGCGGGCAGCGGGCGGCCGGTGGCGAGCGCGGCGCGGGCGGTCAGCTCGATCACGACGTTCGGCGCGAAGAGGTCGGTGACCCGCCGGTCGTCGAGCCAGGCGGTGAACTGCTCGGGGCTGCGCCGCAGTTCCTCGGGGACGATCGCGAGGGCCGCTCCGGAGAGGAGGGTGAAGAGCATCTCCTGGACGGAGACGTCGAAGCTGAGGGCGGTGAACTGGGCGGTGACCCGGCCGGGGCCGGTGGGGAGGGTGGTGAAGTGCCACTCCATCATGTTCAGCATGGCACCGGTGGTCATGACGACGCCCTTGGGGCGCCCGGTCGAGCCCGAGGTGTACAGCAGGTAGGCCGGGGTGGCGTCGGTGACGGGCGTGGTGCGCTCGGCGTCGCGGAGGTCGGCGGGGCTCTCCCCCGCGTACGCCGACAGCTCCTCGTCGACGAGGAGGACGGGCACGTCGTGGCCGGACAGCAGCGCGGCGCCGGCCGCGTCGGTGACGACGACCCCGGGCCGGGCGTCGGTGAGCAGCACCGAGACGCGCTCGGCCGGGAGGGCGGGGTCGACGGGCAGGTAGACGCCGCCGCTCTTGAGCACCGCGAGGAAGGCGGTGACGGCCAGGTCGGAGCGGGGCAGGAGCACCGCGCCGACCCGCTCGGGGCCGATGCCGTGCCGGACCAGTGCGCGGGCGAGCCGGTTGGCCCGGGCGTTCAGCTCCCCATAGCTACGGGTGAGTTCGCCGTCCACGACGGCGGGGGCGGTGTGCGCGACGGCGGCCCGCTCCTCGAACCAGCCGGCGAGGGAGCCCTCGCGCAGCCGGCCGGTGACGCCACCGGTGACGAGCTCGGGCCGCTCGGCGGGGGTGACCAGCGGCAGGTCCAGGATGCGGGCGCCGGGGTCGGCGGCGATGCCTTCGAGGAGGCGGACGAAGAGCCGGGACAGCTCCTCGACGGTGGGGGCGTCGAAGAGCGAGGTGGCGTACTCGAAGCTGCCGTAGAGGCCGTCGTCGGTCTCGGAGACGAAGAGGGAGAGGTCGAACTTGGCGGTGGTGCTGGGCTGGTCGACGAAGGTGACGTCGAGCCCCTCCAGGTGGAAGTCCTGCTGCCCCTGGTAGGAGAACATCACGTCGAAGAGCGGCTGCCTCACCTGGCTGCGGCCCGGCCGCAGCGCCGCCACCAGCCGGTCGAAGGGCAGCTGGCGGTTGTCGTAGGCGCCGATGACGCTCTCCCGCAGCCCGTCGAGCAGCCGCGTGAAGGAGGGGTTGCCGGAGAGGTCGGCGCGGACGACGACGGTGTTGGCGAAGTAGCCGATCATCTCGGCGGTCTCGGGGTGGGCACGGCAGTCGACGGGGGTGCCCACGCACACGTCGTCCTGCCGGGACCAGCGGCCCATCAGGACGTGGAAGGCGGCCAGCACGACCATGAACGGGGTGGCGCCGTTGCGGGCGGCGACCTCGCGCAGCCGGTCGAAGAGGCCGGGCGGCACGGTGAAGCTCACGTTGGCGCCGGCGAAGTCGGGCAGCTCGCCCCTGGGGTGGTCGAGCGGCAGGTCGAGCCCCTCGGGGGCGCCGGCGAGCCGCTCGCGCCAGTACTCCAGCTGCCGGGCGTGCTCCTCGGTGACGGCCGGGCCGCGCTGCCAGACCGCGTAGTCGGCGAAGTGGGCGGCCGGTTCGGACAGCGGGGAGGGCCGGCCGGCGCGGAGCGCCTCGTACAGCTCCTTGAGTTCGCCGAAGATCCGGCCGATGGACGCGCCGTCCACGACGATGTGCTGGGCGTTGACGGCGAGGATGTGCGAGGTGGCGCCGAGCGTGATCAGCTGCGCGGTGACGAGCCGGTCCGCGGCGAGGTCGAAGTGGGTGGAGAAGTGCCGGTCGAGATGGGCCTGGGCGCGGGCCTCGCGCTCCTCGGCGGGCTCGGCGGTGAGGTCGATCCGCTCCAGCGGCATCCGCGCGTCGTCCGTCACGATCTGCGTGACCACGCCGTCGTGCTCGCGGAAGCGGGTGCGGAGCACCTCGTGCCGGCGCATGATCTCGTCGAGGGCGCGCACCAGGGCGGGCGTGTCCAGCTCGCCCTCCATCCGGAGCGTGGTGCCGACGTTGTAGCTGGACTGGAGGCCGAGCCGGTCGAGGAACCAGAGGCTCTCCTGCCCGTACGACAGCGGCAGGGCCTCCGGACGCGGGGCGTCGAAGAGGCCGCCGGGCGCGTCGGCCGGCCGCGTCAGCAGGCGGACGACCTCGTCCTTGTGGGTACGCAGGTCGGCGACCTGGTCGGATGTCAGGGCACCGGTGGGCCGGAAGCGCAAGCGTCCGTCCTGGACCCAGAGTTGTATGCCGTCCGCGGTCAGCCGGTCCAGCAGTTCGCGCACTGCGGTCATGTTCGGCCCAATCTCCCCATGGTTCGGTCGGTGGTCAGTGCGGACGGAAGGCGAGCGGGAGCGAGGTGAGGCCCCCGAGGATGTAGGAGGCGATCCGCTTCGGCTCGCCGCACACCTCGATCTCCGCGGGCAGGTGGGCCAGTTCCTCGAGCATGACCCGGATGGTCAGCCGCGCCAGGTTGGCGCCGACGCAGAAGTGGCCGCCGCCGCCGAAGGAGACGTGGTGGTTGGTGGCGCGGTCGAGCAGGAACCGCTCGGGCCGGTCGAAGACCTTCTCGTCGCGGTTGAGCGACGGCAGCCAGACGGTGACGGCGTCGCCCTCGCGGATCTCCACGCCCTCCAGCACCGTGTCGTGCTGGGCGGTGCGCAGGATGTGGGTGACCGGTGCGGTCCAGCGCAGGAACTCCTCGGCGGCGGTCTTCAGCTTGAGGTCACCGGCCCGCAGTGCCCGCCACTGCTCGGGGCTCTCCAGCAGCGCCAGCATGCCTGCGCCGACCGCCTGCCGGGTGGTCTCGTTGGCCGCCACGATGACGTTGTCACAGGTGAGGATCACCTCGTCGTCCGTGATGTCGAGCCCCTCGGCCTGTGCCGTGGTCAGCGCGGACACCAGGTCGCGGCCGGGATTCCGTCGCTTCTCGTCGATGATCTCGGAGTAGTGGCGGAGGATTTCGAAATGCGCCAGCTGTGCTTCGACCCCGTCGATGTCGGTGGAATTCTCGGCGGCCTCGGTGGTGACTTTGGCCAGCATCTCCACATCGTCCATGGAAATACTGAGCAGCTCCGCCGAGACGGCCAGGGGTATGCGTGCGGCGATGTCCTTGACGAAATCACAGCTGCCGGCCTCCACCACGCCGCGCAGTGCGGACCGGACGACGTCCCGGGTCCGCTCCTCCATTTTCGCGATGGCCCGTACGGTGAAAAGGCCCATGATCGCCTTGCGCAGCTGGTCGTGGCGGGGCGGGTCGCTCAGCGCCATCATCTTGCCGGCGCCGGGGTACGGGTCCTTGAAGTTGGGGCGCAGGAAGATTCCCTTGGTGGAGGTGAACCGCTCCCACTCGGTGAGCACTTCGAGACCGGCCGCGTGCGTGGTGACGGCCCAGTAGCCTCCGTTCTCGCCGTACTCGTGCCAGGAGACCGGGTTTTCCTGCCGCAGCCTCCGCCATACCTCGTGCGGGTCGCCCTCGGAATAGAGAAGCGGATCTGTGAGTGCGGGCATATCCTGCAGCACGGCGCCTCGAATTCTTCGTCGTAGGTGTTCCATCTGCCTCCGGATCGAGAATATCCGGTGTTCGATGGCGCCAAGTGTTCAGTCGAACGCGGGGGTACCAGGGCAGTTCCGTGCCGGTAGATTGTGCGCCGAACCCGGCGCGGCCGGACCGACGACTTCGGTAGCCGCCTCTCCACGACCGAAATGGTTATCGATGGCCACTCAACTGATGGACCGCATACCTCGACTGCTGCAACAGGTCACGTTCCGCAGGTTCTGGACCGCGCAGACCATCTCCTTCCTCGGCGACCAGGTCTCCACCGTGGCGCTGCCCCTCACGGCCGTGCTCGCGCTGGACGCCTCGGCCGCGGAGATGGGCGTCCTCGGCGCGCTGGCCTCGCTGCCCAACCTGCTCTTCGCGCTGCACGCCGGGGGCCTCGTCGACCGGTACGGCCGGCTGCGGCACATGATGATCCTCAGCGACCTCGGCCGCGCAGCCGTGCTGCTCACCGTGCCGGTCGCGTACGCGCTCGACGCGCTGACCCTCACCCACCTGTGGGTGGTGGCCTTCGTGACGGGCGTCCTGGCCATGCTCTTCAACGTCTCCAGCAACTCCCTGTTCGCCGCGCTCGTGAACCGCGAGGACTACGTCAAGGGCATGTCGCTGACCCGCGGCAGCTTCTCCTTCTCCTGGGTGGCGGGCCCCGGCCTCGGCGGCATGCTGGTGCAGGCGCTGTCGGCGCCCGTGGCGCTCCTCGCCGACGTGGTGTCGTTCCTCGGCTCGGCGCTCCTGCTGCGGTCCATCTCCCTCGAGGAGCCGGCGCCCGAGAAGGAGAGGTCGTCCTCCCACATCCGGGACGGGCTGCTCTTCGTCTCGCGGACCCCGGCCCTGCGGGCCAAGTTCGTCGGCGGCGGCCTGCTCAACCTCTGCTACACGGTCTACTTCACGCTCTTCCTGCTCTTCATCGCGCGCGAACTGAAGCTGACACCCGGGATGATCGGTGTCGCGCTCGGACTCGGCGCCGTCGGCGCCCTGTTCGGCTCGTTCGTCACCGGCTGGGTCAGCCGGCGCGCCGGCATCGGGCCGACGTTCCTGATCGGCTCTGTCCTCTTCCCCGGTGCGCTGGCGCTCGTCCCGTTCGCGACGCAGGACAAGTGGGTGGCGTTCGGCCTGGTGGTGGCCGCCGAGTTCGTCTCCGGCATGGGCCTGATGCTGTGCGACATCGCGGGCTCCTCCATCCAGCAGGCGCTCACCCCGGACCGCTTCCGCTCCCGCGTGCAGGGCGCCTACCTCGGGCTCATCCACGGGGTGCGGACGGCCGGCGCGCTCGTCGCCGGCGCCCTGGGCACCCTGATCGGCCTGCGGCCCGCGCTCTGGCTGGCCGTCATCGGCGGCGTACTGAGCTGCCTGCCGCTGCTGTTCGCCCCCGTGGTCCGGATGCGCACGCTGCCGGAGCAGGCCGAGTGAGCCGCCGCCCGGCCACGACAACCGAACGAGAAGGAGGACCCCGATGTCATTCCTGGCCGACCAGCTGATCGGCGAGGCCCGGCGCCGTCAGGTGCGGCTCTGGGTGGACTCGGCGGGCCGGCTCCAGTTCGCGGGGGACGCCCCGGCCCTGGACGACCGGTTCGTCATGCTGCTGCGGACACAGGAGCGGCCCATCGCGGCGAAGATCGGCGCGGAGTCCGGGGACCGCTGGTTCAAGCGCCTCACCCGGGGCGACGGTGACGTCCTGCTCTATCTGATCCCCGCGGCGGGCGCCGGACCCGGCACCTACCGGCCGTGGTCGGCGGCCGCCCCGGCCGGGCTGCGGATCGAGGCCGTCCTCACCCCCGGCCGCGAGGAGCGGTTCGGCGAGGCGCCGTTCACCGACGTCGCCGCGCTGGCCGACCGGATCGCCGAGAAGATCCTCGGGCACGCGGACCGGCCCTTCGGCGTCTTCGGGCACAGCACCGGCGCCCTCGTCGCGCGCGAGGTCACCCGCCGTCTCGAAGGCTCCACCACCGGGCAGCGGGCGCTGTTCGTGGCCGGGGCGCTGCCGCCGCACCTGGTGGGCGAGCCGGGCCCGGAGCCCACCGACGAGGAGCTGCTCGCGCACCTGAACGCGTGGCAGGGCACCCCCGCCGAGCTGCTGGCCGACCCCGCCTTCCTGCGGACCTTCCTGCCGACGCTCCGCGCGGACATGCGGCTGTTCCACTCCTGCCGCCGGGAGGTCTCCCCGGCCGGGCGGGTGGGCGTGCCGATGGTGGCGCTGGGCGGGCTCCAGGACGAGACGGCTCCCGAGGGCCACTGCGAGGCGTGGCGGCCCTGGGCGGGCGGCCCGTTCTCCGTCCGCCGCGTGGAGGGCGGTCACTTCTTCCCCGTGACCGCCGCCGGGGAGGTGCTCGCCACGGTCGCCGGGAGGCTGGGCGTCCCGGCCGGCTGAGCGGTCACCCCGTACGCACCGAGGGCCACGGCGTCGACGCCGTGGCCCTCGGTCGTGTGCCGCCGGCGGCTCAGGCGGAGCCGGCGGCGCCCGCCTCCAGGAAGCCGGCCAGGTCCGCCGTCAGGGCGGCGGCCGTCTCCGCGTCGAAGACATCGGTCGCGTACTCCAGGAGCCCCTCCACGCCGGCCGGCTCGCCGTCCGCGGTGAACCGCTCCACGACCTTGAAGCACAGGTCGAACTTGGCGACGCCCAGCTCCACCGGCTCGTGCCGGACGGTCAGCCCGGTCATCCGGGGCGGCTCCGCCTCCTCGACCTGGAAGGCCAGCATCACCTGCGCCAGCGGGTGGCAGTCGAGCGAGCGGGCCGGGTTGACCAGCTCCACGACGTGCTCGAACGGCAGGTCCTGGTGGGCGAAGGCGGCCACGTCGGTCTCCCGCACCCGGTCGAGCAGCTCCGCGAAGTCCGGCTTCCCCGAGGCGTCGACGCGCAGGACGAGCGTCCTGACGAAGAAGCCCACCAGATCGTCCAGGGCCGGGTCGCCCCGGTCGGAGACGACCGCCGCCACCACGACGTCGTCGCCCGCGCCCCGCTCGGCGAGGAGCGCCGTCAGCGCCGCGTGGACCACGGTGAACGTGGTGGTGCGCCGGCCCTGCGCGAGGGCACGGACGGCGCGGTGGAGGGCGGGCCGGACGGAGAACGGCACGGCCGCGCCCTCGCCCGAGCGCATCGCGGGCCGCGGCCGGTCCAGCGGCAGCGGGATCGCGGCCGGCAGCCCGGCGAGCTTCTGCTCCCAGTAGCGGTACTGCCGGCGCAGCGCCGCCGCCGGCCCGGTCCCGTCGGAGGCGAACAGATCGCGCTGCCAGACGGCGTAGTCGGCGTACTGCACGGGCAGCGGCGCCCAGTCGGGGGCAGCGCCGGCGGTGCGCGCGTTGTGGGCGGCGGCGAGGTCGCGCAGGAAGGTGGGGAGGGAGACGCCGTCGCAGGCGATGTGGTGCATGACGACGAGCAGGACGTACGTGTCCTCCCGCACGCCCTCCAGGCGGAAGAGCGTCGCCCGCACCGGCAGGTCGCGCGCCAGGTCGAACGGCACACGGGCCGCGGCGAGCAGCGCCGCGTCCAGGCCGTCCGCCGCGACGGCGGTCTCGCCGAGCGCGGGCACGGCGGCCGGGCCGTCCAGGACCCGCTGGACGATCTGCCCGTCCTCCATGGTCAGGACCGTGCGCAGCACGTGGTGGCGGTCGAGTACGTCGGCCAGGGCGCCGCGCAGCGCGGGTACGTCGACCCGCCCGGTCAGCCGCAGGGCGAGCGGCTCGTTGTACCGGGGGCTCGCGCCCTCCAGCTGGTCGAGGACCCACAGGCTCTGCTGCGCGAAGGAGGCGGGCGCGGGCGCGTCGCCGGTGCGCGGCACGACCGGCGGGCGGGCCGGCTCCACGCGGGTCAGGAGCGCGCCGAGCTCGGCGACCGAGGGGTTGCCGAGGACGTCGCCGAGCGACAGCTCCACCCGGAACTCCTTGCGGACGCGGACGGTGAGTTCGGCGGCGAGCAGCGAGTGCCCGCCGACGTCGTAGAAGCTGTCGTGGACGCCGACGGCGGGCAGCCCGAGCACCTCGGCGAAGATCCTCGCGAGCCGCTCCTGCTCCGGGGTGCGGGGCCGGTCCGCCTCGTCGGGACCGCCGAACACCGGCTCGGGCAGCGCCCGCCGGTCCACCTTGCCGTTGGAGTTGAGCGGGAACTCGGGCACCACGGTGAACGAGGCCGGGACCATCGCGGGCGGCAGCGTCCGGCGCAGCTCCGCGCGGGTCGCGGCGCCCAGGGCCCGCGCGTCGGCGCCGGGGGCGGGCACGAGGTAGGCGTCGATGCGCCGGGTGCCGCCCTCCCCGGCCGTGACGAGGACGGTGTCGCGCACCCCGGGTGCGGCGCGCAGCGCGGCCTCGATCTCGCCGAGTTCGACGCGCATCCCGCGGATCTTGATCTGGTGGTCGGTGCGGCCGAGGTACTCGACGGCACCGTCGGGCCGGCGGCGCACCAGGTCACCGGTGCGGTACATGCGCGCGCCGGGCGGGCCGTACGGGTCGGGCAGGAAGCGGTCGGCGGTCAGGCCGGGCCGCTCGCAGTAGCCGCGCGCCAGGCAGACCCCGGAGGCGTACAGCTCGCCCGCGACACCGGGCGGCACCAGCCGCAGCGCCTCGTCCATCACGTACACGGAGGTGTTCCACACGGCCGTCCCGACGGGCGCCGCCGCCGGCCAGGCGGCCACGTCCTCCGGCAGGACGTACGAGGTGACGGCGTGCGTCTCGGTGGGGCCGTAGTGGTTGTACAGGCGCCGCCCGGGCCGCAGCCGGAAGAACTCCCGTACGGCCTCGCTCAGGACGAGCGCCTCGCCCGCCTGTGCGACATGGGTGAGGGCGGGCAGGGTGCGGCCCTGCTCCAGCGCGGCCTGGCAGACCAGTTCGATCACGACGTTGGGTGCGAACAGGTCCGTGACGCCGTGCTCCTCCAGCCAGGGCGCGAAGTCCTGCGGGCTGCGCCGCACGTCCTCGGGGACGATGGCGAGCGTCGCGCCGGACAGCAGCGCCGAGAGCATCTCCTGGACGGAGATGTCGAAGCTGACGGAGGTGAACTGGACGGTGACGCGGCCCGGTTCGCTGGGGATCTCGTCCAGGTGCCAGGCCATGAGGTTGCGGACGGCCTCCTGCGTCATGAGGACCCCCTTGGGGCGGCCCGTGGAGCCGGAGGTGTAGAGCAGGTAGGCGGGGGTGCCGCCGCCGACGACAGCGGTGAGCTCCGCCTCGGCCGGGTTGTCCGGGCTCTGCCCGGCGCAGGCGGACAGCTCCGCGTCGAGGAGCAGCGGCGGGGCGGCCCCGGCGGGCAGCAGCCCGGCGTGCCCGGCGTCCGTGACCGTCACCACCGGCGCGGCGTCCTCCAGCATCAACGCCACGCGTTCGGCCGGGAGTTCGGGGTCGACGGGCAGATAGGTGGCACCGGTCTTGAGCACCGCGAGGAACGCGGTCACCGACAGCTCCGAGCGGGGCAGGACCAGCGCGACGACGCGCTCGGGGCCGGCCCCGGCCGCCGTCAGTGTCCGGGCCAGCCGGTTGGCGCGCGCGTTGAGTTCCGCGTACGTCACGCGCCGGGGGCCGTCGACGACGGCGACGGCGTCGGCGCAGCGTGCCGCCCGCTCCTCGAACCACCCGGCGAGGGTGGCGTCGGGGACGGGGCCCGCGTACCCCTCGCCGATCAGGCCGGCGGCCTCGCCGGGCAGCAGGCAGTCGATGGTGTCGAGCCTCGCGCCGGGCGCGCGCACGGCGCGGGTGAGGACGCGTACGAGCCGGTCGCACAGGGCCTGGGCGGCGGCCCGGTCGAGCGCGGCGACCGGGTAGGTGAGCCGGACGTGCGGCCGGGCCCCCGCGGCGCCGTCCGTGGTGTGCAGGGTGAACCACAGCTCGCCCGGGTCGCGGCCCGGCCCCGGGGCGGGCGGCGCGGCGTCCACGGCCGTGCCGACCTGGAAGAGCGGCAGGCCGGGCGTGCCGCGGGCGGTGTCGACGGCCCGTACGATCTCGGCGAAGGGGACGCCGTCCTGGGCAGCGGCGGCCCGTTCGCCGGCGCGGACGGCCGCCATCAGCGCGCGGAAGTCCGTCGCGGCCGAGCCGGCCACCCGCAGCAGCCGGACGCCGGTGGGCGTGGCGGCCGCGGCGGTGGCCAGCGGCAGATCGGCACCGGCGCGCAGCAGGGTGAGCAGCGCGGCGACGCCGGCCGTGAAGACGGTGGCGAGGGTGGCGCCGCCGTCCGCCTCCCCGGCGAGGCGGGTCATCGCCCCGCCGAGCCCGGGGTCGAGCCGGCACTCGGCGGTGGCCGTCCCGGGCGGGCCGGCCTGGTCGGGCCGGCGCAGGCCGGGCAGGTCGATCTTCTCCGGCAGGCCGGCCAGGGCCGCCTGCCAGGGCTGGTGGGTGCTCGGCGGGGTCGCCATGCGTACTTCCCTCGTTCCGGGCCGCGGCACCGCGCCGCGGCCGTGGGTGGGCTGCGTGGGGTGGGTGCGGTCCGGGGGCCGGCTCAGCTGACGAGGACGGCCTTCATCACGGCTCCGGCGGCGACGTCCGCCAGCGCCCTGCCGTGGTCCTCCAGGGGGTAGCTGGTCACCAGCCGCGCCAGGTCGAAGCGCCGTACCAGCGCGGGCAGCAGCGCGACGTACTGCACGAGGTGGGCGCCGGTGAACGCCCAGGAGCCGACCACGTCCAGCTGGCGGTGGACGATCTGGTGCGGGTTGATCGTCGTGTCCCCGCTGTCGGTGTACTGGCCGACCACCAGGTACGAGCCGCCGCGCCGGGCCAGGCGCAGGCCCTGGTCGATCGCGGCCGGGGCGCCGGTGGCCTCGATGACCAGGTCCGCGCCCCGGCCACCGGTCAGTTCCATGACCTCGGCGAGGGCGGCGGAGGGATCGGCGGCCTCCACGATGTTGACGTGGTGGTCGCCGACGCGCGCCTCGGCGGCGGTGGCGAGGCGCTTGCCGGGGCCGCCGACGAGGATCACCCGCGCGGCGCCGGAGAGCTGGGCGAGGGCGGTGGCGGCCAGGCCGACCGGGCCGCTGCCCTGGACGACGACGGTCTCGCCGACGCGGACCGGGCGCCGCTCGTAGAGGGCGTGGACCATGGTGGGGCCAGCGCAGGCGAAGGACATCGCGGCCACCGGGTCGACGCCGTCCGGTACCTTCACCACGGTCGTGCCGGGCCGCAGGCAGATGTACTCGGCCCAGGAGCCCGACAGGCCCGGCTCCTGGTCCGTGGGCCGGTTCACGCCGTAGGTGCGGCGGTACTCGCACAGCGTCGGCTCGCGGTGGATCCGGCAGGGCACACAGCTGCCGCAGGCGATCGAGGACGCCCACATCACCGTGTCGCCGGGGCGCAGCGGCGTGCCGTGGACGTCGGTGCCGGCGCCGGCGCCCAGTTCGTGGACGGTGCCGAGGCCCTCGTGGCCGAGGACCAGCGGCGTGGGGACCTCCAGGTGGCCCTGCTGGAGGTGGAGATCGGTGCCGCAGACCCCGCCGTACCGGCTGGCGACGATCATGCCGCCCTCCGGTGCCGGCGGGACCGGGAACTTCCTCAGTTCCAGCGGCCGGCCGAACTCCGCCAGGACGACGGCGCGTCCGACGCTCATACCAGCACCTCCAGGGCCGGGACGATCTCCTGGTCGGTCAGCTCCAGCGGCGCGGTGTCGCGGCCGACGACGTACTCGGGGCGCCGCTCGCCCGCCGGCTTGGGCACGTTGGTGACGTCGTTGTACGTCACGATCAGCAGCCGGCGCCGGAAGGGCGCCATGTTGGTCGCGGAGCCGTGCACGATCTCGGGGTCGAAGAGGACGACGGTGCCGGCGGCGCCCTTGGCGCTGACCAGGCCGTGGCGCTCCACGAGCCCGGTCATGTCCGCCGGGGTGAGGGCGATGTCCTCCGGGTCGACGTGCTGCTCGGAGGCGGCCGGGCCGGCCGCCCGGCCCTTCTTCACCAGGCCGTCGCGGTGCGAGCCGGGGCAGAAGATCACCGGCCCGTTGAACTCGTTGACCTCGTCGAGGAAGACGCCGACGTTGACGAGCCGGGGCAGGCGCAGTTCGTCGGCCATCTGCCAGGCGGCGAAGTCCTGGTGCCAGGACCACCCGGCGCCGGAGAAGGGCGCCTTCGCGTTGATCTTGAACTGGTAGATGTACGCCTCGCCGCCGAGGAGCTGCCGCACCGGGCCGAGGACCCTCGGGGTGCGGATCAGGGCGGCGAACTCGGGCTGTCGGGTGTGGGAGGCGTAGACGGCGCGCACCTCGCCGCCGTCCTGCTCGGCCACACGGTGGTCACCGGGTATGAGGGAGTCGCGCTGGAAGGCGTCCTGAAGGGCCTCGGCCTCCTCCGGGCTGAACAACCCGTCGAGGATCAGGTAGCCCTGAGTCCGGAATTGCCGCACCTGCTCTTGGCTGAGTCGCATGTGATCACTCTGCTCATGGGTAGGGGTGTTTCAGGACCAGACCTGGAGCGGGCCGCGCCCGGTCACGCCCAGGAAGAAGGAGAGGCTGACCCGGCGGCCCTCGCCACCGATCTCGTTGACCGCGTGGAGGTTGCGCGAGTCGAAGATCACCGCGTCGCCGGTGCGCGGGCGGACCACCGCCACCGGCTCGTCCTCGATCACCTTCTCGTCATAGCCGTAGCCGTCGCGGAAGGGCTCGTCGGCCGGCCGCCAGCGGCGCCGGTGGACACGGGTCTCGCCGCCCTGCTCGGGCATGGAGAGGTACCAGTTGAGGGTGAGGAAACTGGCCGGGGTCTCGTCGAGGATGCCCGGGAACTCCCGGACGATCTCGTCGAAGTGGAGCTTGGCGCCGTTCGGGATCTCCCGGATCATCCCCGCGAACATCTCACGGCCCCTGGACCGGGCGGGCACCACCTCGTCGCCCCAGGCGCGGCTGACCCGCTCCACGGCCAGGTCCATCGGGTCCGAGCCGTGGTGCAGCTTCCCGCGCAGGCGGAGCGCCTCGTCCGCGGTCTTCCAGTACTCGTCGGTCAGCGTGTGCGCGCCGTAGAAGTCGTACGCGGCGGGGCCGATCTTGGCGATGGGCGGGAAGATCAGGTTCTCGTCGTAGGCCCCGAACTCGCGGTGGTCCAGGCCCTCCATGATGTCGGCGCACTCCTCCTCGGAGGAGAAGCCGCGGATCCGTACCGCGCCGAGCACCCCGACGGCCAGCCGCAGGATGTGGTCCCGGGTCAGCTCGTCGACCGTCTCGGCGTCGAAGAGGGTGAAGATCGGCGAGGCGTTGGTGGAGACGTCCCGGAGCTGCGTCCCGCTCATCGGTCCCCCTCCATGAAGGTCCGGAGGCTGAGCGGCCGCATGTCGGTCCACAGCTCCTCGATCCGGCTCAGGCACTCCTCCTTCGCGGCGGCCTCGCCGACGGGCTCCCAGCCCTGCGGCAGCTCGCGGTCGGCGCGCCAGACCGAGTACTGCTCCTCGTGGTTGCGGACCACGAAGTAACGCTCCTGGGTCAGTGTCGTGTCACTCATGAATGCCTCCAATGGCGATGGGGAGGAGGGGGCGGTCGGCCAGGTCCCGGGGGGCGTCCTCGGTGAGGAGACTGAGCCCCACCGCGTACTCGATGAAGTCCCGCTCGCCGCGTTCGGTCGCGCGGGCCAGGGCGACGGCGGCGTGCCGGCGGTCGGTCTCGTCGCGGTCCTGCGACAGCTTGAAGCGGCCCACGATCTCGTCGATCTCGAACTCGAAGCCGAGGATGCCGCCGATGATGCGGTCGATGCGCGGGTCGTCGCCGCGCAGCCGGTTGTCGGGCTCGGAGTGCTCCGCGATCCCGATCAGACCGCGCACCAGCGTGTCCCGGTCCTCGATGACCCGGACCCGGCCGCGCACGTGGACGGACATCGAGTTCCAGGTGGGCAGCGGGTCGCTCGCGAAGAGGTCCGGCGGCATGTAGGCGTTGGGGCCGTGGAAGACGGCGAGCATGCGGCGGCCGTCGATGAGCGAGGCGTGCTCGTTCGCCCGGTCCAGGTGCCCGAAGAGGACGCCCTTGGTGCCACGGGACCGGTCGAGGATCAGCGGCAGGTGGGTGGCGAACGGCTCGTCGCCGGAGCGCGCCGAGATCAGCGTGGCGAAGCGGAACCGCTCCATCAGGGCGTAGAGCTTCTCCCGGTCGTGCTCCAGGTACCAGCTCGGCGGGTACGCGGCGGTGCCGGACGCGCCGGCCGGGGCGGAGACGGCCGGGCGGCCGGACGCGCCCGGCGACATCACCGGGCAGCCGCCGATGCCCGCCGGGGCCGGCACCCGGTCGGCGATGTCGTCCACGATCTCCTTGGAGCGGAACGGCAGCAGTGACAGCAGCGTGTCACCGAGGCCGAACTGCGCCTCGCCGAAGCCCTGGAGGTACAGCCCGGCGCGCAGCTCGGAGCCGGTACGGGCCCGGTAGCTGCGCGTGAGGGAGACACCGGCGCCGGCCTCCTCCGTGACGAGGTGGGGCAGCACGTCCGCGAAGATCTCCGGGTCGAGCGAGCGGTCGTAGCCGGTGGCCAGGACCACGCCGTCGCAGGCGAGCACCTCGTCCGGGCGCTCCTCCAGCCGCCCGTGGAGGGTCGCGGCCAGTCCGTCCCCGTCCTCGCGGACCTCGCCGAGGCGGGAGAAGGAGTGGATGTGCAGCCGTCGGCGGCCCTTGACCTCGTCGAGGTAGTCGGTGTTGAAGAGCCGCTCCAGCAGGTCCTCGCGGACCACGCCGTAGTTGGCGTCGCGCAGCTGGGCGGCGACGACCGCGCGGTGCTCGGGCGCCATCCGGTAGAAGGATTCGGCGCCGCCGGAGTAGAACTGCTCGTTGACGAAGGGGCTGTTGTCGGTCGGCTGGAGGGTGTACCCGGAGACGACGAGGTGGATCTCGGCCCGGTCGTAGTGGTGGAGGAGGTACTCGGCGATCTCGCCCGCGCTCTGGCCGCCGCCGGCGATCACGAACCGGTACGGCGCGTCGTGGTCCTTGAACCGCTCCGGGAAGCGGGTCAGGAACTCGCTGGAGTGGATGACGGCGGAGACGTCGGCGACACCGTCCGGCCGGCCCGCCCGCCCGCCGCCCGCGTGGACGACGTTGCGGGCGTAGTGGGTGGTGCGCCGGCCGGTGGCGACCTCCTCGGTCTCGACGCGGAAGAGCGACAGGGTGCCGCCGCCGGCCGTCACCGGCGTCACGTGGTTCACCCGCGTACCGAAGCGGACCTGGTCGGGGAAGTCCTCGGCGACCCACTTCAGGTAGTCGTCGTACTCGATCCGGGTCGGCCGGAACTCGTTGAGGTTGACGAACCGCTCCAGCCGCCCCTTGGCCTTGGTGTACTGGAGGAACGAGTAGGGGCTGGCCGGGTTCCGCAGCGACACCAGGTCCTTGAGGAAGGAGATCTGCATCCGGGCGCCGTCGATGAGCATGCCGGGGTGCCAGGCGACGCCCTCGCGGCGCTCGACGAACAGGCAGGAGAGCGGCAGCTTCTGCTCACGGGCGCACACGGCGAGAGCCAGGTTGGAAGGGCCGAATCCTATGCCCAGGAGGTCGTAGGGGCGTTCCGCGGTCGTTCCCGCCAGGTCCTCGCCCTCGGGGGCCGCGCCTTCGTTTCTCACAACTACTCCTCTAGAACAGTCGGCTCTTACGCAGGGCGATTTCCTGATGATGCCCGCACTGATCGGCCGGTGTGATCGACTGTGCTGCACGGTCGAACACTCCGGCCCGGTGACGTTGTTCAGACGCCGAGTCGGTTCTTGACCTCGGCGAAGTAGGGAATGTGCCGGTAGTCGCGCGACTCGGTGTCGTAGTCGGTGTACCGGTTGGTGAAGTCGAGAAGGCGCTGCTTCACGACCTCGACCGGGTCCCGGTGGATACCGGATTCGATGCGCTCGATCTCCGAGAGGAAATCGCGCAGCACGTCGGGGAGCTTTTCGGTAAGCCGGATGCGGCCGTCGACGAGACCGATCCCGCCGTTGCCCTCCAGATAGTTGAAGAGCAACTGGGAGGCGACCGCGTCGTAGTTCGGGCGCGGGATGCCCTCCACCGCGTAGCGCAGCAGACGCTCGGCGAGGATGAACTCGTACGCGGCCCGCGCCTCCTCGCGCGGCAGCTTCGTGTCGTGCAGGCAGACGAGCATGCCGGAGACGTCGACGCGCAGTTCCTCCAGGCCGGCCAGCGGCTTCAGCTTCTTCGCCGAGAGGTACTCCGGGATCGGCATGTCGCCGTGGCGGTGGTGGTACTCGTGCAGCCGGACCCACCAGGACGAGGCCTGCTCGACCTTCCGGTCGGAGGCGCCCTGGATCTGCGGGAAGCTGCCCGGCTCCATCACCTCGTCGATGAGGAGACGGGTGATCCTGTTGTGCCGCTCCAGGAACTTGTCGATGAAGTAGAAGATGAGGTCGTCCGGCTTCTGTATGCCGTCGATGTGGTTCTCCGGGAACAGCGCCACGACGACCCGGGAGCCGAATCCGGTGGTCTTTCCCGTGATGTTCACGGGCATGGTGTTGCTGGCGTAACGCTCGGCCAGGTACGGGTCGGTCGGCAGCGTGTCGTACGTGAGGCAGTCGAGGTTCAGACGCGGGAAGTACGAGGCGTCGAAGAGCGAGAAGATGACGTTGTCGCGCCGGTTGTTGATGTGTGCCTTCGTCGCCTCCAGACGCTTTCCCGGTTCGAAGACGGCGAGGTCGTCGAGGAACGCCTCGACCGCCGGCACACCGCGCAGCGCACGGCTGGAGCCGAGTTGACGGGAGAGCTCCTTGAGTTCGGTCTCGTCCCGCAGGAACTGTCGTTCGGGGAGGCTCGCCCTGATGTCCTCTATTTCGGCGAATGCCTCGGTCATGTCAGCCATGGAATACCCTTCCGAGAATGCACCCCGGCGGCCTGTGGGACCGGTCACGGGATGGTGAGTGGCCGCCGCGGACATGTGCGCCTGCCGGACGGCGGTCAGCAGGCGTCGCGGTTGCGCTCTTCCAGCGCGGTGGCGAAGTCGAGCCACGCGTGGGCGTACTCGCGGGCGAGCGCCGCCACCGGGTCGATGTTGTGGGAGGGCACCCGCTCGGCGATCTCCGGGCACTCGGCCACGCCGCGCCGGCACCCGTCGAGCCAGCGGATCAGCCGCCGGCCGATGTTGTTGTAGCGCAGGGACGGGTCCTTGGTGAGCGCCGCGATGATCGCCGCGGGGTCGGCGGGCGCCTCCCGTTCCGGCTCGGGCTGCGGGCGCGGCGCAACGGTGCGGTCCTGCTCGGTCTCGTCCTCGGCCTGCGCCCGGCGGCGCCGGGAGACCGGCTCCTCCCCCGCCAGGACGCGCTTGCGTACGTCGTGCACGGTCGACGGGGAGACGCCGACGCGCTGCGCGATGTCGCGGATGGACGCGGTCGGGTCGCTCATCAGCAGCTCGTAGACCTTCATCCGGCCGCTGGAGCCGTCCACGGGCCGCGCCCGCCCGTCCTTGCCGACCCGTACGACCGCGCCGCCGGACTCGGCGGTCAGCTGGCCCCGGATGCGGCCGATGGTGCCCGCCGACAGGCCGGTCAGGGAGGCGATCATGCGGTTGGACCAGTGCGGGTGGGTGGTGACCAGGCGCGCCGCCGCGGCGGTGCGGTCGGTACGCGACAGGAGCAGGCCGCGGCCGTGCAGGGTGTTCAGCCGCACGGCCAGCACGAACGCCTCGTCGGCCGTGCCCTCGAACATCCGGGCCGTGATCTCCTGCCGGCCGCCCAGCACGGCGGCCCGCACCCGGTGGTTGCCGTCCACGACGCGCATGGTGCGGCTGTGCACGACGACCGGGGGCAGGGTGTCCCCGGCGGCGGCCAGCATGCGGCAGTGCGCGTCGTTCAGCCCGCCGCCGCGCGGCGAGTCCCCGAACCGCAGCGCGCGGACGGGGAGGCACACCGTCGTCGCGTCGTCGGCGTCCGGGTCGAGGACGTCGAGAGAAAGGGATTCCGGCAGATTCAGGGAGATGCTCACTCTTCCTCCGGGCAATTCTGCTGCGGCGATCGACCCGGTCGGGGCCGACGGAATTCCGCATCCGTGTGGCCGCCGTTATCGCCAGGCGCCGCGCACGACACAGGAATCGACATACCAGCCCGCCAGGGGCGGCATGACCATCACCAGGCGCCAGCACAGGGCGAGCGCGGATGTGGCCACCTCGGTCTCGTCTCCCCCATGCATGAAGAGCACCACCGAGAAGCCGTCGGCGCGGTCCGCGGTCCGTACGTGCTCCAGGCCGTCGTCCGCTTGCGCGTGCGCCCAGAACGCGTCGGTCAGCGAGGCGCTGCTGACGGAGGCTTTGGCCTGGTCGGCGCCGGCTTTGAACACGACGACGGCGGCATACATGGACGTGCTTCGCTCGGTGGCGGGTGCCGATCAGCCCCAGCCGAAGCCGGGCTCCGGGCTCTCGGTGACGCTCGCGTCCGAAGCCGGGGCGTCGGTGGTGGCGGTCACCGCCGCGCCGGCGCGGCCGGTGCCGTCGGCGAGGACGGCGAACGGGGCGGCGACGGCGGCGACCGCGGCGGCGGCGACGACGAACCGGGCGACGGAAAGCTGGGAATTCTTCACGTTATTCCTTCGGGAAATCGGGAACCAGCGATGGCGAGGGCCGTATCGGATGAACCGGCCGCTGTGGCGCTCGAGAGAAATACTGGCTGGCCGCCGTGTCACTGTCAGTACATGCCGCGTTGCACCAACAGGCCAGGCCGGATGGGGCCCCCCGTAGCGGGAGCCGCCACCCGGCCCACCTTGGACGTTGCGACGCTGGCCACACCCGGCCAAGCACGTTCGTGCCAGCCCCGGAGTTCCCCTAGTTACCGCCGAGTTGGGCGAGTCCCTCCGTCGCGATCCGCTCGAAGACCTCCTCCGAGGTGTCGAACATCGAGTCCGGTACGGGCGCGTGGACGACGATCTCGGTGAAGCCGAGCGCCGCGTACTTCCCGGCGAAGTCCACGAACGCGTCCAGAGAGGCCAGCGGCCGGTCCGGGGTGAGCCCCGTGAGCAGGATCCTCTCCAGCCCGGCCGGGTCCCTGCCCTCCGCCGCGCAGGCGTCGTCGAGCCGGGCCGACTGCTCGCGGATCGCCTCCATCGACTGCTCGGCCGTCCCGGTCTGCCAGAGCCTGATGTCGCCGATCGTCACCCACGCCTGGCCGTGGCGGGCGACGACCCGCAGCGCACGGGGGCCCGCCGCCGCGATGGCGAAGGGCAGACGGGGGCGCTGGACGCAGCCGGGGATGGTGCGGGCCTCGGAGGCGGAGTAGTAGGTGCCGTCGTGGCTGACCGCGTCCTCGGTCAGGAGCCGGTCGAGCAGCGGCACGAACTCCTCGAACCGCGCGGCCCGTTCGCGCGGGCTCCAGGCCTCCTTCCCGAGCGCGGTCGCGTCGTACCCGGCGGCGCCGGCGCCGATGCCCAGAGTGATCCGGCCGCCGGAGACGTCGTCGAGCGAGATCAGCTCCTTGGCCAGGGTGACCGGATGCCGGAAGTTGGGCGAGGTCACCATGGTGCCGAGACGCAGCCGCTCGGTGACCCCGGCGGCGGCCGTCAGGGTCGGTATCGCCCCGAACCACGCGCGGTCGCGCAGGCTCCGCCAGGACAGGTGGTCGTACGTGTACGCGGCGTGGAAGCCGAGCCGCTCGGCCCGTACCCACTGCTCACGGCCCCCGTCGTGCCACCGCCGGACGGGAAGGATCACGGTACTCAGTCGCATGTGCCGACCCTAAGCGCGCGCACCTTCCGGTCGCCGGGGAATCCGCGAGCGGTGTCTCAGGCCCTCGGCAGGGTACGGCCGGGCGTACGACCAGCAGCGCGGCTTGGGCCGGGGGAGTGCGGCCGACGTGGGCGTGCACCCTGCACCACCGGCAGCGACGCCGACCGGGTAGACGCCGCCACCTGGATCACCGACCAGACCGGCTACACCACACCACTGCGAGCGTGACCCTTCCGGCCGACTGGGACAACGGTATGCCCGAGGCCGAGTGGAAGCTCGCTGCCGACGGCAGACCCCGACCGGGTCCCCACCGGGGAAGGTTTCTCCTCATCGCCCGGTACGGGGGGCGGACCGGGTCGAAGTCGTGGGCGAGCGCGAGGTCGGCGCGCCCTGGAGACGGGGCCCGTGCACCGCTCGTCCGTGGCACACCGCATACTGCAGGCAGCCCTCCTCCGGACAGAGGAGGACCGCCTGATCATGCTCGTTTCCGCGTTCGTCAGCGGCTACGCGGGATCCAGCACGGGCTTCGCGGGGAGCCCGCCGTTCTTCTCGCAGCGCAGTTCCCTGGCCATGGCCAGCGAGAAGGAATGGGCCACGGTCGCGTAGGCGTCCTTCAACGTCTCCCCGTCGCCCTCGGATGGCTTGGGCATGCCCCCGCGCTCCACGCCGACGATGATGTGGGCCACTTCCGAGGAGTCGGACAGCCTGTCGCTCCGGCACGCGAAGAAGACGTACGCCTTGTCCGCCGCGGCCACGGCCCGCTCCCCCATCTTGAACTCGGTGAACTGCGGGGCCGAGGGGCCCGTCGGGGCGTTGTCGGCCAGGTCCCAGGTGATCCTGAGCTCGAAGTCCGGCGTACCGATGGGCGTGTAGACACGGCAGGCGTCCTTGGGCACGGTGGAGCCCGGGAACGTTCCGACAAGGCTCGCCGCGGCCTTCGCCACGGTGTACTTCTCCGCCGACGCCTCGAACCGCGACGACCCCGTGATCACCTTCAGTGCCTTGGACGCGTCAGCGGACATGGCATCGCCACCGCAGAGTTGTTTCCCCGCAACGACCTTGTAGTCCTTCGGAGTTTTCGGAGTCCCGTCCGCGTCTCCGACCCCTCCACAACCCGTGGCCCCGAGAAACAACGAGCCGGCCACGGCCGCCGGGAGAAGCCCCCCGCGTACCGACCTACGACTGATCACTGTCCGCATCCTCACGTGTCCTCGGCCGTCTGCCGGCCTCAGCCCGTCTCCGGGTCGTTTCCCTGCTGGTTCTCCCGGTCGTTGCCGACCCCGTAGCCGATCAGCAACGATTCGTGCAGGTCCTGACTGAAAACGCTGTCCCTTCCCACACCGCGACGCTCCAGGAACTCCTCCATCGGGGCCTCGGCCATGCCTTCACCAGCGGAGTAAACCTTGGTCTTCTCCTCTCTTGTGAGGTCCTCCATCTTCTCCTTGTGCTCATCCACCGAGTTGTCGGAGACGTCGCCGACCATCTGGCCGATGAGCTGTTCGGCGGCACCACTGGCGGTGTCAGTCGCCAGCGGAATGAGAACCGCGGCCGTTCCCACGGCCGCGGTCGCGGGAAGGAAGGCGACGCCCGCCGCGATGCCCGCAGTGGCCCCGAACTCGACCCAGCCCGACCGCTTGGCGACCGCCTTCTCGTAGTCCTCGTGGGTCTTGAGGTTCGTCGCCTCCACCTGGTCGGCCCGGGACTGGTCGAGCATGCCTTGCACCTCGGCACCCACGCGCACGGTCGCCCTGGCAGAGCCCTCGTGAATCCTTCCGTCCGGGCCCACCGTCTCTTCCAGCGCGCTGCGGGTGTAAACCTGCTCCGCGGTCGAGACCGTCGCGTAGGCGTCCGGGTGCTGGCCCAGGGTGCTGAGGAAGCCCCGGACGACGCTCCGTCCGTTCCCGTCCGCGGTGTCCGCGAAGTCGAGGTGCCCGTCCGGATTCCTGCCCGGCGCGAACACGCTGTCCGGATCGTTCTTGTCCAGCGCCCAGTTGATGTCGTCGATGTAACCGGCGCCCATGACGCCCAGGCTGTCGGCCATCGCCTCGTGGTGCTTCTTGAGCAGACCCGGATCCGCACCGTACTTCTCCATGACCTTCTGCATGACCGCGGCGTTGTCCGCGTCCCGCACCATGCCAGCGTCCGGGTGCCCGGCCGGGTAACCGAGAGTCGCTGCCTCCAGGGCGTGGCCGAGGGCGTCGGGCATCTGGTCGAGCGACGCCTTGGACTCCTTCTGATCAAGCGAGTTGACGTCGGGGAAGGACTCCCACTTCTCGTTGCTGAAGAAATCGAGGTAGTTGTCGATCGCCTTGCCGTCCTTGTCCTTGCCGAGGCCGGCCGCGGCGCCGTGGTTGACCGTGCCGTCCTCGTTGTACGCGGTCGGGGGGTCGGTGAAGAACTTCTTCGCCGCTTCGGGACTGTTGCCGAGCGCTTCCAGCATGGCGGTGGCCGGGTCGTAGCCGGCTCCGTTCACCCCGGAGGGGTTGAAGGGGTTCTTGAACGGACTGTTCACCACCTTGTTGTCGGCGAACATGTACGGCTCCTTCGCGTGCAGCTGTGCCACGTGTTCGGCGATCGGGTTGAGGAACCTCGCGTCGTAGTTCCCGTACCGCATGATCCCGCCGAGCAGCTGGTATCCGAACGGCCCGCCGTAGTCGTTCTTGGCCAGCGGAATGCGCTCCGTACCCAACTTGCGGAGCTCCGGGCCCCATTTGTCGGTGAATTCCTTGTCGTGGGAGGCGGTGGCCAGGTTGAGGCCGAGGTTCTTCTGGAGCTCCTGGACGTCCTTGAGGCGCTCCGGGTCGACCTTGCCGTACTCGTACGTGTCCGTGGAGAGCTGGCCGAAGAACGCGAGCGACTTCTCGGGGCCGAGCTTCTCGTAGAAGTCCTTGGAGAACTCCACCGACGAACTGTTGTCCTTCAGAAGCTCGTTGAGCTGCTGCAGTTCGGCGTGGGTGATGTCCCGGCCCTTGGCCGCCAGAGCGGCGGCGCGGGCGGCCTCCTCCTGGTCCAGCTTCGTGTACGTCGGAGCGCCGAAGTCCTTACGGTCGGTGACGTTGGCCTCGAGGGTGTTCTTCAGGGCAAGGTCGGTGTCGTTGCAGTTGTCGACGATGAGGTCGATCCTCTTCTGCCACGACTCGATGTTCCGCCTCTCCTGCTGCAGAAGTTCGCTGTAGTCGGGGTCGTGCCGCGCCGCGGGGATCTCGGACAACGGGTTCCGCGCCGTGACCCTGCCCTTGCCGTCCACGCGGATGCCGGCCGCGGGCCCTTCGTGGTCCCGGATGTTGACCAGGTCGTCCTTGGCCTTCTTGATGGCCGCGTGACCCTCTTCCAGGATCAGCTTCACACCCCTGGCCTCGGCCGCGGCGTCCGTGAACTCCTTGGCCGTCTTACCGATGAACGCTCTGGTGACCCCTGCGTTGACGCCCTCCCAGGCCGCCCTGTCCGCCTTCGCCTTCATCCCGTCGGCGGCGTCGGTGGCGAGCTTTTCCAGCTTCCCCGCCATCTCGGACCAGTCGTCGGCGGCGGCCTTCAGCTTCGCCACCGGGGCGTCGATGATGTCCTCGTACTTCAGCATGTGGTGCGCCCCCCGAGCACTATTTCAGGTATTCCGTAAGCACGGAAATCCGCATCAGATCTCCCTCGATCTTCGCCTCATCCTCGGCGTGCCGGGCCTTGCTGTAATCGAGGTGGTTCGAAATCTGCGCGCAGGCATCCAACAGCGTCTTCAGGTGCGTCTGCCAGAAATCGTGCACCTTCAGCACGGCCGAACCGCTCACGAAGTTTCCGTTGGTCAGTGCCGTCGCCGCGTCGAACGTGGAAGAACGGGCGATGTCGCCCTCCTTGCCCAGCCGGCCCAGCAGGTCGTACGCGTCATTGCCGATAGCACCGAGGTCGTCCCGATTGACCACCAGCTCCCCGACGCCACCACCTCCGCCACCGTCGGCCGGAACGCTGTCGATCCGCAGGGCAGTTCGTTCGGCCGCCGCCGCGCGCAGTTCGGCCCACTCTTGCTCGAACGTCATAATTCCCCCAAGTCCATCCGGGCAGGCCATTCCACCGTACTCGCGCGGCCACCGACCTGATCAGCTGTCACTTGTACCATCACCAGCCCACGGAGCGGACGGTAGTCGCTCCCTCCAAGCCCGGACGCCACACCGATCGGGCCACCGAAGTGCGCTGACCGAGCCGGCGGCGCGGCGGTACCCCGCCGGTCCCCCGGACCAGTGGCTCAAGTCCGCTTCTTGCCGTGGTGAGGGCGGATCCACCGGTCCACGGCCGACCCCACCCCTGTCGCTCTCAGCCCGTTAGACGCCCCTGCGTTCGTGCCGTGGGCCATGTCTGTGCGGCAGGTTTAGCCGTTGCGGGTGCGTGGGGGTATCACCGTGGGTCGTCGGATGAGTCGTGGGAGCGGATCGAGCCGCTGTTACCGAGGAAGAGAGCGTCGGTTCCGGTATCCGGGCCGGAAGCCGTTGCCGGCTGGCAGCAACCGCACGAGGTGCTGCTGACCGAGCTGAACGCGGAACGGAAGCTGGACTGCTCCCGCTGCGTGCTCGACTCCTCGGAAAAGGGAGCTTCACCGGCCCCTCGCCGGTCGAACGGGGCAGAGTCGGCTCCCAACACCACCTGATCACCGACGGACACGGCACCCCGCCCCCGATCATCTTGACCGGGGGAAGCCGCAACTGCGCTAGCAGACGAGGGCGCAACCGCCATTCGGTCCGTCGACATCGGACCGCCTCAGCGCCGCCATGCCACCTTGGAGCGCGGCGATGGACGCCCGCGCGGTATGACGTGTCCATCTCCTCGTCACCGACCGGGACCATAGGTCACGCCCGTACGTCGGGCATGCTGCCTGCCCCACGTCATGCCCCCGTGGAAACAGGTCGGCAGGACCGGCAGAGACCCGGCACTCCAGAGGAAGGGGCAGGTCAGGAGCCCTTTGCTGCGGGCTCCAGGATCGCCACGCACTCCACGTGATGCGTCATCGGAAACAGATCGAACGCCCGCAGCGTCCGCACCCGGTAGCCGCCCTCCCGGAAGTACCCCAGGTCCCGGGCCAGCGCAGCGGGATCGCAGGCGACGTAGGCGATGCGGCGGGCGCCGAGGGAGGACAGGTGGGCGATCGTGTCGCGGCCGGCGCCGGCGCGAGGCGGGTCGAGGACGATCAGGTCGACCTCGCTGATGCCGGTGCGCGGCAGGACCGACTCGACCTTGCCCTGCTCGACGCGGACCCGCGGGAAGTCGGCCAGGTTGTGCCGCGCGTCCTCGACCGCCCGCTTGCCGGACTCGATGCCGAGGACCGCGCCCTTCTCGCCGAGACGGTCGGCGAGCGCGCCGGCGAAGAGGCCGACGCCGCAGTACAGGTCCAGGGCCGTCTCGCCCTTGCGGGGCAGCAGGCCCTGCATGACGGCGGTGACGAGCGTGTCCGCCGCCTTCGGGTGGACCTGCCAGAAGCCGCCGTTGCCCACCCGGTGCGTACGGCCGTCCGCGCGTTCGCGGACGAAGGGGCGGCCGTGGACGCGGTGCACTCCGCCGGACTTCTCGTCGACCCGCAGGACGGACACCGGCCGGTCCAGTTCGACCAGCGGCAGGCGGGCACCCGGACGCGGGGTGAGGATCACCTGGCGGTCCTGGGAACCGGTGGCCGCGACGGCCTCGACCGTGTCCATGCCGGTCCAGTCCCGCTTCTCGATGCCCAGCTCGCTCACGCCCGCCGCCGCGATCATGCAGTGGTCGATGCGCTCGACCTCGTGCGAGCGGTGCCGGCGCAGACCGGCGTGGCCCTCGGCGTCGACGGCGTACTGGACGCGGGTGCGCCACTGCGGGACCTGGCCGGCGGGCAGCTTGTCGCCCTCGGCCGGGACCACGGTGCCGTCCCAGCCCGCCTCCTCGGGGGTGAGGCCGGCGAGCCGCTGGAGCTGCTCGGCGATCACGTCGGCCTTCAGCCGGCGCTGGGCGCCCGGCTTGGCGTGCTGCCAGTCGCAGCCGCCGCAGCGGCCGGGGCCGGCGAAGGGGCAGGGGGCCTCGATGCGGTCCTTGGACGCCTCCAGGACCCGTACGGCGTCCGCGCGCAGGAAGCGGGCGCCTTCCTCCCCCTCGGTCACCCTCGCCACCACCCGCTCCCCGGGCAGCGCGTGCCGGACGAACAGCACCTGTCCCTCGGAGGTGCGGGCGACGCAGTGGCCGCCGTGGGCGACGGGGCCGATCTCGACCTCGTACTCCTCGCCCACCAGAGACTTGGTCGGTTCTGCCTGCATGGTGGGGTGACTCCAGACCGGGAAATCGGGGATTGGGGGCGGCCCGCACCGGCGGGCCCGACAACAGCCCACCAGTCTACGGCCTCCCCACCCCACCCCGGACCGCACCCGAGGGCTCCGCCGACGCCACCCCGGGCCTGACCGAAGGCGCCCCCGACGCCACCCCCGGCCTCCGCCAGCCGCCAAGGGCTCCCCCGACGCCCCCAGACCTCCGCCGAGCCCTGCCCCGGTTCCCGGTGGCTCAGTCCCTGGTGGCTCAGTCCCTGGCCGACGGCTCCTTCGGCCGCTCCACCGCCGGGCCGCGCCGGACCGCGCCCGGTGCGTTCCACTCCTGGCGCCTGCGGGCCCGCAGCTTGGCCGCCTCCGAGGACTGCAGCTGGTACGGCACCGAGGTCACCATGACGCCCGGCGTGAACAGCAGACGGCCCTTGAGCCGCAGCGCGCTCTGGTTGTGCAGCAGGTGCTCGTACCAGTGGCCGACCACGTACTCGGGGATGATCACGGAGACCGCGTCGCGCGGGGACTCCTTGCGCAGGCCCTTGACGTACTCGATGATCGGCCGCGTGATCTCGCGGTACGGCGAGTCCAGGACCTTGAGCGGTACGTCGATCCCGCGCCGCTCCCACTCCTCGCGCAGCGCCTTGGTCTCGGCCGGGTCGACGTTGACGGTCAGCGCCTCCAGGGTGTCCGAGCGCATCAGCTTGGCGTAGGCCAGGGCGCGCAGCGTCGGACGGTGGATCTTCGAGATCAGCACCACCGAGTGCACGCGCGACGGGCGGACCATGTCGTCGGCCGGGCCCTCGGGCGCGGCGATCTCCTCGGCGACCCGGTCGTAGTGCTTCCGGATCGCGGTCATCGTCGCGTAGAAGATGCACATGCCGAGCAGGGCCACCCACGCGCCGTGCGTGAACTTGGTGACCAGCACGACGACGAGCACCAGGCCGGTGAAGAAGGCGCCGAACGCGTTGATCGCCCGGGAGCGGACCATGTGGCTGCGCTTGGCCGGGTCCTTCTCGACCCGGAGGTGGCGGTTCCAGTGCCGGACCATGCCGGTCTGGCTGAGCGTGAAGGAGACGAACACGCCGACGATGTAGAGCTGGATCAGGCGGGTGGAGTCGGCGCCGTAGATGAAGACCAGCAGCATCGCCGTGCCCGCGAGCAGCACGATGCCGTTGGAGAAGGCGAGCCGGTCGCCGCGGGTGTGGAGCTGGCGCGGCAGGTAGCGGTCCTGGGCGAGGATCGAGCCGAGCAGCGGGAAGCCGTTGTACGCCGTGTTGGCGGCCAGGAACAGCACGAGCGCGGTGGCGGCGGCGAGGAGGACGAACAGGAAGCTGCCCTTGCCGAAGACCGCCTCGGCGACCTGGGAGATCACCGGGTTCTGGACGTAGCCGGCGCCGAGCGGGACGCCGTTGTGCAGCAGGTCGGTGGCCGGCCGCTCGGCCATGCGGACCTTGGTGGTCATGGCGAGCGCGATGATGCCGCAGAACATGGTGACGGCCAGCAGACCCATCAGGGCGAGCGTGTTGGCCGCGTTCTTGGACTTGGGCTTGCGGAAGGCCGGGACGCCGTTGGAGATGGCCTCGACGCCGGTGAGGGCGGCACAGCCGGAGGAGAAGGCGCGCAGCAGCAGGAAGACGAGCGCGAAGCCCGCGAGGCCCTGGTGCTCGGCCTTGATGTGGTAGGCGGCGGTCGGCGCCCGCATGGTGTCCCCGAGGATCAGACCCCGGAAGGCGCCCCACGCGATCATGATGAAGACACCGCCGACGAACACGTAGGTCGGGATCGCGAACAGCTTGCCCGACTCCTTCACGCCCCGCAGGTTCATGAGCGTCAGCAGCACGATCACGGCGGCCGCGCAGAAGACCTTGTGCTCGACCACGAAGGGGATCGCGGAGCCGAGGTTCTCGATGCCGGAGGAGATGGAGACGGCGACGGTCAGGACGTAGTCCACGAGCAGGGCGCTGGCCACGGTGAGGCCCGCCTTGGGGCCCAGGTTGGTGGTCGCGACCTCGTAGTCGCCGCCGCCGCTCGGGTAGGCGTGCACGTTCTGCCGGTAGGAGGCGACCACGGTGAACATCAGCACCACGACCGCGACGGCGATCCAGGGGCTGAAGTGGTACGCCGACACGCCCGCGATGGACAGGACCAGCAGGACCTCCCCCGGCGCGTAGGCGACGGAGGACAGCGGGTCGGAAGCGAAGACGGGGAGTGCGATGCGCTTCGGCAGGAGCGTTTCGCCCAGCCGGTCACTGCGCAGTGCGCGCCCGATCAGAATCCGTTTGGGCACGTCGGTCAGTTTGGACACGAGAGAGGATCGTAAGCCTTCGAACTGGCACCCGCCCACCCGGCGTGCTGGATCTGCCTCACGAGTGAAATCGGGGGCGCACGGAACTACGGAATCCGTGCTTCGTGTGCCCGCCGTGCCTAGATGGCAAACCCCGCCTGTCATCGCACTTCGGAGGTTCCATGCCCGCGACCGCGGAGCTGATCGGGGCGCTGCTCGCCCTCGGCGGCCTCGGAATCCTGACCTTGTGCAGCGTGCGCAGCATCACTCGCCGACGGCTCCCGCCACCGCCCGCGGCACAGGGGTGCCCGCCGCGTGGCGCCCGTGTGTAGCTTTGGGCGTCGGTCTGAGACCCTGATGCTGAGCAGTAGCTTTTGGACACCGGAAGGACGGTCGTGCACATCGTCATCATGGGCTGTGGAAGAGTGGGTTCCGCTCTTGCCCAGACCCTGGAGCAACAGGGACACACGGTCGCCGTGATCGACCAGGACCCCACCGCCTTCCGTCGGCTGGGCCCGGGATTCGGGGGCCGCCGGGTCACCGGGGTCGGCTTCGACCAGGACACCCTGCGCGAGGCGGGCATCGAGGAGGCCGGCGCCTTCGCCGCCGTCTCCAGCGGCGACAACTCCAACATCATCTCCGCGCGCGTGGCCCGCGAGATGTTCGGCGTGGAGAACGTGGCCGCCCGGATCTACGACCCCCGCCGTGCCGAGGTCTACCAGCGTCTGGGCATCCCCACCGTGGCCACGGTGCGCTGGACCGCCGACCAGATGCTGCGCCGGCTGCTGCCTTCCGGGGCCGAGCCGCTGTGGCGCGATCCCACCGGCGGGGTGCAGCTGGCCGAGGTGCACGCCTCCCCGAAGTGGGTCGGTCACAAGATCAGCAGGCTGCAGGAGGAGACGGGCGTCCGGGTGGCGTTCCTGACCCGCCTGGGCGAGGCGATCCTGCCCACCTCGCAGACGGTGCTGCAGGAGGGCGACCTCGTGCACGTGATGATGCGGACGGACGACGTGGACAAGGTCGAGGCGGCGTTCGCCGGTGGCCCGGAAGAGGAGGGCGGTCACTGATGAGGGTCGCCATTGCCGGGGCCGGCGCCGTCGGCCGCTCGATCGCGGGCGAGCTGCTGGAGAACGGCCACGAGGTCCTGCTGATCGACAAGGCGCCGACCGCCATCTCGGTCGAGCGCGTCCCGCAGGCGGAGTGGCTGCTCGCCGACGCCTGCGAGATCACCTCCCTGGACGAGGCGGCGCTGCAGCGCTGCAACGTCGTGATCGCCGCGACCGGCGACGACAAGGTCAACCTGGTCGTCTCGCTGCTCGCCAAGACGGAGTACGGCGTTCCGCGCGTCGTGGCCCGGGTGAACAACCCGAAGAACGAGTGGCTGTTCAACGAGGCCTGGGGCGTCGACGTCGCCGTGTCCACCCCGCGCCTGATGTCCGCCCTGGTCGAGGAGGCCGTGAGCGTCGGCGACCTGGTCCGGCTGCTCCGCTTCAGCCACGGTGACGCCAACCTCGTCGAGCTGACCCTGCCGGAGGAGTCGGCGCTGGCCGGCACCCAGGTCGGGGACGTGCAGTGGCCGGAGGACACCTCCCTGGTCACGATCATCCGCGGCACCCGTGTGCTGACGCCCTCCAAGGAGGACTCCCTGGAGCCCGGCGACGAACTCCTCTTCGTGGCCGCGCAGGCCCGGGAGGAGCAGCTGGAGGACCTGCTGTCGGTGCGGCGCGAGGACTGACCGCACGACGACGAAGGGCGCCCCTGGCAACAGGGGCGCCCTTCGTCGTCGTGGAACCGCTGAGTCTCCGGGCGGGGTCCGCCCGGCCCCTCCGGAGCCCGCTCAGTCCTCCCGGCGGTGCCGGCCGCCGGCCGCCTCGGCGGCGGCCTTCCTCTCCTCGGCCGCCTTCTCCTCCGCCTCCATCTCCGCGAACACGTCGATCGGCGCGGGCGCCTTGGCGAGGAAGACCCAGGTCAGCCACACCGCCAGCAGGAACGGCGGGATCTTGAGGATGACCAGGACCCAGCCGAGCTGCGCGGTGTCGGCCCACCAGTACAGCGGGAAGAGGATCGCGCACTTGGCGAGCAGGATCAGGCCCCAGGCCCAGCTGGCCTTGGCGTACGCCTTCTTGCGGCCGGGGTTGCGGGTGCGCCAGGAGAGGTTCTCCTTGAAGACCGGGCCGAGGATGAGGCCCATCAGGGGCACACCGGCCAGCGTCGTGATGATGTACGCCAGCGCCAGGCCCAGCGTGTAGAGCATGCCGGGGAGGTAGAAGTCCTTGGCGTTGCCGGTGAACATCGCGAACGCGACGCCGAAGGCCACGCCGAAGACACCGCTGAAGGCGTGCTTGACGGTGTCCTTCATCGCCAGCCGGACGACGACCAGGATCAGCGACAGGGCCAGCGCGGCGATGGCCGCCATGTGCAGGTTCTTGTTGACCGTGAAGATCGCGACGAAGAGCAGGCCCGGCAGGACCGTCTCGACCATGCCGCGGACCCCGCCGAAGGCCTCGAACAGCGCCGCCTCGGTCACCGCGCGGGCGTCGGGCTGAGTCTGGTCGGTGTCTTGGGTCGGCTTGTCGAGGGACGTCACCGGCTACTCCCGTCCGAGGGGTCGCAGTTCGTATTTCGGGTTGAACAGCACCCGGCGGCCCCGGCTCATCGAGATCCGGCCCGATGCGATCAGCTTGCGCCCCGGTTCTATCCCCACGATGGAGCGCCTGCCGAGCCACACCACGTCCAGCGCGGCGGTGCCGTCGAACAGCTCGGCCTCCAGGGCCGGGACTCCGGCACGCGGGCGCAGGGTGACCGTGCGCAAGGTACCAGTTACGGTGACGATCTGCCGGTCGTGACAGTCACCGATCTTGGTGCACCCGGCCGTCTCCGCGTCCTCGCGCAGCTCCTCGGACTCCAGGTCCTCCTGCGACGAGGAGAGCCGGTCGAGCATGCGCCGGAACCGGCCGGCCGGCTTTTCCGAACGAGGAACAGCAGTCATACCTGAAGCGTACCGGGGTGCGCCGACACGGCCGTAGCGCAGCTCACGTCCACAGCGCGCCTCCTCCCCCGCGGGGCGGTTCACGTCTCGAACCGGTATCCCATCCCCGGCTCGGTGATGAAGTGCTTCGGGTGCGACGGGTCCGACTCCAGCTTCCGGCGCAGCTGGGCCATGTACACCCGCAGGTAGTTGCTCTCGGTCCCGTACGACGGCCCCCACACCTCCTGGAGCAGCTGTTTCTGGCTGACCAGCCGGCCGGTGTTGCGGACCAGCACCTCCAGCAGGTGCCACTCGGTCGGGGTGAGCCGCACGTCCCTGCCGCCCCGGTTGACCTTCTTGGCGGCGAGGTCGACGGTGAAGCCCTCGGTCTCCACGGTCGTCACGTCGTCCTCGCCCGGCCCGGCCGGCTCGGCCCGGCGGACGGCGGCCCGCAGCCGGGCCAGCAGCTCGTCCATGCCGAACGGCTTGGTCACGTAGTCGTCGGCGCCCGCGTCCAGCGCCTCCACCTTCTCGTCGGAGGAGTGGCGGGCGGACAGCACCAGGATCGGCACCCGGGTCCAGCCGCGCAGCCCCCTGATCACCTCGACGCCGTCCATGTCGGGCAGCCCCAGGTCGAGGACGACCACGTCGGGGTGGCGGGAGGCGGCGAGTTCCAGCGCGGTCCTGCCGTCGGCGGCCGCGTCGACCTCGTACTTGCGCGCCTTGAGGTTGATCACGAGGGCGCGCACGATCTGCGGCTCGTCGTCGACCACGAGCACCCTCACGGGGGTCTGGGGGCTCCCCCCAGCCGGGCTCACCATGTGGCCTGCCTTTCCGGTTCGGTACGGGACTCCCCGGCGGGGAGCGGCTCGGGGCGCGGTCCTGCCGCGCGCAGGCTCAGCACCATGGTGAGCCCGCCGCCCGGCGTGTCCTCGGCGGTGAGGGTGCCGCCCATGGCCTCGGCGAAGCCCCGGGCGACCGCGAGGCCGAGCCCCACGCCGGCACCGCGCGGTGCGTCACCGTACCGCTGGAAGGGCTCGAAGATGCGGTCCTTGGCCTCGTCCGGGACGCCCGGGCCGCGGTCCACCACGCGCACCTCCACCCGGTCGGCGATGGCGCTCGCGGCCACCAGCACGGGCCGTCCGGGCGGGCTGTACTTGACGGCGTTCTCCACCAGGTTGGCCACCGACCGCTCCAGCAGCCCTGGGTCGACGGCGACCATGGGCAGCGTCTCGGGCACGTCGAGGTCCACGCTGTCCTCGGGTACGCCGCCCAGGGCCATCGGTACGACCTCGTCGACGTCGATCTCGCGGATCAGCGGGGTGACCGTGCCCGTCTGGAGGCGGGACATGTCCAGGAGGTTGCCCACGAGGTGGTCGAGCCGGTCGGCGCCCTCCTCGATGCCCTCCAGCAGCTCCGCCTGGTCCTCCTCGGACCAGGCGACGTCGTCGGAGCGCAGGGAGGACACGGCGGCCTTGATGCCGGCCAGCGGGGTGCGCAGGTCGTGGCTGACGGCGGCCAGCAGGGCGGTGCGGATGCGGTTGCCCTCGGCGAGCGTGCGGGCCTGTTCGGCCTCCTCCTTCAGGCGCCTGCGGTCGAGCACGACGGCGGCCTGGGCGGCGAACGCGGCGAGCACCCGGCGGTCCGCCGCGGGCAGCACCCGGCCGGTGAGCGCCAGTGCCATGTGGTCGCCGACGGGCACGTCGACGTCGGCGTCCTCGGGGCGTTCCAGCGGCGGCCCGAAGCCGGCGCGGCCCGCGCAGGTCCAGGGCGCCACGTCGCTCGCGCGTTCCAGCAGGGCGGCCGACTCCATGGCGAAGGTCTCGCGGACCCGTTCCAGCAGCTCCTCCAGGCTCGTCTCGCCCCGCAGCACGTTCCCCGCGAGGAAGGAGAGGATCTCGGACTCGGCGCGCAGCCGGGCGGCCTGGTGGGTGCGCCGGGCGGCGAGGTCGACCACCGAGGCGACCGCCATCCCCACCCCGAAGAAGATCGCGATGGCGACGATGTTCTTGGGGTCGGCGACGGTCAGCCGGTGCAGCGGCGGGGTGTAGAAGTAGTTCAGCAGCAGCGAGCCGAAGGCCGCCGAGGCCAGCGCGGGCAGCAGGCCGCCGAGCAGGGCCGCCGCGACGGTGACGGCCAGGAACAGCAGCATGTCGTTGGCGAGGCCGAGGTCGACGGTGTTCAGCAGCACCGCGAGGATCGCGGGACCGGCCAGGCCGACCGCCCAGCCCCAGATGATCCGGGCCCGCCCGAGCCGGCCGCCCCGGGCCACGGGCAGTCCCCGACCCTTGGCGACCTCTTCGTGGGTGACGATGTGCACGTCCAGGTCGGGGCCGGAGTCCCGGGCGACCGTGGCGCCGACGCCGGGCCCGAAGACGTACTGCCAGGCCTTGCGGCGGGAGGAGCCGAGCACGATCTGGGTGGCGTTCACCCCGCGCGCGAAGTCGAGCAGGGCGGCCGGGACGTCGTCGCCGACCACCTGGTGGAACGTTCCGCCGAGGTCTTCGACCAGGGTGCGCTGGACGGCCAGTTCCTTCGGGGAGGCCGATGACAGCCCGTCGCTGCGGGCGATGTAGACGGCCATGACCTCGCCGCCGGCGCCCTTCTCGGCGAGCCGGGTGGCCCGGCGGATCAGGGTGCGGCCCTCGGGACCGCCGGTCAGGCCCACCACGATGCGCTCCCGGGAGCCCCATATCGCCGAGACCCGGTGCTCGCTGCGGTAGGCGTTCAGGTACGCGTCGACCCGGTCGGCCACCCAGAGCAGCGCCAGCTCGCGCAGGGCGGTGAGGTTGCCGGGGCGGAAGTAGTTGGACAGGGCCGCGTCGACCTTGTCCGGCTGGTAGATGTTGCCGTGCGCCATGCGGCGGCGCAGGGCCTGCGGGGACATGTCGACCAGCTCGATGTCGTCGGCCCGCCGTACGACCTCGTCCGGGACGGTCTCCCGCTGCCGCACCCCGGTGATCGACTCGACCACGTCGCCGAGTGACTCCAGGTGCTGGATGTTGACGGTGGAGACCACGTCGATGCCGGCGGCCAGCAGTTCCTCCACGTCCTGCCAGCGCTTGGCGTTGCGGGAGCCGGGGATGTTGGTGTGGGCCAGCTCGTCCACGAGGGCGACGGCGGGCGCCCGGCGCAGCACGGCCTCGACGTCCATCTCGCCGAAGACGGCGTCCCGGTACTCCAGCCGTCTGCGCGGCACCTGCTCCAGGCCGTGCAGCATCACCTCGGTGCGCGGCCGGCCGTGGCTCTCCACGAGCGCGACCACGCAGTCGGTGCCCCGCTCGACCCGGCGGTGCGCCTCGGCGAGCATCGCGTAGGTCTTGCCCACGCCCGGTGCCGCACCGAGGTAGATCCGAAGCTTGCCGCGTGCCATGGCCCCATTGTCTTCCCGTGCCTGTCGCTTACGCAGCGTCGACCCTACGGCCCACGACCACGGCGAACGGGACGGGGAGCGGGAGCGGCCCGCAACTTTGACGCAACCCTGATGGCCCCGCCGGGCGGCGCGGCTCAGTGCTCGGTGATCTCCCCGTCGCGCAGTTCCAGCACCCGGTCGGCCAGGTCCAGCAGGGTCGCGTCGTGCGTGGCGACCAGCGCCGTGACCTGCTCGCTGCGGACGACGGCCCGCAGCAGCTCCATGACGGCGTGCCCGGTCTCGGCGTCGAGCTGGCCGGTGGGCTCGTCCGCGATGAGCAGGGCGGGCCGGTTGGCGAGGGCGCGGGCGATGGCGACCCGCTGCTGCTGGCCGCCGGACAGCTCACCGGGCCGCTGGGCCGCGTGCCCGGCGAGCCCCACCAGGGAGAGCAGCAGTCCGACCCGCTCCTCGCGCTCGCGCGGGTCGGCCCGGCGCAGCCGCAGCGGTACGCCGACGTTCTCGGCGGCGCTCAGGATCGGGATGAGCCCGAAGGACTGGAACACGAACCCGACCCGGTCCCGCCGCAGCCGCAGCAGCTCGCTCTCGCCGAGCCGGGCGAGGTCCCGCCCCTCGACCTCCACCCGGCCGCGGTCGGGGGTGTCCAGCCCGCCGACGATGTTCAGCAGGGTGGTCTTTCCGGACCCCGACCGCCCCTTCAGGGCCACGAGTTCCCCGCGGGGCACCTCGAAGGACACCCCGCGCAACGCGTGCACGGCGGCGGCCCCCGCGCCGTACGACTTGTGCACGCCCTCGACCCGCACCATGGTCTCGGTGACGACCTGACCGCTCATGCCCCTCCCCCATCGACCGGCCGCCAGTATCACCGGAGGGGACGGCGCCCCGGAAGGGGCGCGGGGACCTGCGCGAGCGACCACGGCGGACCCGCGCCCGGTAGCGGCCGGGCACCCCGACGGCGCGACCGCGCACAAAGCGGGCCGCACCCCCGAGGGGCACGGCCCGTGTATCGCTGCCGAAGCCGTCAGCGGACCTCGGTGATCTCGGGGCCTCGCTGCAACTGCCCCATCCCCCCGGAGAACCGCGAGCCCTCCTCCTGCTGGACCCCCTCGGGAACCATCTGCGCGTCGTTGGGCAGCTTGAGGACGATCGGGTCGCGCGGGGCCATCGGGCCCTCGCCGCGGACCACGACGGTGTCCCGGAAGATCTGCTCCAGCAGCCCGGCCGCCTGCGGCTGCACCGCGCCCTGGCCGGAGATCACCCCGCGCAGGAACCACCGCGGGCCGTCCACGCCGACGAACCGGACGACCTGGAAGCCGCCGGTGCCGTCGGGCAGCTGCACCGGAACCTGGGCGCGCAGCTCCCACCCGAGCGGGCCCTCGACCTCGTCGACGATGCCACCCTGCTGGGTGATGCCGGACGCGATCTCCTCGCGGACCTCGCCCCAGATGCCCTCGCGCTTGGGCGCGGCGAACGCCTGGAGCTGGACGGCGCTGTCGCGCAGCACGACGGTCGCGGCGACGATGGCGTCCCCGGCGACCTCGACCCGCAGCTCCATGCCGTCGACACCCGGTACGAACAGACCGCCGAGGTCCACGCGGCCCTCGGCCGGGTCGCGCACCTCGCTGCTGTCCCACGGCCCGTCGGGCCTGGGCTCGGGCTCCAGCCGGACGCGCTCGCGCCCGGCCTCCACTTCGTCCGCCTCGGTGTCGACGCTGTCGACGACCTGCTCGGCCTCGCCGGCCGCGTCCTCGGCGGCACCCTTCTTCTTGCGACGTCCGAACACGTCACTGTCCTTCCCGGTCGGATACGACCGAAGCGTATCGATTCCCACCCGTCGGACCGCCCTCGGCGGCCTGACCGCTTGTGCCGCTCTCGCCGCCCACCGCGGCATGGCCACCGGTGGACCCGAAGCCCCCTTCGGCCCGCGCGGAGCCGGGAAGTTCCGCCACCTCCTGGAAGCGGACCCTCTCGACCTGCTGGACGACCAGTTGGGCAATCCGGTCGAAGCGCTCGAACCGCACGCTCTCGCGCGGGTCGAGATTCACCACGATCACCTTGATCTCCCCACGGTACCCGGCATCAACCGTCCCCGGGGCATTCACGAGGGCGACACCGCAGCGGGCGGCGAGACCGGAACGCGGATGCACGAAGGCCGCGTACCCCTCGGGCAGGGCGATCGACACACCCGTGGGCAGGACGGCCCGTTCTCCGGGCGCCAGCTCGCACGCCTCGGTGGTGCGCAGATCGGCCCCGGCGTCCCCGGGGTGCTCGTACGCCGGAAGCGGTACGTCCGCGTCGACGCGCCGGATCAGGACGTTCAGCGGGTCTCGGCTCACGGGTTCACCTCGAAGGCGCGGGTGCGCCGGATCTGGTCCGGGTCGTTCATCGCGGCCCGGATCTCCTCCTCGCGGCCGTGGTCGGTGAAGTGGTCGACCTTGACCTCGATGAAGAGGGCGTCGGCGCGTACGGCGAGCGGTCCGCCGGGGCCGCCGAGGCGCCCGGTGGCCGTGCAGTAGATCTTCCGCCCGGCGACGGCGGTGACCTCGGCCTCCAGGTACAGCGTGGTGCCGACGGGCACGGGCCGCACGAAGTCGGTCTCCAGCCGTCCGGTGACGGCGATGGTGCGCAGCAGCCAGTTCAGCGAGCCGAGGGTCTCGTCCAGGGCCGTGGCGAGCACTCCGCCGTGCGCGAGGCCCGGGGCGCCCTGGTGGGCGGGCTGCACGGTGAACTCGGCGGTCAGCGAGACGCCCTCGCCGGCCCGGGCCTCCAGGTGCAGTCCGTGCGGCTGTCCGGGACCGCACCCGAAACAGTGTTCGTAGTGGGCGCCGAGGAGCTCCCCGGGCGCGGGCGCGTCGGGGTGCCGTACCGGTTTCACCGCGTCGGCAGGGGGCTGAAGAGCTGCGGAACTACCACTCACAGCCGCAGACCTTACCCGGCCGCCCGTCCCCCGCCACCGCCCCGCACGACAGCGCTGCGCGCCGGACGCCCCGGCTCCGGCGCCGTGCGGATCCCGTGCCAAGCTTGGCTGCATGCAGCTCTCCGCCACCCCGTACGAAGAACGCCTCACCGCCCCCCGCTCGTGGTGGCTGATCAGCTTCCTGGTGGGCGTCTCGTTCGCCCTGATACTGCTGCCCTTCGGCACGCTGCCGCTGCTCGGCGGACTGGTCGGCGGCACGGCCGCGGCGGCGGTGGTGGCCAGCGCCTACGGCTCCCCGCGCATCCGGGTCGTGGGGGACTCGCTGATCGCGGGCGAGGCGAAGATCCCGGTGGCGGCGCTGGGCGAGGCACAGATCATGGACGCGGAGGAGGCCCGCGCCTGGCGGACGTACAAGGCCGACACCCGGGCGTTCCTGCTGCTGCGCGCCTACATCCCGACGGCGCTGCGCGTGGAGGTCACGGACCCTGAGGACCCGACGCCGTACCTGTACCTGTCGACGCGGGAGCCGGAGAGGCTGGCCGCGGCGATCGAGGCGGCGCGCACGGCGCACGCCTAAGGTCTTTCGTTCGGATCAGGCCGGATCAGCCCGGACCGGGCCGGACAGGAGCGCTGCCGAGGACAGCACACCTAGGGTCCGTCGGGCAGGCCGCGCAGGTCCAGCGGTTCCGCCGGCTTCTCCAGCGGCGGCAGTTCCGGCAGCTCGTCCCAGGGCACCTGGATCTTGCGCAGGTCGGCCCGGATGCGGGCCGCCAGTCTCCTGGTGTCCCGGCGGTTCATGACCGCCCCGACCGCGGCCCCGACCATGAACGGCATCAGGTTGGGCAGGTCGCGGACCATCCGCTTCATGATCTGCTGGCGCATGCGGCGCTTCATGTGGCCGCCCATGGCCGTGTCGTACGTCGACGGCTTCAGCACGTCGATGCCGCGCTCCCCCGACCAGGAGGACAGATACGCGGCGGAGCGGGTCTTGAGGTTCCCGGGCGGGCGTACGCCGTAGACCTCGTGGAGTTCGGCGATGAGCTTCAGCTCGATCGCGGCGACCCCGGTGATCTCCGCGGCCAGTTCGGTCGGCATGGCCGGCGGCACCGGCAGCATGGCCGCCGCCCCGATCCCGGCTCCGACCGTCGAGGTGCCGGCCGCCGCGCCCGCCACCAGTTTGTCGGCCAGTTCCTCGGGCCCGAGGCCGGGGAACTGCCCGCGCAGGGTCGCGAGGTCGCGTACGGGGATGCGCGGGGCGATCTCGATGATCCGGTCCGCGAGGTACGCCAGGCCCGCGCGAGCCCGGCTGCCGCCCTTACGGGCGCCTTCCCGGGCCATGTCCCGGGCCTTGTCGCGGACGACCGCCGCCCGCCGCCGGGCGACGGGTGCGGGGTGCTGCGCCGGCGCGGGCGAGTCCTCCCGGCCGGCTTCCGGTTCGAGCGGGGCTCCCGTCAAGGGTGAGCCCCGCTCGCCGTCACGCGCGCCGTGCGGGCCGCCGATCGGCCCTTGGTCCGCTTTCCGCAGGGAGAAGCGGCGCTTCCGGGGAGGGGTCGAGCCAGACACGGCCGACCCGTCCTCAGTCGCAGTCGCGGCAGATCGGCTGGCCGTTCTTCTCCCTGGCCAGCTGGCTGCGGTGGTGCACCAGGAAGCAGCTGGAGCAGGTGAACTCGTCCTGCTGCTTCGGCAGCACCCGGACGGCCAGCTCCTCGTTCGAGAGGTCGGCGCCGGGCAGTTCGAGGCCCTCGGCGGCCTCGAACTCGTCGACGTCCACCGCCGAGGTGGACTTGTCGTTCCGCCGGGCCTTCAGCTCTTCAAGGCTGTCCGAGTCGACGTCGTCGTCGGTCTTGCGTGGAGTGTCGTAATCGGTTGCCATAGTCGCTCTCCCCCTCTGGGTGTCTGCGGTGTCTCCAGCGCACGTAACGCGTGAGAGGCCGGACTTGTGCCCGACCTGAGGCGGAGATTTTGCCTCACATCAAGGTCTGTTACTCAATCGACACCCAACCCGGCCCCTCAAGAGTGACCGGCTTGGATGGCGGTGAGGACCGTACACGGTTCGAATGCCGCACCTCAAAGGCGCCTCACCGTGTACTTCCCGTGATCAAGAGCCCTGAAAACCCGGACTTTCCCGGCTTTCCACCTTCTGTCATGATCACTGTGCGTACATGACCGGAAATCCGCCCATGTGATCGATCACACAGGAAGAACCATGGACGGCGGTCAGAAAATTCCGCGCGGAGCGAACATCCCCCGCGTGTGTCGTGCCTGATCACAGGGGCAGCGTGACGCGCATCACCAGACCACCGCCCTCCCGTGGCCGGGCCAGGATGTGACCGCCGTGCGCACGGGCCACGGACCGGGCGATGGACAGGCCGAGACCCACCCCCTTGTCACTGCCCGTCCGCTCGGTACGCAACCGCCGGAAGGGCTCGAAGAGGTTGTCGATCTCGTACGCCGGCACGACCGGCCCGGTGTTCGTGACGGTCAGCACGGCCTGCCCGTGCTCGATCTCGGTGTCCACCTCGACCCAGCCGTCCTCCGGCACGTTGTACCGCACGGCGTTCTGGACGAGGTTCAGCGCGATCCGTTCCAGCAGCACGCCGTTGCCCTGGACCACGGCGGGCTTGCGCTCACCGCGGATCTTCACGCCCTTGGTATCGGCCTCGGCGTGCACCTGGTCGACGGCCTGCGTGGCGACCTCGGCCAGGTCGACCGGTTTGCGCTCGACGATCTGGTTGTCACTGCGGGCGAGCAGCAGCAGCCCCTCGACCAGCTGTTCGCTGCGCTCGTTGGTGGCGAGCAGGGTCTTGCCGAGCTGCTGGAGTTCCACCGGCGCGTTCGGGTCCGACAGGTGCACTTCGAGGAGCGTGCGGTTGATCGCGAGCGGGGTGCGCAGTTCGTGCGAGGCGTTGCCGACGAAGCGCTGCTGGGCGGTGAAGGCCCGCTCCAGCCGCTCCAGCATGTCGTCGAAGGTGTCGGCCAGCTCCTTCAGCTCGTCGTCCGGGCCGTCCAGCTCGATCCGGCGGGAGAGGTCCGAGCCGGCGACCTGGCGGGCGGTACGGGTGATCCGGCCGAGCGGGGAGAGCACACGGCCCGCCATCGCGTAGCCGAACGCGAAGGCGATCACGGCGAGGCCCAGGAGCGCCAGCAGGGAGCGGCTGAGCAGGTTGTCCAGGGCCGCCTGGCGCTGCTGGTCCACGCAGTGGGCGATGGCGTCGTTGAAGTCCGACAGCGGCACCGGCCCGGAGTTGATCGCGGTGACCGCGGGGCAGTTGTCGCTGGTGACCTTGATCGCCGAACCGCTTACGATCTTGAACAGCGGCTGGTTGCCGGTGCTGATCGCCTGTGCGGCCAGCAGATAGATGATCGACAGCAGCAGGATGCCGGCGATCAGGAACATGCCGCCGTAGAGCAGCGTCAGCCGTATGCGGATGGTGGGGCGCAGCCACGGGAACGGCGGCTGCGGCCTTCTGGGGTCCCAGGTGGGCTTCGGGGGCGCGTGGGGCGGTGCGGGTGTCGTGGCCACGGGGATCAGATCCGGTAGCCGGAGCCGGGGACGGTGACGATGACGGGCGGCTCGCCCAGCTTGCGGCGCAGGGTCATCACCGTCACGCGCACCACGTTGGTGAACGGGTCGGTGTTCTCGTCCCAGGCCTTCTCCAGCAGCTGCTCCGCCGAGACGACGGCGCCCTCGCTGCGCATCAGCACCTCCAGCACCGCGAACTCCTTGGGCGCGAGCTGTACCTCCTTGCCGTCGCGGAAGACCTCCCGGCGGTTGGGGTCGAGCTTGATGCCGGCGCGCTCCAGGACCGGCGGCAGCGGCACGCTGGTCCGGCGGCCGAGGGCACGGACGCGCGCGATCAGCTCGCTGAAGGCGAACGGCTTGGGCAGGTAGTCGTCGGCGCCGATCTCCAGGCCCTCGACGCGGTCGCTGACGTCGCCGGAGGCGGTGAGCATGAGCACACGCGTGGCCATGCCCAGCTCGACGATCTTGCGGCAGACGTCGTCGCCGTGGACGAGCGGGAGGTCGCGGTCGAGGACGACCACGTCGTAGTCGTTGACGCCGATGCGTTCCAGAGCGGCCGCACCGTCGTACACGACGTCGACGGCCATGGCCTCCCGGCGCAGTCCGGTGGCCACCGCATCGGCGAGCAGCTGCTCGTCCTCGACGACGAGTACGCGCACGTCGCTTGTCCTTCCTGTGTCCACCCGCGAGGACGCGCCGCGGGCGCGTGCGGGCAGGGGTGTCCGTGGATGTGACCCCCATCCTGCCCTTTTCGGCCATAAGTCGGCTGTAAGGCGGTGTCCGGACCGCTGGACCGGACCGCGGGAACGGAGGTCCGGGGCGGGAATACGAGATTTTCTCCTCAGGTTGAGGTTTCTCCAGAGGGGAGCGGGGGGAGGACGGCTTTACACCCCGCGATCACGCTCTGCATGTGCCGCAGCACCATGCGGTACTTCGGCCTCCGCTTCGCAGAGCGGGCGCGGATGTCCGGCACCGTCGCCGCCCAGCCCGGGCAGCGCTGGGCACCCGCGAGAGACGTGATCGCCCCTTCTGAACGGCACACCCCCGTGCCACCGACCCACGACCCTGGACGAGGGGGCGCAGCATGGACGCTTTCACCGCAGGACTTCTGCAGCGCATAAGGGCGACCGAGTCCGACCTGTCTCGGGCTCGTGACGAGGGCGACGACTTCCTCGCCGAGGTGGAGCAGGCAGAACTCGAAGACCTGCAACGCCTCGCCGCCGAACACGGTGTGGAGGTCGGCGCGTCACGCGTCTGAACGGCCCGGCAGGGCACGCGGAGGGACCCCGGCGAATCCAGCGCCGGGGTCCCTTCGTGTGCCCGCTCGACCCGGGTCAGTCGTGCCAGGCGCCGAAGTCCTCCAGCAGCCGCTGGAGGGGCTCGAAGACGCCCGGCGACCCGGCCACGGTCAGATCCCGCGACGGCCGCTCACCGGGCCGTCCACCGGTCAGCGCACCGGCCTCCCGGGCGATGAGGTCCCCCGCCGCGAAGTCCCACGCGTTGAGCCCCCGCTCGTAGTACCCGTCGAGCCGGCCGCAGGCCACGTCGCACAGGTCGATCGCCGCCGAACCGCCGCGCCGGATGTCCCGCAGGAGGGGGATCAGCCGCGCGGCGATCCCGGCCTGGTGGGCGCGGACCTCGGTGACGTAGTTGAAGCCGGTGGAGACCAGGGCTTGGTCCAGCGGGGGCGCGGGCCGGCAGGCGAGCGCCCGCTCGCCCTGCCACGCGCCCGTGGCCCACGCGCCGCCGCCGCGCACCGCGTGGTACGTCTCGCCGCGCATCGGAGCGGCGACGACCCCGACGACGGTCTCGCCGTCCTGCTCGGCGGCGATGGACACCGCCCAGGTCGGCAGGCCGTACAGGTAGTTGACGGTGCCGTCCAGCGGGTCGATCACCCAGCGGATGCCGCTCGTGCCCTCGACGGAGGCTCCCTCCTCGCCGAGGAAGCCGTCGTCGGGGCGCTGCCCGGAGATCAGATCGGTGATCAGCTTCTCCGCCGCGATGTCCATCTCGGTGACGACGTCGATGGGGCTGGACTTGGTCTTCGCCACGGCCAGGTCGGCGGGGCGGCCGTCGCGCAGCAGCGCGCCGGCGCGGCGGGCGGCCTCCTGGGCCAGTCCGAGCAGGTCCCGGTGCAGGGCGTCGGTCACGGGTCTCCTCACGCGTAGGGGCTGTCGGCGCCCGCGGCGGCGGGGCGCGGGGCGCGGGCCGGGCAGCAGCCGACCGGGCAGACGTGGTGGCTGGGGCCGAGCGCGCCCAGGGCGCAGGGGGCGGTCTCCTGGCCGCGTTCCACGGCGGCGCGCTCCACGATCAGCTCGCGGACGGCGGCGGCGAACCGCGGGTCGGCGCCCACGGTGGCCGAGCGGCGCACCGGCAGGCCCAGCTCCGCGGCCTTGGCCGTCGCCTCGGTGTCGAGGTCGTAGAGGACCTCCATGTGGTCGGAGACGAAGCCGATGGGGGCCATGACGACGGCCGGGACACCGGCGGCGTGCCGCTCCTCCAGGTGGTCGCAGATGTCCGGCTCCAGCCAGGGGATGTGCGGGGCGCCGGAGCGGGACTGGTAGACGAGCCGCCAGGGGTGGTCGGCGCCGGTGCGCTCGCGGACGGCGTCGGCGATCAGCCGGGCCACGTCCAGGTGCTGCTCGACGTAGGCGCCGCCCTCGCCGTGGGCCTCGACGGGGCCGGAGGTGTCGGCGGCGGAGGTCGGGATGGAGTGGGTGGTGAAGGCGATGTGGGCACCCGCGCGGACGTCCTCGGGGAGGTCGGCGAGGGAGCGCAGCACACCGTCGATCATGGGTTCGACGAAGCCGGGGTGGTTGAAGTAGTGCCGCAGCTTGTCGATCCTCGGCAGCTCCAGGCCCTCGGCCTCCAGGGCGGCCAGCGCGTCGGCGAGGTTCTCCCGGTACTGGCGGCAGCCCGAGTAGGAGGCGTAGGCGCTGGTGGCGAGGACCAGGACGCGGCGACGGCCGTCGGCGACCATCTCGCGCAGGGTGTCCGTCAGGTACGGCGCCCAGTTGCGGTTGCCCCAGTAGACCGGCAGGTCCAGGCCGTGCTCGGCGAAGTCCTTGCGCAGGGCGTCCAGCAGGGCGCGGTTCTGGGCGTTGATGGGGCTGACCCCGCCGAACAGGAAGTAGTGCTGCCCGACCTCCTTGAGACGTTCCTTGGGGATACCGCGCCCGCGCGTGACGTTCTCCAGGAACGGGACCACGTCGTCCGGCCCTTCGGGGCCGCCGAAGGAGAGCAGGAGCAGGGCGTCGTACGGGGTGGGATCGAGCGCGTCTGGCATGGGTCGATCCTCCCACCAGGCACCGACAGCGGGGAAACAGCGGGGGTGAAAAGTCGACTACCGGCCGATTCGTTGCTGTTTGTCCAGCGGTCATATCGAGTGCGATTAGGTTGCCCTAACTCGTAAGCTGTATGAGCCGCATTCGCGCCTTACTGATCCGCTTCGGAGACCACGTGCCCAGCCCCTACAGAGCCCTGTTCGCCGAGCCCGGCACCAAGGCCTTCTCCGCCGCGGGATTCATCGGGCGGATGCCGTTGTCGATGATGGGCATCGGCGTCGTCACGATGGTCTCCCAGCTCACCGGGCGCTACGGCCTGGCGGGCGCCCTGTCGGCCACCGTCGCGCTGTCCGCCGCGGCGATCGGCCCGCAGATCTCCCGCCTGGTGGACCGGCACGGGCAGCGCCGGGTGCTGCGCCCCGCGACCCTGGTGGCCCTGCTCGCGGCGGCCGGGCTGCTGCTCGCCGCCCACTTCGGGTGGCCGGACTGGGTGCTGTTCGTCTCCGCGGCCGGGATCGGCTCGGTGCCGAGCCTGGGCGCGATGATCCGGGCCCGCTGGGCCGCGCTGTACCGGGGCACCCCGAAGCTGCACACCGCCTACTCGTTCGAGTCGGTCGTCGACGAGGTGTGCTTCATCTTCGGGCCGATCCTCTCCATCGGCCTGTCCACGGCCTGGTTCCCGGAGGCGGGCCCACTGCTCGCCGCCTGCTTCTTGCTGGCCGGCGTGCTGTGGCTGACCTCCCAGCGCGCCACCGAGCCGGAACCGCATCCGCGCGAGCGGCGGGGCGGCGGCAGCGCCCTGCGCGCGCCGGGGCTCCAGGTGCTGGTGGCGACCTTCGCGGCGACCGGCGCGATCTTCGGAGCCGTGGACGTGGTCACCGTCGCCTTCGCCGACGAGCGCGGCCACAAGGGCGCCGCGAGCCTGGTCCTGGCGCTGTACGCGGCCGGTTCGTGCGTCGCCGGCGTGGTCTTCGGACTGCTGCGCCTGAGCGGTGCGCCCGAGCGACGCTGGTTGCTGGGCGTGGCGGCGATGGCCGTGAGTATGATCCCCCTCCTACTGGTCGGAAACCTGCCGCTTCTGGCCGTGGCGCTGTTCGTGGCGGGGCTGTCCATCGCACCGACGATGATCACGACGATGTCCCTCATCGAAGAGCACGTACCGCGCGCGCAGCTCACCGAGGGCATGACCTGGGTGAGCACCGGCCTCGCCGTCGGCATCGCGGCCGGCTCCTCCGTGGCCGGCTGGGTGATCGACGCGGCCGGGGCACGGGCCGGGTACGGGGTTCCGGCCGTGTCCGGGGCCGTCGCGGTCGCGGTCGGTTTCCTCGGGTACCGCCGGCTGCGCAGGCCGGCCGCGGGTCGGGGAGGCACCGTTGAGCAGCACAGCGAGCGGGAAGAACGGCACCTGGCGTAACTGGGGCGGCACTGTCTCCGCCCGGCCCGCCCGGCAGGTCACGCCGGCCTCCGTGGAGGAGCTGGCCGGTGCGGTGCTCCGGGCCCGGGAGGACGGCCTGAAGGTGAAGGCGGTCGGCACCGGGCACTCCTTCACCTCGATCGCCGTCACCGACGGTGTGTTGATACGCCCTCAACTGTTGACCGGTATACGCACCATCGACCGGGCGTCCATGACGGTCACGGCGGAGGCGGGCACTCCGCTCAAGAGACTCAACGCCGCCCTCGCGCGCGAGGGCCTCTCGCTCACCAACATGGGCGACATCATGGAGCAGACAGTGTCGGGGGCCACCAGCACGGGCACCCACGGCACCGGCCGCACGTCGGGCTCCATCGCCGCCCAGATCAAGGCACTGGAACTGGTCACGGCCGACGGCTCGGTGCTCACCTGTTCCGAGAAGGAGAACCCGGAGGTCTTCGCGGCGGCCCGCATCGGCCTCGGCGCCCTGGGCGTCGTCACCGCGATCACCTTCGCCGTGGAGCCGCTCTTCCTGCTCACCGCGCGCGAGGAACCCATGTCCTTCGAGCGGGTCCTCGCCGAGTTCGACCAGCTGTGGGCCGAGAACGAACACTTCGAGTTCTACTGGTTCCCGCACACCGGCAACACCAACACCAAGCGGAACAACCGCAGCGCCGGCCCCGAGCAGCCGGTGGGCCGGCTCGCGGGCTGGTTCGAGGACGAGTTCCTCTCCAACGGCGTCTTCCAGGTGGCCCAGTGGGTCGGCCGCGCGGTCCCGGCGACCGTTCCGGCGATCGCGCAGGTCTCCAGCAGGGCCCTGTCCGCGCGGACGTACACGGACATCCCGTACCGGGTCTACACCTCACCGCGCCGGGTGCGCTTCGTGGAGATGGAGTACGCCGTCCCGCGCGCGGCCCTGGTGGAGACGCTGCGCGCACTGAAGGCCATGGTGGACCGCTCCGGGCTGCGCGTCAGTTTCCCGGTCGAGGTGCGCACCGCGCCGGCCGACGACATCACCCTGTCCACCGCCTCCGGCCGGGACAGCGCCTACATCGCCGTCCACATGTTCCGGGGCACGCCGTACCAGGCGTACTTCACGGCCGCCGAGCGGATCTTCACCGCGCACGAAGGGCGCCCGCACTGGGGCAAGGTGCACACGCGGGACGCGGAGTACTTCTCCCGGGTGTACCCGCGCTTCGGCGAGTTCACGGCGCTGCGGGACCGTCTGGACCCGGAGAGGCTGTTCCAGAACGACTATCTGCGGAGGGTTCTGGGGGCGTAGGCGTCGTGGCGGACGCGCTGGGGGCACTGGGCGTGGGGACCGGAGTCGCCGGGCCGCCGCCCGGTTCCCCGCTCCGCTCGGCGTCCGGCTGCCCGGTCGGCCGGCCGCCGGGTGAGCCGCCGGGCGCCGGGGACGTGCCGTGACCCGTGCCGTCGCCGGTGGACGGCGTGTGCTCCGGGGAGGTGGTGCGCGAAGGGGCCGGCGTCCGGCCGGACGCGGCGCCGGAGGAGCCCCGGCCGGTGACCGCGTCGCTGACCGTCGTGCCCGTACCGCCGCTGAAGCTGTTCCCGGAGACCAGCTCGTACGCCGTGATGCCGGCCAGCGTGACCCCGAAGACCAGAGCGGCGGCGACCAGCGGCCGGCGGCGGCCCGTGGCCCGCGCGCGGTAGACGGTGCCCTCGGTGAACTCGCCCGGCGGCAGGGACCTCCGCCGCCCCGGTACCCGCGCTCCCCGGTCCTCCTGCGGCCGGGCCGCCACCACGGTCTTCTCCCGGAGCTGCTCCCCGGTCCGCTTGAAGAAGTGCTGGAAGACCGATCCGCCGCAGGTGGCGACGATGCTGACGACGCCGGCGCCGAGGATCGTGCCGTACACCCCGAAGTACGAGGCCAGTTTGGCCGCCACCACCGCCGCGAGGGCGCTGCCCGCGACCTGGGGGACGTTCAGGTCGATCCGCTTCCGACCCGTATCGGGCGTCTCACGCATACCCGGGACTTGCCTGCCTTTCCCGCACCTCTTGGAGCACTTGCCGCAGTTGCCGACATTGGCCGGCCGACCACACGAGAAAGGGACGTACGAACGAAACCATTAGTTCCGTTTCTGGCGATTGCGTGAAGTTCGCCACGTTCATGATCCACAAAACCGCTTGCGGACGGCCAAGTCGCACCCCTTGCCAGAAGTTGGGCGGCGCGCCAATCCACGCACGTGGTCCGAATGGAGTACTGTTGCGAGCCCTGGGTCCGGTCTCCCGTCAGGGTGCCCGCGGCCTTGCAGGATCGCCGGGAGGGGGCTAGTTGCACAGGGTGACGCAGTTGGTCACTTAGCGTTGCGAACAGGTAACCGTGCCATAACGGCGGTCCAGGGCCCGTGCCCGACACGCCGGGCAACTCGGCAAGGTTGTGGCAGGCTGCACCCGGGCAGGCCACACTCGACTAGCGGAAGCAGCGACGCACGTGACGTCGGCAGGCACCACCCGGGAGGTCCCCATGCCCGAACTGCGTGTCGTGGCCGTCTCGAATGACGGCACACGGCTGGTGCTGAAGGCTGCCGACTCTACGGAGTACACGCTTCCGATCGACGAACGGCTGCGCGCCGCCGTCCGCGGCGACCGGCCCCGCCTCGGCCAGATCGAGATCGAGGTCGAGAGCCATCTGCGGCCGCGCGACATCCAGGCGCGGATACGGGCCGGTGCCACGGCGGAAGAGGTCGCGCAGCTCGCCGGCATCCCCGTCGACCGGGTACGGCGCTTCGAGGGGCCGGTGCTGGCCGAACGCGCCTTCATGGCCGAGCGGGCCCGCAAGACCCCGGTCCGCCGCCCCGGCGAGAACTCCGGCCCGCTGCTCGGCGAGGCCGTGCAGGAGCGGCTGCTGCTGCGCGGCGCCGAGAAGGACACCGTGCAGTGGGACTCCTGGCGCCGCGACGACGGCACCTGGGAAGTGCTCCTCGTCTATCGGGTCGCGGGTGAACCGCACTCGGCGAGCTGGACGTACGACCCGCCCCGGCGGCTCGTCCAGGCCGTCGACGACGAGGCGCGGTCGCTGATCGGCGAGTCCGACGACCTCGCCGTGCCGGAGCCGAGCTTCCCGTTCGTCCCGCGGATCGCCCGGCTGCCGCGCGAGCGCACCATGGACCGCGCTCTCGAACGCAGCGACCGGGAACGGCCCAGTCTGCCCGCGCAGTCGCCGGAGCCGGCCGAGGAGAGCACGGGCGAACGCGACTCGCTGACCAGCCTGCTGGAGGCCGTGCCGAGCTTCCGGGGGGACCTGGTGGTCCCGGAACGCCCGTCGGAGCCCTCGGAGGACGCCGAGGAGGAGCCCGCCGCCGAGGAACCGCCGGCACCCGCCGCGTCCGCCGGCTCCGCCTACGCGGACGTCCTGATGCCGCGCTCCGTCGGCAGCCACCGCGACCGGCTCATCGGCGCGACCGACCGCCAGGCCGAGGCCGACGGCGTCCGCCCCGGCCGCCGCGCCGCCGTCCCGAGCTGGGACGAGATCGTGTTCGGCACGCGCCGCAAGAAGCAGGAGTAGGACGGTTCCGCCGAAGAGGGGGCACGCGCGCGTGCCCCCTCTCCCGGCTGTCCGGCTACTGCGGGTCCGCCCCCACCGCCACCGGCCGGGACGGGTCCGCGGACCACTCGGACCAGGAACCGACGTACAGGGCGGCCGGAATGCCCGCCACCGCCAGCGCGAGGACCTCGTGGGCGGCGGAGACGCCCGAACCGCAGTACACGCCCACCTCGGTGTCCTCGGACACCCCCAGGGCCTTGAAGCGGTCCCTCAGCTCCGCCGCGGGCAGGAAACGGCCGTCCGGGCCCACGTTCTCCGCAGTCGGCGCCGACACCGCGCCCGGAATGTGCCCGCCGACCCGGTCGATCGGCTCGACCTCACCGCGGTACCGCTCCCCCGCGCGCGCGTCCAGCAGCACACCCGTGCGGGCGAGTGCCGCGGCACCGTCCGCGTCCAGCAGCCCCGGCGCGCCCGGCACCGGCTCGAAGTCGCCCTCGGCAGGGGCCGGCACCTCGGTGGACAGCTCGCCCTCCCAGGACGGCAACCCTCCGTCGAGCACCCGCACGTCCGGGTGACCCGTCCAGCGCAGCAGCCACCACGCGCGCGCGGCGGCCCAGCCCTGGCCGGCGTCGTACACCACGACCGTCCGACCCGCCGACACGCCCGCGCGGCGCATCGCGGCACCGAACTCCGCCAGATCGGGCAGCGGGTGCCGGCCGTGCACGCCGGGCGCGGCGGCCAGCTCGCGGTCCAGGTCGACGAAGACCGCGCCGGGGAGGTGACCGGCCGCGTACTCGGCCCGCCCGTCGAAGGGCGGCGCGCCCGCCTTCGCCGTGCTCAGCTGCCAGCGCACGTCCAGCAGCACCGGCGGGTCGCCGGCGGTCAGCTCGTGTGCGAGTTCGGATGCGGTGATGATGGCTGTCATGGCGTCCATCCTTACGCCAGGGGTGGCCGCGGCGTCCAGGTCCCGCTACTCTGCTCGGCCGGACAGCCTCGATCACAGCACGTAGGTGATCGTGCACGTGCTGTACTGCCGACGGACACCCGCCGGCCATCGTCAAGAAACGGCGAAAGACGGCAGACCGGGCATCCTTCCGGAGGTACGGGCGAGCGGCGCGGTACGGCCCCGCGGCACCCCGAAGGACGCGGTCGCCGGCACGGGCGTACGCGCCACCAGCGCGGACACCCTTCCGGGGAGCGGAAGCGACACGGCCACCACGAGGGGCCGGGGAGAGAGTGATCGATGACCGAGGCACGGGAGCCGGCCGGTCCGCACGCGCGGCGTGTGCCCGGCACACCCTGCTGGGTGAGCCTGATGGTGCACGCGTTGGACGCCACCGAGGAGTTCTACGGTGAGCTGTTCGGCTGGGAGTTCCTGCCGGGCCCGCAGCAGCTCGGGCCGTATGTGCGGGCGCTGCTGGACGGACACGAGGTCGCCGGCATGGGCCAGTTGCCGCCGGACCGCCGGCTGCCGGTCGCCTGGACGCCGTACTTCGCCTCGGACGACGTGGACCGCACCGCGGACACCGTACGGCTGTGCGGCGGCACGCTGGCCGTCGGGCCGCTGGACGCCGCCGAGGCCGGACGGATGGCCATCGCCTCCGACCCCTCCGGCGCGGTGTTCGGGATCTGGCAGGGCTCCGTGCACCTCGGCACGCCGGTCACCGGCGTCCCCGGCACGCCCGTCTGGAACGAACTGGTCACCCTGGAGACGGAGAGCGTCGCCAAGTTCTACCGGAGCGTGTTCGGCTACGAGGAGGAGCCGGTGGTCTCCGCCGACTTCGACTACCTGACCCTGCGCCTCGACGGCCGTCCGGTGGCGGGGCTGCACGGCGTGGGCCACGCGCTGCCCCGGGACCGGGGGCCGTACTGGCGGACGTACTTCGAGGTGGCCGACCTCGCCGAAACGCTCCGGCAGGTCACCGGCCTGGGCGGCCGCATCCTCAAGCCGGCCCACGACGGCCCGCACGGGCGGCTGGCGACGGTGGCGGACCCGGAGGGCGCCGAGTTCTCGGTGGTCCAGGAGCCGCGCTGAGCGGTCAGGGGGCTCCGGAGGGCGCCACGGGCAGCACGTCCGGGGACAGGGCCGCCGCGCGGGCCGTCGCCGCGGTCATCCGGCGCCGGTGGTGGCGCCGGCACAGCACCTCGTAGCCGACCTGGCCCGCCGACTGGTTGACGTCGCCGACGACCACCTGGGCGCCCTCGACCACCATCTCACCGTCTATCGTGCGGGCGTTGTGCGTGGCGCGGGCGCCGCACCAGCACAGCGCCTCCACCTGGAGCACCTCGATCCGGTCGGCCAGCTCCACCAGCCGCTGGGAGCCGGGGAACAGCTTGGAGCGGAAGTCGGTGGTGATGCCGAAGGCGAAGACGTCCAGGCCGAGATCGTCCACCACGCGCGCGAGCTGGTCGATCTGCTCGGGGGCGAGGAACTGCGCCTCGTCCGCGATCACGTAGTCGGCCCGGCCGCCGCGCGAGAGGTGGTCCACCAGATAGGCGTACAGGTCCTGGCGGTCCTCGACCTCCACCGCGTCCGTCACCAGGCCCAGCCGGGAGGACAGCTTGCCCTCGCCGGCGCGGTCGTCCCGGGTGAAGATCATGCCGGCCAGGCCGCGCGCGGAACGGTTGTGCTCGATCTGCAGAGCCAGCGTCGACTTCCCGCAGTCCATCGTTCCGGAGAAGAACACCAGCTCGGGCATGAGGAGTTGAGCACCTTTCGGCGAGTCGCGGAAGACGGGGGGCGGGGACGGTTCAGGAGCGTACTTCGAGCAGCGGGACCAGCTGCTCGGCCGGGGTCATCGAGCCGTGGTTGCCGACCAGCGCCGACTCCTTGGGCTCCCGTTCGGACGCGATGATCAGGACGTCGTCGTGCGCGGCGGCGACCACGTCCCCGATCCGCGGGTACACGCGCTCGTCGCACTCGCCGGGCCGTCCGAACCAGCCGGCCGCGACGGCCTCGTCCCGCGAGGCCACCCAGAACTGCTCCCCGAGCACCTCGCGCCACACCGTCAGCACGTCGTTCTCGGCGCCCGGCACCGCGTACACGTGCCGGGCGCGGCCCTCGCCGCCCAGCAGGGCGACCCCGGCGCGCAGTTCCCAGTCCTCGTCGAAGTCGATGCGGTGCCGCTCGTCGAACGGGATGTCGACCATGCCGTGGTCGGCGGTGACGTAGAGGGCGCTGCGGGGCGGCAGTTGTTCCGCGAGGCGCTGGACGAGCCGGTCGACGTACATCAGCTGGCCGCGCCAGGTGTCGGAGGCGATGCCGTAGCGGTGTCCGGAACCGTCCAGTTCGGCGTAGTACGTGTACACCAGCGCGCGGTCCGCGGCGGCCAGTTGCCCGGCCGCGAGGTCCATGCGCTCCTCGCCGGTGAGCCGTCCGTGGAAGCTGCCGCCGCTGAGCGCCACCTTGGTGAGCGGGGTGTGCTGGAAGGCGGGCGAGGACACCTGGGCGGCGTGCACCCCGGCCCGGTGGGCGAGCTCGAAGACGGTGGGGTACGGCTGCCAGGTGTGCGGTTCGGTGTACGGCTGCCAGCGGAGCTGGTTCATCAGCGCGCCGGTGTCCGGGTTGCGCACGGCGTAGCCGGGCAGGCCGTGGGCGCCGGGCGGCAGGCCGGTGCCGACGGAGGCGAGGGAGGTCGCGGTGGTCGCCGGGTAGCCGGCGGTGAGCGGGCGGCCGGTGCCGCCGCGTGAGCTGCCGAGCAGGGAGGTCAGGAACGGGGCCTCGTCCGGGTGCGCCCTCAGCTGCTCCCAGCCGAGGCCGTCGACCAGGAAGACGCAGACCCGGTCGGCGGGGGTCAGTTCCCCGATCGTGGCGGTCAGGCCGGGCACGCCCATGCCGGCGGCCAGGGTGGGCAGCAGGTCGGCGAGGGAGCCGCTGCCGTACTCGGGCAGCGGCGCGGTGTCGAGGGCGAGGGGTTCCGGGTGGTCCCAGGCGGAGAGCTGGGACATCAGCGCGTGACGTCCGCGGTCGCCTCCGAGATGGCCTGCGCGAAGGCGAGCGCCTGGCGCACCGTCTCCGGGCCGTCCCCGGCCTCGCTGACGCGCAGGCTGAGGTCGTCCGCCGTGGAGCTGCCCGTGTAGCCGTGGTCGGCGTCGCAGTTGGGGTCGCCGCAGGCGGCGGGCTCCAGGTCGATGCGGCTGACCGCGCCCCAGCCGATGGTCAGCACGACCTCGCGGGGCAGGGTGCCCGGCGTGTACTGCTCGGGGTTCGCGACGACCCGGCTGACCACGACCGAGGAGATCCGGTCGAGCTTCACGGACTCGGTGGAGGTGGTGGCGTACGGCGTCGGGGAGGTGCTGTCGGCGGCCTGCTCGTCGGTGTGGCTGACGATGAAGCGGTTGCCGGTCAGGACCAGCACGGTGACGTGCCGGCGCACCTCGTTCTGGTCGAACGTGGTCTCCTGGTGGACCAGGTACGACCGGATGGGCTCGCCGCCCACTGCGGCCTCCACCGCCTCGGCCACGAGGGCCGGGTAGTAGCCGCTGCGCTCGATCGCCGCGCGCAGCCCCTGGGTCGTCGTACTGGTCTTGGCCATGGCGTCCATCCTAATCCGTGGGCAAGGGGAGTCCGGGCCAGTCGCACAACCGGTGCCGGCCCGTACGTCGGCGCGCGGGGGCGTCGGCACGGGCCCCGGCCGGAACCCCAGCGCTTCGCCGGCACGGCCTCCCGGTTCCCGGCGTCCGCGGGCCGTCTGTCGTATCCGGCGGGCGGGTGCGGCCACCCCGCGTGCGCAGGCGATGGTCCCCGTCCCACCCGCTGCGGCGGTGTCCATGTGGCCCCCGCCCCGCTCAGTAGGCCGGCAGGGTGCGCGGGCCGAGGTCGTCACGGGCGGGCGGCGGCGCGAGCCGTACGGTGGCGCCGAGCACGCTGGCGCCGTGGGGGGCGACGACGACCGGCTCCAGGGTGACCGCGACCACCTCCGGGTGATCGTCGACCAGCCGCGACACCCGCAGCAGCAGTTCCTCCAGGGCCGGGGTGTCCACCGGGGTGGAGCCGCGCCAGCCGAACAGCAGCGGTGCCGTCCGGATCGAGCGCACCAGCGCGGTCGCCTCCCGGTCGGTGACGGGGATGAGCCGGTGGGCCATGTCGCCGAGCAGCTGCGAGGCGGCCCCGGCGAGGCCGAAGGACAGCACGGCGCCGGCCGCCGGGTCGATCACGGCCCGTACGACCGTGTCGACGCCGCGCGGCGCCATGCCCTGCACCACCGGCCGCAGCTCCTCCGGCTGCCCGAACAGCTCGGTCAATTCGGCGTACGCCCGCAGCAGTTGCTCCTCGTCCGCGAGGTCGAGGCGGACACCGCCCAGGTCGGCGCGGTGCCTGAGGTGCGGGGCGGTGGCCTTGAGGGCGACCGGGTAGCCGAGCGCGCGGGCGGCCTCGACGGCGGCGTCCGGGGTGAGCGCGGGCAGGGCCCGGCGCACGGGTATGCCGTACTTGGCGAGCAGCTCACAGGTCTCCGCGTCGGAGATGGTGAGCCCCTGCCCGCGCGCGAGGAGCTCGCCGATCAGCCGGGCGGCCCCCTTCTCGTCGATGTCGTCGTACTCCGGCACCTTCCCGGGATCGGCCGCCTCCCGCCGCCACTGCGCGTACTTCACGGCTTCGGCGAGGGCGCGGACGGCCCGTTCGGCGGCGGGGTAGGCGGGGATGAGGTGGGTGCCCTCGGGCGGGGTGGTGAGCGGGGCGGGGGCAGCCGCGCCCTCGGTGCCGGGCGCCTTCTCGACGGCTCCCGGTGCGGTGCTCGCCGCCGCCGACAGCGCTTCCGCCAGTCCCCCCAGCTCCACGTGCACCACGAGCACCGGCTTGCCCGGCACCGCCGCCGCGGCCGACCGCAGCGCCTCCGCCAGTTCGGCGTCCCCGGGCGAGCTCTCCCCTATCGCGGGGATCGCCGTGACGACGACGGCGTCGTTCGTGCCGTCGGACAGCGCGGCGGCGAGCGCCCGGTGGAAGTCCTCCGCCGTCGCCCCGGTCGTCAGGTCGACCGGCCGCGCGGGCCGCAGTCCCTCGGCGAGGCACCGGTCGTAGGTCAGCACGCCCAGCGACTCGGAGTTGCCCAGGATGGCCACGCGCGGTCCGACGGGCAGCGGCTGGCGCGCGAGCAGCAGGCCCGCGTCGACCAGCTCGGTGATCGTGTCGACCCGGATCACACCGGCCTGCCGGAGGAGCGCGGAGACGGTCTCGTACGGCAGCCGGGTGGCCCGTACCGCGTGTCCCTGCGGTGCCGTGCCGGTCCCCTGCACCACCACGAGCGGTTTGGCCGCCGCCGTCCGCCGGGCGAGGCGGGTGAACTTGCGGGGGTTGCCGATCGACTCCAGGTACATGAGGACGACGTCGGTCTCGGGGTCGTCGTACCAGTACTGGAGGACGTCGTTGCCGGAGACGTCCGCGCGGTTGCCGGCGGACACGAAGGTGGAGACGCCGGTGACGCCGGTGACCCCTCCGCCGCGCCGGTGCAGCCGGGAGAGCAGGGCGATGCCGATGGCACCGGACTGGGCGAACAGTCCGATGGGGCCGGGGCGGGGCATCTCGGGGGCGAGCGAGGCGTTCAGCCGGACGTCCCGGGCGGTGTTGATGATGCCGAAGGCGTTCGGGCCGATGATCCGCATGCCGTACGCGCGCGCGGCCCGCACGAGGGCCCGTTGCCGCTCGCGCCCCTCGGGCCCGCTCTCGGCGTAGCCGGCGGAGAGCACGACGAGCCCCTGGACGCCGTGCTCCCCGCACTCGGCGACCACGGCGGGCACGTGCGCGGCCGGTACGGCGACGACGGCCAGGTCGACCGGCCCGTCGATGTCCCGCACCGAGCGGTGCGCGGGCACCCCGTCGACCTCCTTGAGGCCGTCCGGGAAGGCTTTGTTCACGGCGTGCAGGCGGCCGGGGTAGCCGGCGTCGCGGAGGTTGCCGAGGACGCCGCGGCCCACCCCGCCGGGGGCGCGGCCGACGCCGACGACGGCGACGGAGCCGGGCGCGAGGAGCCGCCGTACGGAACGGGCCTCGGCGCGCTGCTCCCGCGCGCGCTGCACGGCGAGGGAGCGGTCGGTGGGTTCGAGGTCGAACTCCAGGCGGACGACGCCGTCCTCGAAGCTGCGCTTCTGGGTGTAGCCCGCGTCCGTGAACACCTTGATCATCTTGGTGTTGGCGGGCAGCACCTCGGCGGCGAAGCGACGGATGCCCCGCTCGCGCGCGACGGCCCCGATGTGCTCCAGCAGGGCGGAGGCGACCCCGCGGCCCTGGTGGGCGTCCTGCACCAGGAAGGCGACCTCGGCCTCGTCGGCGGGCGCGGACGCGGGCATGCCGTCGGTGCCGATGCGGTCATAGCGTACGGTGGCGATGAACTCGCCGCCGATGGTGGCCGCGAGTCCCACCCGGTCCACAAAGTCGTGGTGCGTGAAGCGGTGGACGTCCTTGGCGGAGAGCCGCGGGTACGGCGCGAAGAAGCGGTAGTACTTCGACTCGTCCGAGACCTGCTCGTAGAAACTGACCAGGCGGTCGGCGTCATCAACGGTGATGGGCCTGATGCGTGCGGTGCCACCGTCGCGCAGCACCACGTCCGCCTCCCAGTGGGCGGGGTACTGGTGCCGGTCCTGCCGGTCCGCCGAGGTCTGCATGGGCCCCAGAGTACGGCTCGCGTCCGACAACGGCGCGAGGCAGTCTGTGGAGGACGGGACGCCGGACCGAGGCCGCGGTCCGGTGCCACACCGGAGGGGACGGACGTCCGCTCCGGACACGCTTCACGGTATGGGAAACTGGTCTAGACAACCTGAACACCGAAGGGCAGCAACACATGGCTGAGCGCCGCGTCAACGTCGGCTGGGCCGAGGGCCTCCACGCCCGCCCCGCCTCCATCTTCGTCCGAGCCGCCACGGCCACAGGCGTCCCGGTGACGATCGCCAAGGCCGGGGGCAACCCCGTCAACGCGGCCTCCATGCTGGCCGTCCTGGGCCTGGGTGCCCAGGGTGGCGAGGAGATCGTCCTCGCCTCCGACGCCGAGGGCGCCGACGCCGCCCTGGACCGTCTGGCCAAGCTGGTCTCCGAGGGCCTGGAAGAGCTGCCCGAGACCGTCTGAGCGGGCACCGCACAGAACGCCGGAGCCGCGTTCGCCTTCCGGGGCGGCGCGGCTTCGCCGTATGCGGACGCACGCGACCCGATGCGCCGTCGGTTTACCCCCCGCCGCGCCGGCCGGCGCCTTCCGGGAATTTCTCGCACGACGAATTCGGGCAGCAGGAATTACCCGGCCCAAAAATAGCTCTCCTTTGTATACGGTGCGCTTGTTAATGCCGCGGGCCCGACATGTTTACGGCAGGTTGCGAAGTCCTCACGCGCTCCACGGCGAAAGAGAACCGCAGCCGGTGCGCGCCCGTCGCGCGCTCGGCGTGCAGCGTCGTGAGCGCCCGCGCGCGCTCGGCGTCGCCGCGGGCCACCGCGTCCACGATGGCAGCGTGCTCCGTCCAGGACTCGACCGGGCTGACCGGCGCCTCCACCGTGTACATCCACGCGATCTTGTGCCGCAGCTGGGTGAGCACCGAGGTCAGCGAGGCGCTGCCGGAGGCCTGGGCGAGCGTCTCGTGGAACCAGCCGCCCAGCGAGCGCAGGTCCTCGTTGCCGCCCCTGCGGGCCCGCTCCTGGCCCAGCCGGACCAGACCGCGCAGCACCTTCAGATGGGCCTCCGTGCGCCGCTGGGCTGCCCGGGCGGCGCCCAGCGGCTCCAGCAGCGTCCGCATCTCCAGCAGGTCGGCGGCCTCCTGCTCGGTCGGCTCGGCCACGCACGCGCCCGCGTGCCGGCGCGTCACCACGAAGCCCTCGGCCTCCAGGGTGCGCAGGGCCTCGCGCACGGGGACGCGCGAGACGCCGTAGCGGCGGGCCAGGACTTCCTCGGTGAGGCGGCTGCCGCGCTCGTGGACCCCCGCGACGATGTCGTCCCGGATGGCCGTGCACACCGAGTGCGCCGGAATACGCATGACCGACCTCCGCCTTCATCCCGGTGAAACGTCGACGATGGACGTGTGTTCCGCGACTCTATTCCAATGAGCCGGAATTTCCGACGGCGGACCCTAATTCATGGCTATTTTTTGGACAGCGGTCCGGCGGACACCGGGAAAAACAGCGAAAGCCCCGGCTCGGTGAGCCGGGGCCTCGGACAGCCGTGCGGTCGGTGTCAGACGTTCACGCCGTGCTTGCGGAGGTAGGCGACGGGGTCCACGTCCGAGCCGTACTCGGGGGTCGTGCGCGCCTCGAAGTGCAGGTGCGGGCCGGTGACGTGGCCCGTGGCCCCGGACAGGCCGATCTGCTGGCCCGGGACGACCTTCTGGCCCACCACGACGCCGATGGACGACAGGTGGCCGTACTGGGTGTACATGCCGTCGGCCATGCGGATCACGACCTGGTTGCCGTACGCGCCGCCCCAGCCCGCGGAGACGACCGTGCCGGAGCCCACCGCGTGGACGGCCGTGCCGCCGGCCGCGTGGAAGTCGATCCCGGTGTGCGCTCCGGAGCTCCACAGGGAGCTGCTCGCCTGGTAGGCGGTGGAGACGTAGGAGTGCGCGATCGGGGCGACGAAGGTGTTCAGCCGCTTGCGCTCGGCCTCACGGGCGGCCCGGACCTTCTCGGCGCGGATCTTCTGCGCCCGCTCGGCCGCCGCCTTCACCGCGGCCTCCTCGGCCGCCTTCTGCTCGGCGGCCTGCTGCTGCGCGGCGGCCTGCGCGTCGATCTCGTCGGCGACGCCCTCGGACACGGCGACGACCGGGGTGAGGCCGGTCTGTTCCGCGGTGTTCCCTGCGGCGAGCGCCGGGGAGGCGGCGAGGGTGCCGATCACACCGGTGGTGGTGAGGGCCGCGACGCCGGCCGCCTGGGCGGTGGTCCGCTTGACCCGGCCGGGCTTGCGGTGCTTCCCGGTGGCGCACATGAACGCCATGAAGTGGCTGGTCCTTTCCTTCCCTCTCGCCTACCGGGTTAGCTGACGGGTTCGGAGCAGGAAGGTCTCCTACGGGCCCCCTCGCACACGCGCGGACGCCCGATTCACCCCAGGGACGGTGGGTCCCCGGCTCCCCTGGCTCGCGCCGTACGGGGACTCGGCGATGACTGTCCGGTGCCGCGGGTGCGGCGCACTGCCTGACGAACAGCCCGGACGAAGCTACGCAAGCACGCTGTCAGTCCTCAAACGCATCCCGCCTTTTGTAGCGCATCCCACAGGGCAGACAGGCAACCTCCGCCCCAAAACGGGCATCTGAGCAAGGGAGTGGAACAACGTGGGGCCCTGACGACCCGTAGGTCACCAGGGCCCCACGCGCGCGTGCCGTCGTCCGGCCGCCGCGGTGCCGTCTACTCGGCCGCCACCACGGTCACTTCACCGATGCCCAGCGCCTCCACCGGCGCCTTGATCTGCGACGCGTCACCGACGAGGACGGTCACCAGGCGGTCCACCGGGAAGGCGTTCACGACGGCCGCGGTGGCCTCCACCGTGCCCGTGGCCGCCAACTGCTGGTACAGCGTCGCCTGGAAGTCGTCGGGCAGGTGCTGCTCGACCTGGTCGGCCAGCGTGCTCGCGACGGCCGCCGCGGTCTCGTACTTCAGCGGCGCCACACCGACCAGGTTCTGCACGGCGACGTCCCGCTCGGCGTCGGTCAGGCCGTCCGCCGCGACCGTGCGCAGCACCTTCCACAGGTCGTCCAGCGCCGGGCCGGTGTTGGGGGTGTCCACGGAGCCGCTGATGGCGAGCATCGCCGCGCCCGTGCCGTCCGGCGCGGACCGCATGACCTGCCCGAAGGCGCGCACGCCGTAGGTGTAGCCCTTCTCCTCGCGCAGGACGCGGTCCAGGCGGGAGGTGAGGGTGCCGCCGAGGCAGTACGTGCCGAGCACCTGGGCGGGCCACACCCGGTCGTGCCGGTCGGGCCCGATCCGGCCGATGAGCAGCTGGGTCTGGACCGCGCCGGGCCGGTCCACGATGATCACGCGCCCGGTGTCGTCGGCCGTCACCGGCGGCACCGGCCGGGGCTCGCCCGGGGTACCGGTCCACGCGCCCAGGGTGTCGTCGAGCAGCGCGTCCAGGTCGGCGCCGGTCAGGTCGCCGACGACGACCACGGTGGCCGTGGCGGGGCGCACATGGCGGTCGTAGAAGGCGCGTACGGCCGCCTCGTCGATCTTCTCGACCGTCTCCTCGGTGCCCTGGCGCGGACGGGACATGCGCGAGGTCGCCGGGAACAGCTCCTTGGAGAGTTCCTTGGCGGCCCGGCGGGAGGGGTTGGCCAGCTCGTGCGGGATCTCGTCCAGGCGGTTGCGGACCAGCCGCTCGACCTCGCTCGCGGCGAAGGCGGGCGCGCGCAGGGCGTCGGCGAGCAGGCCGAGGCCCTTGGCCAGGCGGGAGGCCGGCACCTCCAGGCTCAGCCGGACGCCGGGGTGGTCGGCGTGCGCGTCGAGGGTGGCGCCCGCACGCTCCAGCTCGGCGGCGAACTCCTCGGCGGAGTGCTTGTCGGTGCCCTCGGAGAAGGCCCGCGCCATGATCGTGGCGACGCCGTCCAGGCCGGCCGGCTCGGCGTCCAGGGGCGCGTCCAGCAGCACCTCGACGGCGACGACCTGCTGGCCCGGGCGGTGGCAGCGCAGCACGGTCAGGCCGTTGTCCAGCGTGCCGCGCTCGGGCGCCGGGAACGCCCACGGCTTGGCCTCGCCGGGCCGCGGCTGGGGGTGGAAGTCCATGGTGGCGAGCTCGGTCACTTGGCCGTCTCCTCGTTCTCGGTCTCGTCGCGGCCCGCCTCTACGGTCGCTTCCTGCTCCGGGTCCTCGGGGACCCCGGCGTCCGGGGCGTCCTGCGGGGACTTCGGCTCGTAGACGAGGACCGCGCGGTTGTCGGGCCGCAGGCGGGCCTCGGCGACCTCCTGGACCTCCTGCGGGGTCACCTCCAGGACGCGCTGGACGGCGGTCAGGGCCAGCTGCGGGTCGCCGAACAGGACCGCGTACCGGCACAGTTCGTCGGCGCGGCCGGCGACCGTCCCGAGCCGGTCCAGCCACTCGCGCTCCAGCTGGGCCTGGGCGCGCTCCATCTCCTCGGGCGTGGGGCCCTCCGCGGCGAAACGGGCCAGCTCCTCGTCGATGGCGGTCTCGATGACCGGCACCTCGACGTCACCGGAGGTCTTCACGTCCAGCCAGCCCATGGAGGGGGCACCGGCCAGGCGCAGCAGGCCGAAGCCGGCCGCGACGGCCGTGCGGTCCCGGCGCACCAGCCGGTTGTACAGGCGGGAGGACTCGCCGCCGCCCAGGATGGTCAGGGCGACGTCGACCGCGTCGCACGCGCGCGTGCCGTCGTGCGGGAGCCGGTAGGCGGCCATCAGGGCGCGCGCCGGGACCTCCTCCACCACGACCTCGCGCTTCTGCTCGCCGATGACGTCCGGCAGGGAGCCGTCGCGGGGGGCGGGCTTGCCGTCGTGGGACGGGATCGAGCCGAAGTACTTCTCGATCCAGGCGAGGGTCTGCTGGGGGTCGATATCGCCGACCACGGAGAGCACCGCGTTGTTCGGCGCGTAGTAGGTGCGGAAGAACCGGCGGGCGTCCTCCAGGGTGGCCGCGTCCAGGTCCGCCATCGAGCCGATCGGCGTGTGGTGGTACGGGTGGCCCTCCGGGTAGGAGAGCGCGGTCAACTTCTCGAAGGCGGTGCCGTACGGGACGTTGTCGTAGCGCTGGCGGCGCTCGTTCTTGACGACGTCCCGCTGGTTCTCCATGGACTCGTCGTCCAGGGCGGCCAGCAGCGAGCCCATGCGGTCGGCCTCCAGCCAGAGCGCCAGCTCCAGCTGGTGGGCCGGCATGGTCTCGAAGTAGTTGGTCCGCTCGAAGCTGGTGGTGCCGTTCAGCGAGCCGCCGGCGCCCTGCACCAGCTCGAAGTGGCCGTTGCCCTTGACCTGCGCCGAGCCCTGGAACATCAGGTGCTCGAAAAGGTGAGCCAGGCCGGTACGCCCCTTGACTTCGTGGCGGGAGCCGACGTCGTACCAGAGGCAGACCGCCGCCACCGGGGTCAGGTGGTCCTCGGAGAGCACCACGCGCAGACCGTTGGCCAGGCGGTGCTCGGTCGCTGTCAGGCCCCCGGAGCCTGCCTCGGCTGTGGTCGTGTGACCCATGGGCATGTACGTCCCTTCGCGAGCGGAGGCGGTTGATGGAAACCGCGGTTTTCCTGCCGTTCCTGCCACTGTATGCAAAGCGTGCGGGGCCTCGGCGAAGTTCCCGCGGGGCGTACGCCCACAGCGGATCCCGGGACCCGCCCGGGACCCGGTCCCGGCTCCCGGCGCAGCCCGCTGAACCGGGTCGTGGCACGGGTTGTCACTGCCTCGGTCCACAATGGTCGGCGTCAGTTCCGTCCATCCTTTCAGCAAGGAGCCGGCAGCGATGGCCCGCCGCAGCACGAAGACCCCGCCGCCCGACGATTCGTTCGAGGAGAGGATCCTCGACATCGACGTCGTGGACGAGATGCGTGGCTCCTACCTGGAGTACGCGTACTCGGTCATCTACTCGCGCGCCCTGCCGGACGCCCGTGACGGCCTGAAGCCGGTGCACCGCCGGATCGTGTACCAGATGAACGAGATGGGCCTGCGCCCCGAGCGCGGCTACGTGAAGTGCGCCCGTGTCGTCGGCGAGGTCATGGGCAAGCTGCACCCGCACGGCGACGCGTCGATCTACGACGCCCTGGTGCGCATGGCGCAGCCGTTCTCCATGCGCGTGCCGCTGGTCGACGGCCACGGCAACTTCGGCTCGCTGGGCAACGACGACCCGCCGGCCGCCATGCGGTACACCGAGTGCCGGATGGCCGAGGCGACGAGCCTGATGACCGAGTCGATCGACGAGGACACGGTCGACTTCGCGCCGAACTACGACGGCCAGGAGCAGGAGCCGGTGGCGCTGCCCGCCGCCTTCCCGAACCTGCTGGTCAACGGCTCCTCGGGCATCGCGGTCGGCATGGCGACGAACATGCCGCCGCACAACCTGCGCGAGGTGATCGCCGCCGCCCGCCACCTGATCCGCAACCCCAACGCGGACCTGGACGCGCTGATGAAGCACGTCCCGGGCCCGGACCTGCCCACCGGCGGCCGGATCGTCGGCCTGGACGGCATCCGGGACGCGTACGCGACCGGCCGTGGCACCTTCAAGATGCGCGCGACGGTCTCGGTCGAGCCGGTCACCGCCCGCCGCAAGGGCCTGGTGGTCACCGAGCTGCCGTTCACGGTCGGCCCCGAGAAGGTCATCGCGAAGATCAAGGACCTGGTCAACGCGAAGAAGGTCCAGGGCATCGCCGACGTCAAGGACCTCACCGACCGCGAGCACGGCCTGCGCCTGGTCATCGAGATCAAGAACGGCTTCGTGCCCGAGGCGATCCTGGAGCAGCTGTACAAGCTGACCCCGATGGAGGAGTCCTTCGGCATCAACAACGTCGCCCTGGTCGACGGCCAGCCGCTCACCCTGGGCCTGAAGGAGCTGCTGGAGGTCTATCTGGACCACCGCTTCGACGTGGTCCGGCGCCGCAGCGAGTTCCGCCGCGGCAAGAAGCGCGACCGGCTGCACCTGGTCGAGGGCCTGCTGACCGCTCTGGTCGACATCGACGAGGTCATCCGGATCATCCGGTCCAGCGAGAACTCCGCGCAGGCCAAGGAGCGTCTGATCGAGCGCTTCTCGCTGAGCGAGGTGCAGACGCAGTACATCCTCGACACGCCGCTGCGCCGGCTCACCAAGTACGACCGGATCGAGCTGGAGGCGGAGAAGGACAAGCTCACCGCGGAGATCGAGGAGCTGACCCGGATCCTGGAGTCGGACGCCGAGCTGCGCAAGCTGGTCTCGGCCGAACTGGCCTCTGTCTCGAAGAAGTTCGGCACCGACCGGCGCACGGTCCTGCTGGAGTCCGCGGGTGCCCCGGCGGCCACCGTCCCGCTCCAGGTGGCCGACGACCCGTGCCGGGTGCTGCTGTCCTCGACGGGGCTGCTGGCCCGTACGGCGACCGATGAGCCGTTCCCCGCGGCGGCGGGCGCCAAGCGCGTCAAGCACGACGTGATCGTCTCGGCGGTGCCGGCGACCGCGCGCGGGGTGATCGGCGCGGTGACCTCGGCGGGCCGGCTGCTGCGGATCAACGTGGTCGACCTGCCGCAGCTGCCCGAGCCGACGACCGCGCCGAACCTCTCCGGAGGTGCCCCGCTGGCGGAGTTCGTCTCCCTGGAGGACGACGAGACGGTGGTCTGCCTGACCACGCTGGACGAGTCGTCCCCGGGTCTGGCGCTCGGCACCGAGCAGGGCGTCGTCAAGCGCGTGGTGCCCGACTACCCGTCCAACAAGGACGAGTTGGAGGTCATCACACTGAAGGAGGGCGACCGGATCGTCGGCGCGGTGGAGCTGCGCACCGGCGAGGAGGACCTGGTGTTCATCACGGACGACGCCCAGCTGCTGCGCTTCCAGGCCTCCATCGTCCGCCCGCAGGGCCGGCCGGCGGGCGGCATGGCGGGCATCAAGCTCACCGAGGGTGCGAAGGTGATCTCCTTCACCGCGGTCGATCCGGCCGTGGACGCGGTGGTGTTCACGGTCGCGGGCTCGCGCGGCACGCTGGACGACTCGGTGCAGACGACGGCCAAGCTCACCCCGTTCGACCAGTACCCGCGCAAGGGCCGGGCGACGGGCGGCGTGCGCTGTCAGCGGTTCCTGAAGGGCGAGGACTGCCTGTCGCTGGCCTGGGCGGGCCCGGTGCCCGCGCTCGCGGCGCAGAAGAACGGCACCCCGGCGGACCTGCCGGAGCCGGACCCGCGCCGCGACGGCTCGGGCACGTCGCTGGCGAAGACGGTGGCGGTGGTGGCGGGCCCGGTGCTGTAGCCGGGCTCCGGGCGGGCCCCCGGGGGGCTCGCCCGGCCGGGCCCCGCTGACTCTAAGCGGGCGGGTCCTCCACGTCGGCATCCGCTTCGTCCGGGCCCCGCACGTAGCGCAGGACGCCCCACATGCCGTGTTCGTCGGCGTGCGGGGCGTCGTCCCTGCACGCCTCCATTTCCTTGCCGAGGGTGTCCGCGTCGATGCCGGCGCCGATCAGCACCAGCTGGGTGAGGCGGTCCTCGCGGGGCGCCCAGGGCTCCGGGTAGAAGCGCAGGAACCGGCCGACGGCGTGCACGGCGTAGCGGTTGAGCGGGTCGTAGGGCCCGAAGTCGACGTACCCCTTGATCCGGTACAGCCCCTCGGGCCGGCTGTCCAGGAACCGCATGAGCCGACGGGGCTCCAGGGGCACGTCCGAGGTGAAGGACAGGCTGTCGTAGCCGGTGTGCAGATGCCCGGCATGCTCGTCGCCTTCGTGGCCGTCGGATCCGTGGCCGTCGGCGTCGTGGTCGTGCAGGTCGTCGAAGGACAGCTGCCCGAGGCGCTCCTCGCCCGGCCGGCAGTCGAAGAGGAGCTCGGGGTCGATCCGGCCGTAGGTGGCGGGGACGACGGCGGCGCGGCCGGTGAGCGCGCGGACGGCGCCCAGCGTCCGCTCGGCGTCGTCCGTGCGGTCGAGCTTGTTGACGACGACCAGGTCGGCGAGTGCCAGGTGCCGGTCGATCTCGGGGTGCTTCGCCCGCGTCTCGCCGAACTCGGCGGCGTCGACGACCTCGACGAGGCCGCCGTACACGATGCCCGGGTGCTCGCTGGCGAGCACCATGCGCACGAGTTCCCGGGGCTCGGCCAGCCCGCTGGCCTCGATGACGATCACGTCGATCCCGGTGCCGGGCGCGGCGAGCCGGTCGAGGTAGAGGTCGAGTTCGCTCGCGTCGACGGCACAGCACAGGCAGCCGTTGCCGAGGGAGACGGTCGAGTCGCCCAGGGCGCCGGCGACGGCCATCGCGTCGATCTCGATCGCCCCGAAGTCGTTGACGATGGCCCCGATCCGGCTGCCTCCGCTGCGGTGCAGCAGATGATTGAGGAGCGTGGTCTTCCCGGATCCCAGGAAGCCGGCGAGCACGACGACCGGGATCTGCTGCGGACTGCCCCCGCGAGCCAGGCTGTTCCCCAACGGGCGACCTCTCTGACGTACCAGAGCGCACCGGTTCGCGGCCCGATGCGCGGACGGGCGTGGACTGCGCGTCAAGGATACGAGCGGGCCGGGGGCCCGAGGCCCTCGGGCACAGGCGCGGGAGGCCACAGCGGGCGGGGGCGGCAAGGCGAGCGGCACCGGAACGCCGCGCTCACCCGGCGGTGGGCACCGCGGCCTCCGGCTCCGGGCCCACGTACCGCGCCACCGGACGGATGATCTTCGAGTCGGCGGCCTGTTCCAGGATGTTGGCGCTCCAGCCCACGACCCGTGCCGCCGCGAAGGTGGGGGTGAACATCTCCCGGGGCAGGCCGCACAGTTCCATGACCACACCGGCGTAGAACTCGACGTTCGTGTGGAGTTCGCGGCCGGGCTTCAGCTCGGCGAGGATCGCTTCCACGCGGCGCTCGACCTCCACCGCGAACTGTGCCCGGGGGCCGCCGAAGCCGAGGGCGATCTCGCGCAGCATCCGGGACCGCGGGTCCTCCGTGCGGTAGACGGCGTGCCCGAAGCCCATGATCCGTTCACCGGCGAGCACCCTCTCGCGGATCCAGGCGTCGATCCGGTCGGGCGTGCCGATCGCGTCCAGGGTGTCCAGGGCCCGGCTGGGCGCGCCTCCGTGCAGCGGCCCGGACAGGGCGCCGACGGCGCCGGTCAGGCAGGCCGTCACGTCGGCGCCCGTGGAGGCGATGACGCGTGCGGTGAAGGTTGACGCATTGAATCCGTGATCAATGGTTGAGATCAGGTAGTGCTCGATCGCCCGCGCCCGGCGCGGCTCCGGTTCCGAACCCGTCACCATGTACAGGTAGTTGGCCGCGTACGAGAGGTCCTCGCGCGGCTCGACCGGGTCAAGGCCGCGGCCGAGCCGGTAGAGCGCCGCGAGCAGGGTGGGTACGGCCGCGCAGGCGGCCATGGTGTCGGCGCGGCGCCGGTCGGCGTCGGTGTCGTACACCGGCTGGAAGCCCTGGGCCGCGCCCAGCAGGGACAGCGCCGCACGCAGCCCGGCCAGCGGTCCGGAGCGCCGCCCGGCCGCGGCGATGGCCGGGAGGGCCGCGCGGACGTCCTCGGGCAGGCGCCGCAGGGCGGCGGTCTGCGCGGTGAAGGCGGCACCGCGCCGGGCGTCCGGCAGGGTGCCGTGGACCAGCAGGTGCCAGACGTCCTCGAAGCTCCGGGTGCGCGCGAGGTCGACGGCCGAGTACTGCCGGTAGTGGTAGAAGCCCTCCCGGCCCCGGACGTCGCCGATCTCGGTCTCGGCGACGACGACGCCGGCGAGGCCGCGCGGGGCGTCGATGAGCGGGGTCTCGCCGAGTGGGGTGGCGCTGAGCGGTGGGGCGGACGCGTTGACGGCCATGGATCTCCTCCTTGGGGTCCCCCGGTGCTTGATCCGACTGTCCATGCTTGACGCTTTCCCTGTCAACGTTGATTCAATCAATGTAAGCGCATCAACATATGTGCTGCCACTACGGTGACCCCATGCGCGATCACGACACCGCTCCCCACCGTCCCGGGCGCCGGCTGAGCACCAAGGAGACCGCCGAACTGCTCGGCGTGAAGCCCGAGACGGTCTACGCGTACGTGAGCCGCGGCCTGCTCAGCAGCAGACGCGAACCCGGCGGCCGGTCCAGCACGTTCGAGGCCGGGGAGGTGGAGGCCCTCGCCCGCCGCAACCGGCGCGAGGCGGCCGGGACCCCGGGGTCCGGCGGCGACCTGTCCGTCCGCACCCGGATCACCCTCATCGAGCAGGAGCGGTACTTCTACCGGGGCGTGGACGCCGTCGACCTGGCCACCCGCCACTCCTACGAGGAGGTCGCGGAGTGGCTGTGGACCGGCCGGCTGACCCCTGGGGCGGCGTTCTCCGCGCCCGGGCCCACCGTCGAGGTCGCCCGCCGCGCGGTGGACGCCCTGTCCGAACACGCTTCCCCGGTCGACCGGTTGCGGGTCGCCGCGATCGCCGCGGCGGCCGAGGACCCGCTGCGCTTCGACCTGTCCGAGGACGCCGTGCTGAACACGGCGCGGGTCCTGATCCCGACCCTCGTCGCCGCGCTCCCGCCGGTCCGGGCCGACCACAGGGACGGCGGGGCACTGGCGCAGCGGCTGTGGGGGCGGCTGACCGGCCACCCGGCCGACGAGGACTCCCTGCGCGTCCTGGACACCGCGCTCGCGCTGCTCGCCGACCACGACCTGGCCGCGTCCACACTGGCGGTGCGGGTCGCCGCCTCGGCCCGCGCGCACGCGTACGCGGCCGTCTCGGCCGGGCTCGGCGTGCTGGAGGGACCGCTGCACGGCGCCGCCAGCGGCCTGGCCCACCGGATGCTCCTGGACGTGCTCGACCAGGGGACGGCGGTCCCGGTGATCGCCGACGAGTTGCGCGCGGGCCGCCGCGTGCCCGGTCTCGGCCACCGGCTGTACCCCGGTGAGGACCCCCGCGCGCGGGTGCTGTTCGACCTCCTGGAGCAGGTCCCGCGCGCGGAGTCCGCGCTGCTCGCGGCCCGTGACATCGTCGCGACGACCGCCCGGCACACCCCGCTGCACGCCAACGTGGACCTGGCCCTGGCGGTGTTCACCGCGTCCAGCGGCATGCCGGCGACGGCCGGTGAGACGATCTTCGCCGTCGCGCGGACCGCGGGCTGGATCGCCCACGCCCTGGAGGAGTACGGCGAGCGTCCGCTGCGCATGCGGCCCAGTGGTCACTACGTCGGTCCGCGCCCGCCGCAGCCCCTGCCGGACTAGGACACGGGCGGGCCGGAAGTCACCCCGGGGAAAGTCAGGTTAGGCTCACCTCTGTGAGTAGGTGTGCGACCGCCTCCCGGAGTTTCGAGGAACCGCTGTCCGGCACGGCGGCGACGGCGACGACGTGGCTGCTGCTGGAACAGCCCGGCCCCTGGGGTGCCAAGGCGCTCACGTCCAGTCACCTGGACCCCGCCCTGGGCCGGGCGCTGGAGGCCGCCGCCGGCGGGACCGGCGTGCGGATCGCTCTCATCCGGCGCCCCGGGCGCCACGCCGACCCGGGTACGCCCCCGATCCGGCAGGTGTACGCCGCGCACACCGTTCCCGGGCGCGTGTGGCTGCACGGCGCGGCCACGCGCGATCCGCGGCGGCTGCTCGACCTCGACTTCGCCGGTCTCGGAGCGGGCGACCACCGTTCCTTCGGCACGGTGCTCGGCGGACGGCCGCACCGGGGAGATCCGCTGGCGCTCGTGTGCACCAACGGCAAGCGCGACCGCTGTTGCGCCCTGCTGGGCCGTCCGCTCGCCACGGAGCTGGTCGACTCCGGGGTGCGCGGGGTCTGGGAGGTCACCCATCTGGGTGGTCATCGCTTCGCTCCCACGGTGCTGGTCCTGCCGTACGGCTACGCCTACGGCCGCGCCGAGGCGCACACCGTCAAGGAGGCCCTGCACGGCGTCCAGGAGGGGCGTGTGGTCGTGGAGGGGTGCCGGGGGTGCTCGACGTGGGACCGGCCGGGCCAGGCGGCGGAGCTGGCCGTGCGGTCCGCCGCGGGCGAGTACCGGGCGGGTGTGCTCAGCGTCGTACGGACCGACGGCACCGATTCCGGCTGGGCCGTCACCGTCCGGCACGCCGACGGCCGCCGGTGGCGGGTCGGCGTGGCGCGGGGGACGTCGCTGCCGCCCCGCCCGGAGAGCTGTGGCGCGGCGGTGCTCGGTACGCCCGCGCGGATGGACGTGGTCGAGGTGCGCGAACTGCGGCCGACGGCGCTGGCGAGCTGACCGGGCACAGGTGTCGTCACCTCCTGATCAACACATGGATCAAGAGATCCACGCCACACTCGCTGGGGTGCGTCCGGCGGCCCCACGTACCGTCTTGGGTATGAGCCCCGCCTCCCCCGCCCGCCGGCTGCGCCTCGGTCTGCCCCGGCGGATGTTCTCCCAGGTGCTGCTGATGCAGGTGGCGATCGCCGCGGGGGTCGCGGTGCTCGCGACCGGGCTCTTCCTCGCCCCGCTGAGCAAGCAGCTGGACCAGGAGGCGATGCGCCGCGCGCTGGCCATCGCCGAGACCACGGCCCAGGACCCGCACATCGCCGAGGGCGTGCTGACCACCCCGCCGACCAGGGACGGCCCCGTGCAGGAGGAGGCCGAGCGGATCCGGCGGGCAACGCACGCCGAGTACATCGTGGTGCTGGACCGGAACTGGGTGCGCTGGTCGCACCCCACCGTCTCGGAGATCGGCCGGCGCGTCTCCACCGACCCGACCGACGCCCTGGGCGGCCAGGAGGTCATGGAGATCGACAGGGGCACCCTGGGACGTTCGGCGCGCGGCAAGGTGCCGCTGTACGACACCGACCACCGCATCGTCGGCGCGGTCTCCGTCGGCATCGCCTACGACAGCGTGCGGGCGCGGCTGATCAGCGCGATCCCGGGCCTGTTCGCGTACGCCGGCGGTGCGCTCGCGGTGGGCGCGCTGGCCGCCTGGCTGATCTCGCGCCGGGTGCAGCGGCAGACCCGGGACCTGGCCTTCTCCGACATCTCGGCGCTGCTAGCGGAGCGCGAGGCGATGCTGCACGGCATCCGGGAGGGTGTGGTCGCGCTCGACCGGGGCGGCCGTATCCGCCTGCTGAACGACGAGGCACGGCGGCTGCTGGGCATCGGCGACGAGGCCGTCGGGCGCACCCCGGACGCAGCGCTCGGCGCGGGCCGCACGACGGACGTGCTGGCCGGCCGGGTGACCGGCACCGATCTGCTCACCGTGCGCGGCCATCGCGTCCTGGTCGCCAACCGCATGCCCACCGACGACGGCGGCGCGGTGGCGACCCTGCGCGACCGCACCGAACTGGAACAGCTGGGACGCGAACTCGACTCCACGCGCGGGCTGATCGACGCCCTGCGCGCCCAGGACCACGAACACGCCAACCGCATGCACACCCTGCTGGGGCTGCTGGAGCTGGAGATGTACGACGACGCCGTGGAGTTCGTCGGCGAGGTGGTCGGGGACCACCGGGCCACCGCCGAGCAGGTCACGGAGAAGATCCAGGACCCGCTGCTGGCGGCGCTGCTGGTGGGCAAGGCGACCGTGGCGGCCGAGCGCGGGGTCGCCCTGTGGGTGTCGGAGCGCACCCGGCTCCCGGACCGGCTGATCGATCCCCGGGGGCTGGTCACGGTGGTGGGCAACCTCGTGGACAACGCCCTCGACGCGGTCGCGGGCACACCGCACGCGCGCGTGGAGGTCGAGTTGCGCGCGGAGGGCCGTACGGTCGTCCTCCGGGTGTGCGACACGGGTCCCGGGATCCCCGAGGACCAGCGGGAGCTGGTCTTCACGGAGGGCTGGTCCACCAAGAAGCCGCCCGCGCACGGCAAGCGGGGCATCGGGCTCTCCCTGGTGCGCCGGCTCGCCGAACGGCAGGGCGGGAGCGCGGCCGTAGGCGCGGCGGCCGGCGGTGGCGCGGAGTTCACCGTGGTGCTGCCGGAGGCGCTGACCGAGCCGGACCTGGAACTGGCGCTGCCCGGGGGGTCCGTCGGGACCGCTGCCGCCGCCGAGGAGGAAGCCCGATGATCGAGGTCCTGGTCGTGGACGACGACACCCGCGTGGCCCGGGTCAACGCCGCCTACGTGGAGAAGGTGCCCGGCTTCCGCGTCGCCGGCGAGGCGCACAACGCGGCGGAGGCGCTGCGCCAGGTCGAGGCGCTGCCCCGGCTGGATCTCGTCCTGATGGACCACTACCTGCCCGACGACACGGGTCTGTCGGTGGTCCAGGAGATGCGCAGGCGCGGCCACCAGACCGACGTGATCATGGTGACGGCCGCGCGGGACGTGTCGACCGTGCAGGCCGCCATGCGGCACGGCGCGCTGCAGTACCTGGTGAAGCCGTTCGCCTTCGCCGGTCTGCGGGCGAAGCTGGAGGCGTACGCCGAGCTGCGGCGCACCCTGGACGGCGGCGGCGAGGCCGAGCAGGCGGAGGTGGACCGCATCTTCGGCGCCCTGTCCGCCTCGTCGGAGCCCGGGCTGCCCAAGGGGCACTCCCCCACGACGGCCGAGCTGGTGCGCCGGGCGCTGCTGAACGCGGAACAGCCCCTGTCCGCCCAGGAGATCGCCGAGCGGACGGGGGTGAGCCGGCAGACCGCCCAGCGGTATCTGAAGCTCCTGGAGCGCACGGGCCGGGCGCGGCTGACCCTGAAGTACGGCGACGCGGGCCGCCCGGAACACCGTTACGTGTGGGCGACCCGCGCCTGAGCGCGTTCACATTGACGCGGCAATGGTCACTTGACCGCGTTGACGAACTCCGTCGTGTACGTCTTGCTCAAGTCGACCTTCGCGTTCTTGATGTTGGGGTTGAACGCCTTGAGGACCTTCTCTACGGTCTCGGGACCGTTCTGGGGCATCACGCCGTCGTCGGTGAACATCGGAAGGGTGCTCTTGATGCCCTGCGCGTACAGCGCCTTGTTGCCCTGGGAGTAGTCGGCGGGCATCTTGGCGGCGATCTCGTCGGCGCTGTGCGTGGACATCCACTTGAGCGTCTTGACGAATGCGTTGACCAACTTCTGAACGGTCTCCTTGTGTCCGTTCACCCAGTCCGTCTGCATGTACAGACTTGACGAGGGGTACGGCCCGCCCAGTGCCTCCTGCGAACCCTCGGGGGTGCGCATGTCGATGAGGATCTTGCCGGCCTTCTTGTCCAGGATCGTCGCGACGGTCGGGTCGGTGGTCATGCCGCCGTCGATCGCGCCCTTCTGGAGCGCCGCGATGAACGTGGGTCCGGCCCCCACCGCGACCGGCGTGAAGTCGCTGACCTTCACTCCGTTCTTGACCGCCAGGTACTTGGTGAGGAAGTCGGTCGAGGAACCGAGCCCGGTCACGCCCAGCTTGCGGCCCTTGAAGTCCTTGGGCGAGGCGAGGTCGCCGGCGGCCTTGTTCGAGACGACCTCGACCTCGCCGGGCGCGTGCGAGAACTGCACGACCGACTCCACCGACTTGCCCTTCACCTGAAGGTCCAGGGTGTGGTCGTAGAACCCGACCGCCCCCTGCACCTGGCCGGAGACGAGCGCGGTCTCGGCCTGTACCCCGGCGGGCTCGCTGAGGAGCTGGACGTTCAGCCCCTCCGCCTGGAAGTAGCCGAGGCGCTGGGTGAGCATCGCGGGCAGGTAGATGACCTTGTCCAGGCCGCCGACCATGATCTTGACGCTCTCCCCCTTTCCGCCGCCCCCGCCGCTGCCGGTGTCGGCCGTGGAGCTTGCCGCGTCGTTGGCGCAGGCGGTGAGCGAGGAGAGGGCGAGCAGTCCGGCGGCTGCCAGGGAGGCGTGTCTGGCGGTCTTGCGCATGCGGGTTCACGTCCTTGTGAGTGGGCGGTGCGGGAAGGGCGGGGAGTGGCGGGGAAGCCGGTCAGCTGTCGGAACCGGTGGGCTTCCAGCGGAAGATGCGGCGCTCGGCGAAGGTCAGCAGCCCCTCCGCGACGAGGGCGACGACGGCGAGGATGACCATCGCGGCGTACACGCCGGCGGCATTGAAGGTGTTCTGCGACTGCGAGACGAGCAACCCGATGCCCTTGGTGGCGCCGATGTACTCGCCGACGATGGCGCCGATGAGCGCGAAGCCGAAGCTGACGTGCAGGCTGGTGAAGATCCAGGAGGTGGCCGACGGGATGACCACCTGGAGGGTCACCCTGCGGTCGCTCGCGCCCAGGATGCGGGCGTTGGCCACCAGGTTGCGGTCCACTTCGCGGGCGCCCTGGAAGGCGTTGAAGAACACCGGGAAGAAGACGAGCACCACGGCGGATGCCACCTTGGAGGACGGTCCGAGACCGAACCAGATCAGGAAGATGGGCGCCAGCACGATCCTGGGGATCGAGTTGAGCACCTTGATGTAGGGACCAAGAACCTCGGCGAGCAACCTGATCCGCCCGAGCGCGATGCCGAGCAGCACACCGGCGACCACGCCGAGGATCCAGCCGAGCAGTGCCTCGTACAGCGTGTACCAGATCTGCTCGCCCAGGGAGCCGAGCGCCGTCCCGTGGGTCACCCAGGTCCAGATCTGGTCCCAGATCTTCGAGGGCATCGAGAAGTTGAACGGGTCGATGACCTTGGCGCGGGAGAACACCTCCCACAGTCCGAGGACGGCCACCAGGAGCACCACGCGCACGACGTTGACGAGGAGCCTGCGCCGGCGTGCGGCTTTGGCGCGGCTCCGCGCGCGATCGGGTGTCTTGACGGTGTCCACGACCGGGGTGCTGAGGACCTCAGGCGACATTGGCGGCGCCCCTCTCGCGGGTGATGCGGACCTCTTCGCCGAGGGACTCCCAGATCTCGCGGTAGATCTCGATGAACCGCGGCTCCAGCCGCACCGACTCGACCTTGCGCGGGCGGGGCAGGTCGATGTCGAAGACCTGCTTCACGGTCGCGGGCCCGGCGGTCATCACGACGACCTTGTCGGCCAGCGCGATGGACTCCTCCAGGTCGTGGGTGACGAAGACGACGGAGGCGCCGGTGCCTTCCCACAGTTCCAGCAGCTCGTCCGACATCAGCGCGCGGGTCTGCACGTCGAGCGCCGAGAACGGCTCGTCCATCAGCAGGATCTCGGGGTCGTTGACGAACGTGGCCGCCAGGGCGACCCGCTTGCGCTGACCACCGGAGAGCTGGTGCGGATAGCGGTCCTCGAAGGCGGCGAGCCCGACCCGGGCCAGCCAGTCGCGGGCCCTCTGCTTGGCCTCCGCCTTGGGCACGCCCCGGAACCGCGGGCCGGCCATGACGTTCGACAGCACGGTCCGCCAGGGAAAGGTGGCGTCCTGCTGGAAGACGAAGCCGACCTTGTCGCCGACGCCGTCGACCGGTTCCCCGGCCACCAGCACCTCGCCCTCGGTGGGCTCCTCCAGGCCGCTGACCAGGGTCAGCGTCGTGGACTTGCCGCATCCGGTCGGTCCTACGACGGCCACGAACTCGCCGCGCTCCACGGTGAGGTCCAGGCCGCGCACCGCCGTGTGCAGTCCCCCGGACGGGGTTCTGAAGGTCTTGCTCGCGCCCCGCAGCTCGATGGCGGGGCTGGTGTGTGCGCTCATGGGCCGGGACGGTAGGTGTGGCCCCGGGCCCAGCAGGAGTCTTGTGAGCACAAGCCGTTCTTTTGCTCGCAAGCACCTGTTGTGCTCTTTTTGCTCGCGCTACAACTGCGGAGCCGAAACACGGGCTTAACGCTCGCCGGCCTTGTTAGGAGAGGCCTGATGATTGACGTCCTGGTGGTCGACGACGACTTCCGTGTCGCTGAGATCAACGCCAAGTACGTGGGGAAGGTTCCCGGCTTCCGGGTGGCCGCCCGCGCGCACAGTGCCGCTCAGGCCCTGGCCGCGGTGGAACGCGGTCCCATCGACCTGGTGCTGCTCGACCACTATCTGCCGGACCAGACCGGCCTCGAACTCGTGCACCGCATGCGCGAGCAGGGCCATGGCACCGACGTCATCATGATCACGGCGGCCAGCGATGTGACGACCGTCCAGCAGGCGATGCGCCTGGGCGCCCTGCACTATCTGGTCAAGCCCTTCACCTTCGCCGCGCTGCGCACCCGCCTGGACTCCTACGCCGCCCTGCGCCGCACCGTCGACCGGGTGGGCGGGCGGGGCCTGACGGGCCAGGAACAGGTCGACCGGATCTTCGGCGCCCTGCGCACCGCCCCCGCCCCTTCCGCACCCGGCCTGCCGACCGGCCACTCCGAGCCCACCACCGACCTCATCTGCGGTGTCCTGCACCGCGCCGGCCATCCGCTCTCGGCCCACGAGGTGGCCGCCCGCACGGGCCTGAGCCGCTCCACCGCCCAGCGCTACCTCCGCCACCTCGAACAGGCGGGCCGTCTGCGCCTCTCGCTGAAGTACGGCGACACCGGCCGCCCGGAACACCGGTACGCCTGGGTGGCGCCATGACCCGCCCACGGTCCGGTTACACGGCTCCCGCCCCGGTCAGCGAACGCACCTCCGTCTCGGCGTACTTGGCCTCGTCCGGGACCTCGTCCGAGGTCACCGTGCCCAGCCAGCCGGCGAGGAAGCCGAGCGGGATGGAGACGATGCCCGGGTTCTCCAGCGGGAAGTACTGGAAGTCGACGCCGGGGAACAGGGAGTCCGGGCTGCCGGACACCACCGGGGAGAGCAGCACCAGCCCGACCGCCGGGAGCAGCCCGCCGTACACCGCCCACACCGCGCCCCGCGTGGTGAAGCCGCACCAGAACAGCGAGTAGAGCAGGACCGGCAGGTTCGCCGAGGCGGCGACCGCGAAAGCGAGGCCGACGAGGAAGGCGACATTGAGATCGCGGGCCAGCAGGCCGAGTCCGATCGCCACGGCGCCGATGCCGACCGCCGCGCACCGGGCCACGGCCACCTCGCTGCGGGGCGTGCCGCTTGGGCGGCGCAGTGACGCGTACAGGTCGTGGGCCACCGAGGCGGAGGAGGCGAGCGTGATGCCCGCGACCACCGCGAGGATCGTGGCGAAGGCTACGGCGGCGACCACCGCGAACAGCACGGTGCCCCCGGTCGAGCCCGCTCCGCCGCCCAGGTCGAGGGCGAGGAGGGGCACCGCCGTGTTCCCGGCCGCGTTGGATCCGCGTACGGCCTGCGGCCCGACCACCGCCGCCGCCCCGAAGCCGAGGACGATCGTCATCAGGTAGAAGCCGCCGATCAGGCCGATGGACCACACCACCGAGCGGCGGGCGGCCCGCGCGGTCGGCACGGTGTAGAAGCGGGACAGGATGTGCGGCAGCCCGGCCGTGCCCAGCACCAGGGCGAGCCCCAGGCTGATGAAGTCCAACCGGGAGTTCCAGTCCCCGCCGTACTTCAGCCCGGGCGCCAGGAACGCCCTGCCCCGGCCGCTGCGCTCCGCCGCCGTGAGCAGCAGCCGGTCGACGTCGCCGTGGAAGCGCAGCAGGACCAGGACGGTCAGCACGACCGTCCCGCTCAGCAGCAGGACCGCCTTCACGATCTGGATCCAGGTGGTGGCCCGCATCCCTCCCAACGACACGTAGATCACCATGAGCGCGCCGACACCGATGACCGTCCATGCCTGGGCCGCGCCGCTCGTCCGCCCCAGCAGCAACGCCACCAGACTGCCCGCGCCGACCATCTGCGCCACCAGGTACAGCACGGACACCGTGACCGAGGACGTTCCCGCGGCGATCCGCACCGGCCGCTCGCTCATCCGGGCGGCCACCACGTCGGCCAGCGTGAACCGCCCGCAGTTGCGCACCAGTTCGGCCACCAGGAACAGCACGACCAGCCACGCCACAAGGAACCCCACCCCGTACAGCAGCCCGTCGTACCCGTACAGCGCGATGAGCCCGCTGATCCCCAGGAAGGAGGCCGCCGACATGTAGTCCCCCGCGATGGCAAAACCATTCTCCATCGGGGAGAACAGCCGCCCGCCCGCGTAGAACTCCTCCGCCGAACCGTGCCGCCTGCGGCTCACCCACGTCGTGATCGCGAGAGTGACCGCCACGAACCCGCTGAACAGCAGCAGGGCCAGCGTCTGATGATCACCGGTCACGGGTTCCCTCCCTGCGCTCCGCGGGCCAGTTCCTGGGTGTCCCAGCGCAACTCCAGCGCGGCCCGGTCCCGGCGCAGTCGCGCGTGCCGCGCATACGCCCAGGTGAACACGAACGTGGTGACGAACTGCCCGAGCCCCGCGAGCATCCCCACGTTCACCGCCCCCACCACCGGCCGCGCCATGAGTCCCGGCGCGGTCGTCGCGGCCACCACATAGGCCACGTACCACGCCAGGAAGGCCGTGACCCCCGGCACCACGAACCGCCGGTACCTGCCGCGCACCTCCTGGAACGCCTCGCTGTGCTGCACCTCGACGTACACGTCGCGGGCACGCGCCGCCGCCGCGCCGGGCTCAGCGCGCGCGGACGGCACGGCAGGCGCCGGCATGCCCGCGCCGTCCAGCTCGCCCCAGCCCGAGGCCGATGTGCCATGCCATGGGTCCTCGTACGCCACGTCACGGGAGGACGCGCCGTCGTCTTCCTGGTTCCCGGCCGATCTCTCGGGACCGTCCCCGACTCCGCGGGGGCGACCGTTGCTTGACTGCATGCCCAAGGATGGACAGAACGGATAGATCCCTGACTCTTCTTCCTCCGGCTCTTCACCCCATCAGGTGATTCACCCGGTCGGTGGTCGCACCAGCCCCTTGCTGTAGGCGTACCGCACGGCCTGCGCCCGGTCCTTGAGCCCCGTCTTGGCGAAGAGGTTGTTGATGTGGGTCTTCACGGTCGCGGTCGACACATGCAGCCGGCGGGCGATCTCCTGATTGGTGAGCCCTTCGCCGATCAGCACCAGGACCTCGGTCTCGCGTGCGGTCAGCCCGTCGGGCGCCTCACCGGCCGCGGGCACCGGCACGGGCTCGGGCTCGGGCTGCGACAGTCTCTCCAGCAACCGCCGCTGGACACTCGGCGACAGCCCCGCGTCCCCCGAGAGCACGCTGTGCACGGCACGGACGATCTCGTCCCCGCCCGCGTCCTTGGTCAGGTAACCCCGGGCACCGGCCTTGAGCGCGGGGAACAGCGAATCGTCGTCCGCGTAGGTGGTGAGCACCACGACCTGCGTGCCCGGGTACTGCTCCCGGATTCGCCGGGTGGCCTCCACGCCGTCGCAGCGGGGCATCCTGAGGTCCATCAGCACGACGTCCGGGGCCAGTTCCCCGACCAGTCGCACCGCCTCCTCCCCGTCTCCCGCCGCCCCGACGACCTCCACGCCGGGCAGCAGCCCGAGCAGCATCGCGATGCCTTCGCGGACCACGGTCTGATCGTCGGCCACCACCACCCGCGCGGGCTTCCGCTCCCCTTCCGTCCGCGTCATACGGGCACCTTCAGCGTCACCACGAACCCCTCCTCACCCGGTCCCGCGTCCAGCGAACCGCCGAGCAGTTCGGCGCGCTCACGCATGCCCAGCAGACCGTACCCGCCCCCGGAACCGTTCAGTTCCCCCGCTTCGCCGCCCGAGTCCCGGACGTCCAGCGTCACTTCGTGCTCGCCGTAGTCGAGCCGCACGGTCACCCTGGCGCCCTGCGCGTGCTTGCGGACGTTCGTCAGGGCTTCCTGGGCAGCGCGCCGCACGGCCTGGGACGCCTCGGCCGGGACGGGTCTGCGTTCACCTGTGACGGTGACCTGGGCACCTCCTGCCGTGCTGACGAGTTCGGCCAGGAAGTCCTCCAGCGGGGTCAGCTCGCCCCGCAGCGCGGACAGGGCCTGCCGGGTCTCGGCGAGGCCGTCGCGGGCCATGCCCCGGGCGGCCACCACCCGCTCCAGGATCCGCTCGCGATCCGCGCCGCTCTCGATCAGCAGCCGCGCCGCCTCCAGGTGCACGAGCTGGGCGGAAAGACTGTGCGCCAGCACGTCGTGGATCTCCCGTGCGATGCGGGCACGCTCGGCCAGTGCTGCGGACTCGGCCTCGGCCGCGCGGGCGGCGCGCTCCTGGGCGAGGAGCCGCTGCGCACTGCCGCGGGCTTCCGCGTCCAGCCGTAGCACGTACCCGGCGAGGGCCATGCCGGTCACGGTGGCGGCCGTGGTCAGCCAGACGTCGCTGGTGAACGCGGAGTACGAGGCCAGCGCCACCGACGCGACCGGGACCGCGGCCCCCAGCGGCAGCCGCTCCAGCGCGCCGACTCCACAGCCGCACCAGATTACGAGGGCCGGCCCGGTGAATCCCGTGGCCTCCGCCGCGACCGCGATGACCAGGAGCACGCCCATGAGCACGAGGGAGGGCACCAGCCGGTGCGCGTAGGTGGTCCGGAAGAAGGCCCAGGAGACGAGGGCGACGAGGAGGATCGCCGCCGCTGCCGCGAGTGCTTCCCAGAGCCCGACGTGCCTCTGGCTGAAGGCGCCCCACAGGAGCACGGCCAGCACGAGCAGTCGGACGGCCCACGCGAGCATGCGCCGGGGACGGGTGGTTCCCGAGCGGCCGAGCGCTTCTCGTGACGGCCAGCGTGTCCAAGCGTTCTCCGTCACACGCGCTCCTTCCACGCCGACCGCTCGTCGTCACCGTACGCCGGAGCCGGACGGCTCGGAGCGGGACGGCTCGGGGCGGGGTGGCTGGGGGCGGGGTGGCTCGGGGCGCCGAGGGACTGCGCCCGCCAGGCCAGGATTGCGCCGCGGACCAGCAGGGTGCCGGCGAGGCCGAGCATCAGCGCGGAGCTGTCCTGGTGCACGCCGAGAGCGGAGCCGAGGGCGAAGACCCCGGCGCGCAGGGCTATGCCCACGATCCATACGGCGCCGCTCGCCTTGCTGCTCCTTGTCCACACGACGCCGTCCGGCGCGGTCCAGATACGGGTGGTCCAGCCCCAGCCGACGCCGGTGACCAGGCCGATGAACAGCTCCACCACGAGCAGTACGGCGGATTCGGCCCGGTGGTGGGCATCGAGGACGCCGGGCTCGCGCAGTGAGACGACGGCGAGGATCACGGGTAGCAGCCACCAGCGCCGGTCCGTGCCGATGGGCCGGGCGCGGAACTGCCGCGCGATCACTAGGGCGACCACGGCGACGATCACCAGCACGTTGACGAGCCCGGGCATCTGGACCTCCGTGAGCGAGAGGGCGGTGCCGGAAGCGAGTGCTGCCGACGCCTTCGAAGCTACGGAAGTCCGCAGGCCAGGGGATCGGAGCCGGGGTGGATCACGGGTGGAACCCGGAACCGGCCCGCCTCCACCCAGGGGTGGAGAGGCCCTGGGGGCGGACGGGGGGGCTGTCAGGGGTGGGCGGGGGTGAGCGTCGGTGATCAGGGTCGCCCGCAACACACCGAACGCCCCACCCCCGAAGAAGCCCTCACCCCCGGGCGGCGCCCCCGTCGGCCGGGCCCCCGCCCCGTCCGCCGAAGCCCAGCGCAGCGGCTACGCGTCGATGCGTGACCGGTCCAGCGTCGCCGCCGAGCTGGAGATGAACTCCTTGCGGGGTGCGACGTCGTTGCCCATCAGCAGGTCGAAGACCTGTTCGGCGGCCTCCAGGTCGGAGAGGTTGATGCGGCGCAGGGTGCGGTGGCGCGGGTCCATCGTGGTCTCGGCCAGCTGGTCCGCGTCCATCTCGCCCAGGCCCTTGTAGCGCTGGATGGAGTCCTTGTACCGGATGCCCTTGCTCTGGAACTCCATGAGCTTGTCGCGCAGCTCGCGGTCGGAGTACGTGTAGACGTACTTCTCCTGCCCCTTCTTCGGCTGGATCAGCTCGATGCGGTGCAGCGGCGGCACGGCGGCGAAGACCCGGCCGGCCTCGACCATCGGCCGCATGTAGCGCTGGAACAGCGTGAGCAGCAGGCAGCGGATGTGCGAACCGTCCACATCGGCGTCGGTCATCATGATGATCTTGCCGTAGCGGGCCTGGTCGATATCGAAGGTGCGGCCCGAGCCCGCTCCTATGACCTGGATGATCGCACCGCACTCGGCGTTCTTGAGCATGTCGGTGACCGACGACCGCTGCACGTTGAGGATCTTGCCGCGGATCGGCAGCAGGGCCTGGAACTCGGAGTTCCGCGCCAGCTTGGCCGTGCCGAGCGCGGAGTCACCCTCGACGATGAACAGCTCGCTGCGGTCGACGTCGTCGCTGCGGCAGTCGGCGAGCTTGGCCGGCAGGGAGGAGGACTCCAGGGCCGTCTTCCGGCGCTGGGCGTCCTTGTGCTGGCGGGCCGCGACCCGGGTGCGGGCGGCCGCGACCACCTTCTCCATGACCACCCGGGCCTGGGCGGCGGCGTCGCGCTTGGTGGCCGTGAGGAACGCCTTCAGTTCCTTGCTGATCACGCTGTTCACGATGCGGCGGGCCGCCGAGGTGCCGAGGACCTCCTTGGTCTGCCCCTCGAACTGCGGCTCGGCGAGCCGCACGGTGACGACGGCGGTGAGGCCCTCCAGGGCGTCGTCCTTGACGATGTTGTCCTCGGCCACGCGCAGCAGCTTCTTGGCGCGCAGCACGTCGTTCAGCGTCTGGGTGAGGGCCTGTTCGAACCCGGCGACGTGGGTGCCGCCCTTGGGGGTGGCGATGATGTTGACGAACGACCTGACGGTCGCGTCGTAGCCCGTGCCCCAGCGCAGCGCGACGTCCACGCCCAGCTCACGGGTGACCTCGGTGGGGGTCATCTGACCGTGGTCGTCCAGAACCGGGACGGTCTCCTTGAAGGTGCCCCTGCCCGAGAAGCGGAGGACGTCGCAGATCGCCTTGTCGTTGGCCAGGTACTCGCAGAACTCGCTGATACCGCCGTCGAAGCGGAACGACTCCTCGCCCTTGCTGCCGCCCTCGCCGAGGCCGAACTCGTCACGGACGACGATGGTCAGGCCGGGCACCAGGAAGGCGGTCTGCCGGGCACGCTGGTGCAGGTTCTCCAGGGACAGCTTGGCGTCCTTGAGGAAGATCTGCCGGTCGGCCCAGTAACGCACGCGCGTGCCGGTGCGCGTCTTGGGGATCTTCTTGGCCTTGCGCAGACCGCTCTTGGCCTCGAACTTCGCGTCGGCACCCTCGGCGGCGAAGGCTCCCGGCACGCCGCGCCGGAAGCTGATGGCGTGCGTGTGGCCGCCGCGGTCCACCTCGACGTCGAGGCGGGCGGAGAGGGCGTTGACCACGGAGGCGCCGACGCCGTGCAGACCGCCGGAGGCCGCGTAGGAGCCGCCCCCGAACTTGCCGCCGGCGTGCAGCTTGGTCATGACGACCTCGACGCCGGACAGGCCGGTCTTCGGTTCCACGTCCACGGGGATGCCGCGGCCGTTGTCGCGCACCTCGACGGAACCGTCGTCGTGGAGGATCACCTCGATGTGGTCGCAGTAGCCACCGAGGGCCTCGTCCACGGAGTTGTCGATGATCTCCCACAGGCAGTGCATCAGACCGCGGCTGTCGGTCGAGCCGATGTACATGCCGGGGCGCTTCCGCACGGCCTCAAGACCCTCGAGGACGAGCAGGTGCCGCGCGGTGTAGTTGGAACCGTCCCGGTCTGCTCCTGCCAGCAGCGCTGTGGACGGCACGGACGTATCGGCGGTCACGCGGTTCGCTCCTCGCTGAATTTCAGGTGGCCCCCTTTTGGGTAAGGGGGCGGCTTCGGTCGCCGCACAGAGGGTACCGAGCCCTGGTAGAGCCGGTGTAACGCCACCCTCGTCGGTCAACTCACACTAGTCCAGACTCGCATACCTGTTCGATCCCTCGTAGGAGTGAAGCACACATCACGTTCCATTCGAGGCATGAACCATTTAGGCTCCGGGCACGTCCTCATGAACAACCGGCAACCCGGCCGGGAGGACCGAGACAGCAAGACAGCGCGAACCCGTACGCATACAAGAGACGCAATACGGCACATTCGCCGCCAACCGGCAGCAGACAGCCGCCCCGGAAAGATTTTTTCGAGGAAAAGCCACGAGCGGGAACGTTTACGGGCTGGTTGGATGTTGACCCTGGTACGACAGCTCGTCGAGCTAGAGAAGAGGCGACGTGACTACTGTTCTGACCCCCGCGAGCCCGTTGACGGCCGCCGATCGCTGCGACCGCTGCGGCGCCCAGGCATACCTGCGCGTCGTCCTGCTCAGCGGCGGAGAACTGCTCTTCTGCGCCCACCACGGGCGCAAGTTCGAGCCGGAACTCAAGAAGATCGCCGCTGAGATACAGGACGAGACGGAGCGGCTGACCTCCGTTCCGAACACTCCTTCCGAGGAAGAGCGCTGAATCTCGCACCACGACGAGCCAGCCCCGGCACAGGCCGGTGAACGGGCGGCCGCTCCTCACCAGGGGCGGCCGCCCGTGCTCATGCCCGTCGACGCGCGCTCACGAGCGCCCGGAAGGCGGGGACCCGTCGGCCGGCCGCAGCGCTCGTACGATCTCGGAGACGCGCGTGTAGACGCCGGGAAGCCCCGGCCGTCCGCAGCCGCTCCCCCATGACACGAGGCCGATCAGCCGTCCCCGGGCCACCAGAGGGCCGCCGCTGTCCCCCTGGCAGGCGTCGGGGCCTCCGGCGGGCTCACCGGCGCAGAGCATGGTCGCGGCCCGGTAGGAGCCGTCTGGGCCGCCCGGAAAGGCGCGGGCACACATCTCGTCGGGCAGTACGCGCACGCGTGCGGCATGGAGCCGGTGCGGGTAGGCCCCCGCGCCGGTCGTGTCCCCCCACCCGGACACCAGGGCCTGCGTGCCCGGTGCGTAGGCCGGGTCGTCCGTGCCCGCCATGGCGACGACCGCGCTCCGCGGCAGCGGTCCGGCGAGCCCGAGGACCGCGAAGTCCCCGGAATGGGTCCTGGCGTCGTACGCGGGATTGAGCCGGATCTCCCGCACGGCGATCTCGTCGCCCTGCCGCGACAGCAGGTCGGTACGGCCCGCGATGACCTTGAGGTCGCGCAGCCGGTTCGGCGGTGACCCGAGGGCCTCCTCGGACAGACAGTGGGCCGCGGTGACCACGGTGGTGCGCCCGACGGCCACAGCGCCGCAGAACTGGCCCGCCCGGGTACCCCCGAACCGGTCACGGCTGGCCAGCGCCACCGTCCACGGAGCCTGGGAGACGTCGATCGGGAACCCCCCGACCACTACGCTGTCGGCGCCGGCGGGAGCCGCGCTCATCAGGGGTATCGCGGTCACGGTGGCCGCCAGGGCCAGCGGCCGGATCAGTGCCCGGACAACGGAACGGCGCATGCATGCTCCTCACTCTGGGTCCTGCTGGGACACCCAGAGTCATCCACGCCATGCGAGCGCGCAGCACGAAGGCCCGGCTCCCGCGAGGGGAACCGGGCCTTCGCCGTCGTACGACCGCGACCTAGTCGAGGTAGTCGCGCAGCACCTGGGAACGCGACGGGTGGCGCAGCTTCGACATGGTCTTGGACTCGATCTGGCGGATGCGCTCACGCGTCACGCCGTACACCTTGCCGATCTCGTCGAGGGTCTTCGGCTGACCGTCGGTGAGACCGAAGCGCATGGAGACGACGCCCGCCTCGCGCTCGGACAGGGTGTCCAGGACGGAGTGCAGCTGCTCCTGAAGGAGCGTGAAGCTGACCGCGTCGGCCGGGACGACGGCCTCGGAGTCCTCGATGAGGTCACCGAACTCGCTGTCGCCGTCCTCGCCCAGCGGGGTGTGCAGCGAGATGGGCTCACGCCCGTACTTCTGGACCTCGATGACCTTCTCCGGGGTCATGTCGAGCTCCTTGGCCAGCTCCTCCGGGGTGGGCTCGCGGCCCAGGTCCTGGAGCATCTGGCGCTGCACGCGCGCGAGCTTGTTGATGACCTCGACCATGTGCACCGGGATGCGGATGGTACGGGCCTGGTCGGCCATGGCGCGGGTGATCGCCTGCCGGATCCACCAGGTGGCGTACGTGGAGAACTTGTAGCCCTTGGTGTAGTCGAACTTCTCGACCGCGCGGATCAGACCGAGGTTGCCCTCCTGGATGAGGTCCAGGAAGAGCATGCCGCGGCCGGTGTAACGCTTGGCCAGGGAGACCACCAGACGGAGGTTGGCCTCCAGGAGGTGGTTCTTGGCGCGGCGGCCGTCCTCGGCGATGATCTCCAGCTCGCGCTTGAGCTTCGGGGCGAGCTTGTCGGCGTTCGCCAGCTTGTCCTCGGCGAACAGGCCGGCCTCGATGCGCTTGGCCAGCTCGACTTCCTGCTCGGCGTTGAGCAGGGGGACCTTGCCGATCTGCTTCAGGTAGTCCTTGACCGGGTCCGCGGTGGCACCGGCCGCGGCGACCTGCTGCGCGGGCGCGTCGTCCTCGTCCTCGTCGGACAGGACGAAGCCGGCGCTCTCGGCACCCTCGGGCTCGTCGGCGACCTTGGTGTCCTCGAGGACCTCTTCCTCGAGAAGCTCGACGTCGTCCTTCTTGGCCGTGGTCTTCTTGGCGGCCGTCTTCTTGCCGACGGCCTTCTTCGCGACCGTCTTCTTGGCGGTCACCTTCTTGGCGGCGGCCTTCTTGGCGGGTGCGGCCTCATCGGCGGAATCGGCTGCGGCCGGAGCGGCGGGCGCCGCGGGCCCGGCCGTGGGCGCGGTGGCCTTGCGGGTGGTCACCGTCTTCGCCGCGACCGTCTTGGTGGCGGTGCGCTTGGCGGGGCTCTTCGCTGCGACGCTCTTGCGGGTGCGCTTGGGCTCTGCGGCACTGACCATCAGCGTCACACCCTCTTCCTCAAGGATCTGGTTGAGGCTGCGCAGTACGTTCTTCCACTGAGTGGCCGGAATCTGGTCAGCTTCGAAGGCCCGACGCACATCGTCGCCGGCGATCTGCCCCTCAGCCTTTCCCCGCTCAATGAGCGCCATGACAGAGACGGACTCGGCGATCTCCGGCGGGAGCGTACGGGATGTGCTGGCCGACACGAACAACCTCTCGGAACGTTGGAAAACGGCTTCCGGCACCGTCCACTGAGGACAGGAGCCGACCACCGGCCTGGGGATGGGCCGACGGCGCGGGCGGGAGCCGGGAGGATTCACAGCGCCTGGTTCGGCGTCCGTATTCCCTCCGCGGCTGTCACCTCTTAGGTCATCGCGCTGTCTCCACGAGCGTTACGCCCAATCTGCGTGGCCCGAGTCACACACCGTAAGCGGTCAAAGGCGGTCAGACGCGTACAAAAGAGATCTCCCTTGGCCTTTGACCGGCCGCACCCACGACCGGGGCTTCCCGCCACCGCCGGACCCGGCCGGACCCCGGATGGTCCGGCGGGGTCCGGCGGCGGCCGGTACCCGGGCCTGGTGCCGCCACGAGTACCACGAGAGCGCCGCACACCGCGACCGCACCGCGTTCCTCGCGAGGTCAGTGCTCGCGCGGGGCGGGAACCACGCGCTCCACTTCGGGGTGGACGGTGAGGAGCTGGCGCATGGCGCTCTCCGCCGCCGTACCGTCGCCGGTGCCGAGCGCGTCGACGATCCGCGCGTGCTGCGCGAGGGACGCCTCGTTCGGCCGGTCACAGCCGGTGACCGGGCCGCCGGAGACCTGGAGCGCCGCCGAGACGATGCCGGACAGGTGCTCCAGCATGCGGTTGCCCGCGATCTGGATCAGCAGCGTGTGGAACTCCGTGTCGGCGCGCGAGTAGGTGAGCGCGTCGCCCTGGGCCAGCGCGTGGCTCATGATCTCCACCATGTCGCAGAGGCGCTGCTGCACCTCCTCGCGCCCGTGCCCGGCGGCGAGACGGGCGGCGAGCGGCTCGATCGTCCACCGCAGCTCGCTCAGTTCCCGGCGCTGGTCGTCGCGCTGCGGCCCGAAGGCCCGCCACTCGATGATGTCCGGGTCGAGAAGGTTCCAGTCGCTGACGGGACGCACCCGCGTGCCGACGTTGGGGCGGGCGCTGACCAGGCCCTTGGCCTCCAGGACCCGGAGGGACTCGCGGACGACGGTGCGGGAGACCTCGAAGCGCTGGCCGATCTCCTCCGGCACCAGCGGGCGGTCGGCGCCCAGGTCGCCGGAGACGATCATCTGTCCCAGCTGTTGGACGAGTTGGCCGTGCAGTCCGCGTCCGCGGCTGCCCGAGCCCCGCCTGCCGACACGGCCCAGCTCGGGGTCCCCGCCGTCCCAGGCAGGCACGCCGACGCGGTCGGTCACCGGGGCCTCGGCGTAGGGGTAGCGGTCGAGTTCGCCCGGGCCGGCCAGACCTGAGTCTGCGGAGCGGGCGGCGGTCATCATGGTGTGCGCAAGGGTACTCACGGATCCTTTGTCGGCGCCGTTTTCAACTCCCTTGAGGTCTTTGGTGAAAAGCACACGAAAGGGTGATCGCTCACGGCGTCGCAATTGACGCCTTATCGAAAAGAAATGGGCTCACTTCGGGGAGTTGTGCACACACCGAGAACGGAAGCGTACGGACAGTTGTCATCAGAACCGGGTGCGCAGCGCGGTGAACAGGTACGCGCAGAGCAGTGCCGCCAGCGACAACGCCAGCGCGCCCCCGACGGGTTGGGCGAGGACCCGCGCGGCCGCGGCCAGGTACCGCTCTCCGCCGAAGGGCCACTGCAGCAGGAAGACCTCGCGCATCCGCACCGGGAAGCCTGCCGCCATCCGTACGGCCGGACCCCGCAGCGCTTCGTGCACGAGGGGCACGACGAGGACGGGCACGGCGAGGACGGCGGCCAGTCCGGCCGTCGTGGACCGGAACACCCCGGCCGCCAGTACGCCGGCCCAGGCGCAACCGACGACCAGCCCGAACCAACTCGCGGTCAGCGAAAGCCAGTCCGCGGGAACTCGTGCCAGTTCCCGTCCGTAGACGATGTAGAGCGCTTCGGCGTCGCAGCCCACGGTGAGGAAGGCGAGCAGCACCGCGGTGGCTCCGGAGACGAGCAGTTTCGCGGTGAGCAGCCCCAGCCGGCGGGGGACGGTGCCGCGGTCCGCCGCCAGGGCGGGGTGGCGGAACTCGTCCCCGTAGGCCAGCGCGCCGAGCAGTCCCGCCGCGAGCGCCGCGGGCGGCAGCGGCAGCTCCCGCGGCCACGCCGCGAACAGCCGCGCCTGCGGGGTGTGACCGAGCCGCGCCAGGAGTACGGCGGTGAGCGCGGACATCACCAGTACGGCACCGCAGACGAGGAAACCGGTGCCGATTCCGCCGGCGCGCCGGATCTCGTAGCGCAGGGGGCGGAGAGGGCTGCGGGCGGGGCGGACGGAGATGGGGGGTGGGAGAGGGGAAGGGGCGGGGACGGGGCGCGCACCGTCGGGCCGGGCGGTGCGGCCGGTCTGCTGCCGGGCGCCCGGATTCCTGGCCCCGGGCAGGAGGGCACGGGTGCCGGCGAGGATGGCTGTGGGTGTGCGGGTGCTTCCGGGCTGCGGTTCGGAAGCCGTGGCGACTCCGCCGGGGCCCGGGTCCGGGGTGGGCGCCGGCTCTGCGGACCGGCCGCCGGTGGCCCTTGCGGGCGCAGCACCGGCGTCGGCACCGGCCGTCTTCGTCTCGCCGGATGCGGTGGCTTCGCGGTGGCCGTGGCCACCCTCGACGGCTGTACCGGCCGCCGGCGCGGCGTGCGTCGTAGCCCCGGGGGCGGTCAGCGGACCCTCCGCCGCGCGGTCTTGGTCACGATCGTGGCCCGGCGCGGTCCGCTCACCGCCGGCGGTCCGCCCGCGTTCCCGCGCCGCGAGCCCGGGCGCCAGTCGGTCTTCGCCTGTCGGGGAGAAGCCGCCCGCGGCCCGCTCAGGCTCAGGTGCGGAGGAGTCGAGGGTGTGCTCGGGCTGCTCCGAGAGCTGCCCGGCGACGGCCGTGTCGACCGGGGAGTGCCCCGGCGCGGCGGCGTCCGGCCCGGGCGCGGACCGGTCCGGGGTCTTCGCGCGGGATTCGGCCGCTGCCGCACCGGTCATCGAAGCGCGTGACTCCCCCGGCGGCCGCATGCGGCACGAGTCCGCGGCGTGGAGGGCGGGGGCCGCGGTCTCCTCGGACACCGGCTTCGCGCGTTCCGGCGTCGTCGACGGCTCGTCCGCGGTGCCGCTCGCGCCCTGCGGTGCGTCGCCGAGCGCGGCGGAGCCGGGTTCCGGCGGGGAGTGCCGGGCGGACTCCGGCGCCGGGCAGCCCGACACGGTACGCCGGCGACGCGCCCACGAAGGGCCCGCCCAGGTCTGCCCCGGTTCCTCGGACGGGGTGCCGGGTGCCGCCGGGCGCGATTCCGCCGGGCTGTGGTCCTGCCGGGCCTCCCGGTCTGCCGGCGCCGAGTCCGGGACCACCGGGAGGGGCTCGGTGGAACACACCCCCGCATCGCTCTCGGCACCGGCTCCCGGCCCCATGTCGCCCACCTCGTCGGCCAGTTGGTGGACGAGGATGCCGTGGCGGAACGCGATCTCACCGACGTCGGCGGTCGTGGTGCCGTACACGGACAGGCGGTTGCCGCCCTCGCGCACGACCTCGACGGAGCGGCGAGTGGTGCGCGCGTCTTTGGTGAGCAGGGCCGCGAGGCGTACGGCGTGGGGACTGCGGACGGCCACGCGGGGGCGTAGCCGAGTGCGGGCGAACGCCCTTCCCTCCTGGTCCGCGACGACCCTCCCGGCGTCGAGCGTGACGACCCGGTCGGCGCTCCGCGCGGCCTCCTTGGTGTCGGCCGTGGTGAAGAGCACCGTGCCGCCCTGGGCGGCGTGGGCCCGCAGCATGCTGTGCAGCCACTGGGCCTCACGGGCCGGGAGACCGTCGGCGGGTTCGTCGAGGACGAGCGTGTGCGGGTCGGGCAGCAGGGCGCAGGCCAGGCCGAGTCTGCGGTCCATGCCGCGCGACAGCGTGCCGAGGCGCTCCTCGCGGAGGCTGACGAGACCGACCGCTTCGAGGACTTCGTCGGCCCGCCGCGCGGGAACTCCCGCCGCCGCGCACAGCATGCGCAGATGGCCGCGGACCGTGCGGGACGGGTGACCCGGCACGTCGCCGAGGAGTACGCCGACTTCCTGTGCCGGATGCGCGATGCAGTGCAGGGGACGCCCCTTGAAGTACGTGATGCCGCGCCCGGGTTGGAGCTCAAGCATGAGTCTGAGCGCCGTCGTCTTGCCCGCACCGGCGGCCCCGAGGAGCGCGGTGACATGCCCGGCGCGCGCTTCGAAGGAAACGTCGTCGACAGCCGGCGGATGCGCCTTGCGGGGGTTGCTGGTCAGTCCGAAGGCCTGGATCACCTGCAGCAAGATAGCGCTACATGTCCGGTTTTCCCGGTATAAGCGGACTTGCGGAAACATGCCGTGTGGTCTAGGCCCGATCTTGTCCGCCGTTCGATGGACCCGGGGTCCGGTACGGCAGCCCGGTGCGCCGGGCGTCCAGCCGGGACCGCCCCTCTGGTCTCACACCTCGGGGCGCAGCATCGGCGGGTTGAGCAACGTGGCACCGCCGGCTCGGAAGAGCTGGGCCGGCCTGCCGCCCTGGCGCGTGGTCGTACCCCCGGTGGGGACGAGGAACCCGGGTGTTCCGGTGACCTTGCGGTGGAAGTTGCGCGGGTCGAGGGCCACGCCCCACACCGCCTCGTACACCCGGCGCAGCTCTCCGACGGTGAACTCGGGCGGGCAGAAGGCGGTGGCCAGCGACGAGTACTCGATCTTGGAGCGGGCTCGTTCCACTCCGTCGGCGAGGATCTGCGCGTGGTCGAAGGCGAGCGGTGCCATAGGTTCACCGTCGCGGCCGTAGCCACCCTGCTGGAGCAGTTCCTCGACCGGGGCCCAGCGCGCGTTGCTGGCGTCGCCGCCGGCGCGTGGCGCGGGCAGGTCGGGTGCGAGCGCGAGGTGCGCGACGCTGACCACACGCATGCGCGGGTCCCGCTTGGGATCACCGTAGGTGGCGAGCTGCTCCAGGTGGGCTCCGTTGTCCTGGGCCGGGACCGAGGGATCGTGAGCGCACAGCCCGGTCTCCTCGGCCAGCTCGCGGGCCGCCGCCTGGGACAGATCCTCGTCGGCCCGTACGAAGCCGCCGGGCAGCGCCCAGCGCCCCTGGAACGGGGGCTCACCCCTGCGTACCGCCAGCGCGCACAGGGAATGGCGGCGCACGGTCAGCACGACGAGATCCACGGTGACGGCGAAGGGCGGAAAGGCTGACGGGTCGTAGGGCATGCCGCGATCATAGTCGTCTGCCTGACGATAAACACTCCCTTCGCCAGTCGCACGGGGGGTGATTCCGCTTCTCTCCCGTACCGGGCGCCGAACCGCTTCTCCGTCCGTCCAAGCAGTGCTGTCGTACGAGGTCACGGCCAGTTCCACGGATGTCACGCTCCCAGTTGCAGGCCGTCCGCCGCCTCCTCCACCATGGCCAGTCCCAGGCGGCTGATCCGTACGGCGAAAGGGGCCCCCGCGACGCGGAGGCCGTGGAGTCCGACTTCGCCGAGCGGGACGCTGCGGACGGGGCGCAGGGTCACCGTGCGGGCGGGGGCGTCGGGTCGGATGCCGGCGAGGGCGGTGAGCAGCAGGACCACGGAGGCCGCTGCGGTGGCGGCCGGACGACAGGCGGCGGGGTGCGGGAGGGGCGAGGTGCCGGCGAAGCGCTGTTCGCCGGCGAACATCTCGGGCAGGCGGTGACCGAAGTGTTCCGCCGCGTCCAGCAGCCCGTTCAGCAGTCCGGCCGCCTCCTTCTCGTATCCGGCCGCCGCGAGCCCGGCGACCGCGAGTGCCGTCTCCTGGACGCGCACGGCTCCGGTCCGGTGGCCGAACGGATTGTGGCCCGCCTCCTTGGTGCCGAGGCCGCGCAGTCCCCAGCCCGCGTCCATGGCGGGGGCACCGAGCAGCCGGGCGAGGTGTGCGGTGTGCACCTTGTCGAGCAGGCCCGGGGCCAGTATGCCGCCGCCGAGCAGTCCGGTGTCGAGGAGGTGGACGGTGGTGGCGGCCAGGTGGGGCACGGGCCGGCCATCCGCTGTCAGGGCCATGGCCGGACGTCCGCCTCCGCGGTCCTCCATCCAGAAGTCGGCCCGGAAGGCCGACCGCAGCGTCTGGGCCCACTGGCGCAATTCCGTGGCGCCCGGTCTGCCGTAGGCGTCGAGAAGGTCGGCACCGAGCAGGGCGGCACGGTGCGCGTGGGCCTGGGTCTCGCAGCGGGCCGGTCCGGTGGGATGGGGATCGCGGAGGTACGTGCCGTCACGCACGGTGGTCCGCAGCCAGGTCAGGCAGCGCTCGGCCGCAGGGAGCAGGTGCCGTGTCTCCTGATCGGGCAGCCCCCAGCGGCGGGCCTCGGCGAGCAGGACGGGGAAGAGCAGTGTGGCCTCCGTTCCGGTGCAACTCGGTGGGAGATGCGGGCCGGCGTCGCGACGGGGGCCGGGGATCATGCCGGCCCGGGGGCCCGGACCCTTGAGCTGGGTACGGGCCAGGGCGCGCAGGGTGCCCGCGGCGAGCCGGGTACCCAGGGGCAGCGCCATGCGGGCGGCGGTGAGCGCTTCGGCCGGGGCCATTCCGCAGCGCCAGGGGGCGCCCGCCGCGAGGTAGGTGTCGGCGGGGTGCGCGGGGTCCCGCAGGAGCAGTGCCCGCAGATCGGCGACGGCGGAGTGCAGCAGCGGGCCCACTCGGTGGTCGTCGCCGGCCGCCCGGGCAGGGGCAAGAGGGCCGGCGGCGTGTCCCGCAGCCCGCAGAGGGCCGGTGCCCTCGGGCCGTACCCGCAGTTCCACGGTTGCCGTCCCGCCCGGTGCCAGTTCCAGCTCCCAGCGCAGCAGTCCGGCGGACGCCAGGGCGTCGGCGGGCGGCGGGTCCGGGGTGACGCAGGCGGCGGCGTCGTCCTTGGCCCAGCGCAGACCCGAGTCGTGGACGCTGGCCGGGAGTTCGGGGCCTGCCGCCCCGGCGGCGATGGCGGCGAGTTCCGCGAGGTCGGTGCCGAGGGCCACCTCGACGGGCAGGCGCAGCGGACGCGGGGCCGCGCTGCGCAAGGTGATCCGTTCGGTTCCGTCGGCGTGGCGGGTCCGTTCCACGACGACGTCGGGATCGGGGCCGGTGGCCGCAGCAGTGCGCAGCGTCCCCACGAAGCGGGCGCTGTCGGCTCCGGTCATCCAGGCCCGCACCGGCAGCGGTTCACGTCCGGCCACGCGGACCTGGCACCGGGACAGCAGCCGCCTGCCGCCCCGGTAGAACCCGTCCAGTCCCCGTCCGGCCAACTGCCCCGACTCGCCGGAGACGGCGAGGCCGGGCAGGGCCACGCACATCAGGGCGGTGTGCGTGGGCGGCAACTCCGGCACCGGGCGGCTGACCGGAGGTGTGCGGAGCGGCGCGGCCGCGGCGGGTCCCCGGGACCGGGCCGTGACGGCCGGCAGAGGGCTGCCCTGGGCGGCCGGGGCGAAGGGACGGACGTCCGCACGGGAGGTCGGTCGAAACCCGGCTGCCTTCGGTGTGGGGCCTGTGACGTCCGTCAGGAACGGCTCGGACTTGCTCCGGGGCGGACGTTCGCCGGCGGCGGAGGGCGGAGTCGGCTGCTGGTGCATGGGCTGGCTCCTTCTGCGCTTGGTGTGCCTCGGACGTGCTGGGCGGCCGGTGGGCCGTCCCGGAGGACAGGGGAGGTACGGCGGCCGGGCCCGTCGAGGCTTTCCGCCACTCAGGTGAACGGCAGCGGACTCCTCCGGGTCACGGCTCGCCCCCATGAAGCCGACCGATGGTGGCCTGGCGGGGTGGCGGAGGGTGGGTGTCAGGCCGCTTGGTGGTGGCTGGACCGGTCGGCTCGGGGTGGACGGCTGGACACCCGGGAGTGGCATGACCAGCTGGCGGAGGGTGGGCGTCCGGGCACCCGGTGATGGCGGGACCGGTCGGCGAGAGGCGGGCTTCCGGGCAACCGGTGGTGGCACGACCGGCCAGAGAGAGGCAGGCACCCGGACATGCGGCGGTGGCACGACCGGCCAGCGAGAGGCGGGCACCCGAGCACCCGGCGATGACACGACCGACCAGCAAGAGGCAGGCACCCGGACCCCCGGCGATGACACGACCGGCCGGCGGAGGGCGACCGTCAGGGCACCCGGTGCCGATCGGCCGAGGCGCCTCGCCGACTGTGCGCGCCCGGCGTGTCCGGAGGTGCCTCTACTCAGGCCCGGTGGCTCGGCGGTCGTGCGCGTGCAGGGCGGCGCCTGACACTCGCCGGCGCTCATCCGTTCTCCTCTGGCTGCGGACGCCCGGTGTCCGAACGGGCGCCACCGGTCGTGGCGTCGCCTGGACCCGCCCCACGCGTGCGCGTGCTGATGGGGCCACGGGTGCCGGGCCCGGAGGACTCGGTGGCGGACGCCCGGGGGCGGGTGTCGGCCGGCCTCCGTCGGCCTCCCTTCGCGTGCGCCGTCTGACGGCCGTCGTCGCCGTCCGCGTTGCGCGCCCGGCGCCGTCGTTGCCTGCCCGTCCGGGAGCCGGGCTCGGTGCTCCGGCCGTCCGCCTGGATGCCGGGGGCGGGTGCCGGTGCCGGGGCCTGCGGGGGTTCGGTGAGAGCGTTCTGGGATGCCGGGTCCGTTCGCTCCGTGGTCCCCGCCGTTGTGCGCCGTGCGCCGTCCGCGCGCAGGCAGCGGCGGACCGCCTCCGGGTCGAGACCTTCGTTGCAGGCCTGGTGCAGCAGGCGGGCGAAGAGGTAGTCGGGATCGGCGGCCAGGGCCATGGCCAACGCTTCCCGCGCCTCCAGTTCATCCCCCATGGACCAGGCGACCCAGCCCGCGAGGGTCAGCGGTGCGGCGGCGTGCTCGCCGTAGGGCCCGACGCAGCGGCGGGCCAGGGCGCGCCAGAGCCGGAGCGCCGGCCCGGCCTCGGCCCCTTCCATCCAGGCTGCGGCCCTGTCGCGGGTCGTACGGTCCTGGAGCCCGAGGATCAGGGTGGCCGCCTCGTCGTTGGTGAGGAGGTTGTCGTCGCGCGCGTCCGCCGGATGGCTGCCGGAGACCGGGGCCGCTGTGCCGTAACGGCGAATGATCCGCTCGGCAAGGTCCAGGGTTTCCTCGGCCACCTTCTGACGGGCCGTCTCGTCCAGGATGCGGGGCACCAGGCTCATGCCGGCGGCGTCCAGGGCGATCTCCTGTTCCAGCGCCGCGCCGGTCTCCCACGGCTGCAACCTGGCGCGCAGTTCCCGCAGGGTGCCGCGCACCTGGATGCCGGCGTAGGTGGCCGCCGCGGCGAGTACCGACGTACCGGGGAGGCCCATCGGCGAACCGTCCTCGGGGCAGCAGCCCTCGACCGGGCAGCAGTACGACCAGAAACGGCCGTCGGAGATGCACAGGGCCTCGATGACCGGCACGTCGAGGTTGCCGCATTCGGTCCGCATCAGGTGGGCCAGCCTCTCCAGCCGTCGTTTGACGTCCCGGCCGGACTCTCCCGGACCCGGTTCCTGGCAGACGTAGGCCACCATCCGCTCGGGCCGGGAGCCGCGCCGCTCGCTGCCGGTGACCAGACCGCGGGCCAGTTGCCGGGCGGCGGCCTCCCAGTCCTCCTCGGCCGCGGGGATGCCGAGCCGGGCCCGGCCGCCGAACCTGCCGCGGCGGCCCGCGTGGTCGTGCAGCGCTACGAGCACCATGCTGTCCTCCGGGCGGTAGCCGAGGAGGTAGGGCAGGGCGTCGGCCAGCTCGGCCGGGGTGCGCAGCGTGACCTGCGTGGCGTGGTCGGCCGGCCCGGTCGGCGGCTCCTGTGCCGGGATGTCGTCGCTTCCGAAGGGTCCGCTGGCTTCGCTGTGATTCGTCATGCGCCGACGATCTCGCGGATCTTGAGATTCCGGTTGAGCCTGTGGATAAGTCGAATCAGGGACACGACAACGCCGTGCCGCGTTGTCCACAGCCTCGGCCCGTGCCCGCCCGTTTGTCGGTCCCGTCCTGTTGTATGGGAGGCATGGAGCACACGAGCAACGCGGATCTCCGGGCACGGGCGGACGCCGTCCTCGCCCGGCTCGTCGGGGACGCCACGGGCACGGCCCGGCTGCGCGAGGACCAGTGGCGGGCGATCGAGGCACTGGTCGCGGACCGGCGCCGGGCCCTGGTCGTGCAGCGCACGGGATGGGGCAAGTCCGCGGTGTACTTCGTGGCGACCTCGCTGTTGCGGGCCGCGGGAAGCGGGCCCACGGTGATCGTCTCGCCGCTGCTCGCGCTCATGCGGAACCAGGTGGACGCGGCCGGCCGGGCCGGTATCCACGCCCGGACCATCAACTCCGCCAACACCGAGGAGTGGGAGGCCGTCCAGGCCGAGATCGCGGCGGGCGACGTCGACGTGTTGCTCGTCTCGCCGGAGCGGCTGAACAACCCGGACTTCCGGGACCAGGTCCTGCCCAAGCTGTCCGCGGCCACCGGCCTGCTCGTCGTGGACGAGGCCCACTGCATCTCCGACTGGGGCCATGATTTCCGCCCCGACTACCGCCGGCTGCGCACCATGCTGGCCGACCTCCCGCCCGGGGTTCCCGTACTGGCCACCACCGCCACGGCCAACGCGCGAGTGACCGCGGACGTCGCCGAGCAGCTCGGTACGGGGGGCGCGTCCGACGCGCTCGTCCTGCGCGGGCCGCTGGACCGGGAGAGTCTGAGCCTCGGCGTGCTGCGGCTCCCGGACGCCGCGCACCGGATGGCCTGGCTCGCCGACCATCTCGACGACCTGCCGGGCTCCGGCATCGTGTACACACTGACCGTGTCCGCCGCCGAGGAGGTCACCGCCTTCCTGCGGCAGCGCGGGCACGCCGTCGCCTCGTACACGGGCAAGACGGAGAACGCCGAACGTCAGCAGGCCGAGGACGACCTGCTCGCCAACCGCGTGAAGGCCCTGGTCGCCACCTCCGCGCTCGGCATGGGCTTCGACAAACCGGATCTCGGCTTCGTAATCCATCTCGGCTCGCCCTCCTCCCCCATCGCCTACTACCAGCAGGTCGGCAGGGCCGGCCGTGGTGTCGACCACGCGGAGGTGCTGCTGCTGCCCGGCAAGGAGGACGAGGCGATCTGGCAGTACTTCGCCTCGCTGGCCTTCCCCTCCGAGGATCTCGTCCGGCGCACCCTGGACGTCCTGGCCCGGGCCGACGGGCCCCTGTCACTGCCCGCCCTGGAACCGCTCGTGGAGCTGCGGCGCTCACGCCTGGAGACCATGCTGAAGGTCCTCGACGTGGACGGAGCGGTGCGCCGCGTCAAGGGCGGCTGGATCGCGACCGGGCAGCCGTGGTCCTACGACTCCGACCGTTACGCGTGGGTGGCCCGGCAGCGCGCGGCCGAACAGCAGGCGATGCGCGAGTACGCGACCACCACCGGGTGCCGGATGGAGTTCCTTCAGCGCCAGCTGGACGACGAGGGCGCCAAACCCTGCGGCCGCTGCGACAACTGCGCCGGACCGCGCTTCACCTCCGGTCTGTCCCCGGCGGCCCTCGACGCCGCGCGGAGCGACCTGGGCCGCGCCGGAGTGGAAGTGGAGCCCCGCCGCATGTGGCCGACCGGCCTGCCGGCCATCGGCATCGACCTCAAGGGACGCATCCCGGCCGGGGAACAGGCCTCGCCCGGGCGGGCGCTGGGGCGCCTGTCGGACATCGGCTGGGGCAACCGCCTGCGCCCGCTGCTCGCGCCCCAGACGCCGGACGCCGCCGTGCCCGACGACGTGGCGCGAGCCGTGGTGGACGTCCTTGCCGACTGGGCCCGGGGTCCCGGCGGCTGGGCCTCCGGTGCGTCCGACGCCCCGCCCCGGCCGGTGGGCGTCGTCACCGTGGCCTCGCGCAGCCGGCCCCGGCTGATCCACTCCCTGGGCGCCCGGATCGCCGATGTCGGCAGACTGCCCCTGCTCGGCTCGGTGGAGTACGCCGGGGACGCTTCCCGCTCGCCACGCAGCAACAGCGCGCAGCGGCTGAAGACCCTCGACGGCGCGTTGACGGTGCCGCCCGAACTGGCGTCGGCGCTCGCCGAGGCGAATGGTCCCGTGCTGCTGGTGGACGACTTCACGGAGACGGGCTGGACGCTCGCTGTCGCGACACGGCTGCTGCGGAAGTCCGGGGCGCGCGGAGTGCTGCCGCTGGTCCTCGCCGTGCAGGGCTGACAGACGTGCCGTGGACCGCTCCTTGCCGCTCAAGGATGACCCGAGGATGACCGGCGTGCCGCCGCCCGTCCTCGCCTGGCCGGGCCGAGCTGCGTGTTGCCGCAAGGCTGCGCGGCTCAGGGATGACCGCGCAGCTACGCACGGTGACCCGGCAGGCGGTGATCGGGCACCTCAGGCGTCGTCAGCCGAACCTTTGGGTAGGGATATAAGCCACGCACCACCAGATAACAGTCGGCGGTGCCAATTGCTCGTTGCCGCAGCCAAGTTCGACAGGAAGAATTGAGGTCCGCTCCCCGCACGGTGCGTCCGTGATCCGGTTGGGCTCCGCTGCGGTGCGCGCTCCCCCGAATCCGACCTCGCCCGCAGTATGGGCGCGTAGCCGAAGGGAGGAACGTGACCTTCGGATTCGCCTCGTCCTCGGCGGCCTCGTTGTCGACGTCCACGTCCGCCGCTTCCGCCAGTCGCCTGCTCGAGCCGGCCGAATGGGCCGCTGCCGGAATCCCCCTGCTGCGCAACCCCCGTGAGGTCGTCAGCGGGCTGCACACCCGCCATCACCCGAAGCCGCTCACGGCGATCGTGGCGGTTCTCGACCCGGACGAACGGCTGCGGGCCAGCGCCTCGTTCACACGCCGTCCGGCTGCCGCCGACGGCTGGATGTTCCGCAACACGCTGCTGGCCCAACTGCGCCGGGTGATTCCGCACGACCTCCGCCGCCGCACCCCCGTGCGCACGGCTGTCCTGCTCTACTGCCGCGAGGGCGACGCGCGTTGGACCGAGGAGGACGGCGCCTGGATGTGGGGACTGCGCGATGCCTGCACGCTGCACGGGCTGCGCTGCGGGGCGTACATCACGCTGACGCATGACGGCTGGCAAGTGCTCGGTGAGGGACGCGGCGGACGCCGGCCCAACGCGCACTCGGCTCCCGAGCCTTTCGCCACGGCGGAGGCTCCGCCGCTCGTACCGCGCACCGGTGGCCCGGTCTCCGAGGTGCTGCGCCGGGCTGCGGCTCGCTGAGCCGGCCTGGTGGCGCGCCGCCGGCGGCATGACGGTTCGTGCCGCCGACCGGGTCCACGAACGCCACGCCCGGTACGACGGCCGGAGGGCCCGATCGCCGCGACCGACCGGCCCCGCCCGCGCATCGGGAGCAGCCGGGCCGCACGAACCGACGGCCGGCCGAAGGGCACGAACGCGTGGCCGACCGAACGTGACCAACCGGTAGTCGGCACCAGCGCGCGATGCCCGAGCCGAGCCCTGGTGCCCGAGCCGAACCGTCGTCCGTCGCGAGGGGCACCGAGGACACACGCGGGCTCACGTGCTGGTCCGGACACACGAAATCCACCCCGGCAGGCCGAACTCCGAGAGCAACCCGGCGCGGTCGCCTCGGCCTCGGCCCAGGCAACCGGGCGCCCATGCGGCACGCCCCTTCCGGGGGCTGTCGCCGCCCGTACGCGGGCACGCCAAAAGCCGCACCGTGCGGATTCCGCCGGAGCGGCCCCCTCGGCACCCCGGTGACCCGGGGTGCCGGACGCGGCTCAGACGCCGGCGCCCAGCACCGAGTTGATCTGCTGCGGGTCGCCGCAGACGATCAGCAGGGCACCGGCCCGGGAGTGGGCCAGCGGGAGGGCGGTGACAGCGGCGGAGGCGGGTCCTCCGTTGACGGCCACGACGACCACCGGGCGGGTGGCGGCGCGTGAGGCGACGGCGGCATCGGCGTAGAAGACGTCGTCACCGGCGTCATGCTGCGCCCAGTAGGACGTCTCGCCGAAGGACAGCTCGTGCTCGGCCCACGGGTGCTGGGCACCGGTGGTGATCACGAGCACGTCGCCGGGGGCGCGGCCCGAGTCCAGAAGCAGGTCCACGGCCTCCTCGGCGGCGTCGAGCGCGCCCTCGGCCGAAGCCGGGATCAGCTGGATCTGCGGGCTCGCCGTGGTGGCGGTGGGAACGGCCGGGCCGGAGGGGCCAGGCTTGGCCGGAGCCACGTCACGCGGCGTGCGCTGCACCGGCGGCGTGGGCCGCAGAGGGCCGGGACGACCGGGGCGGGACGGAGCCGCGGGACGGGGGCCGGGTACGGGGCGGGGGGTCGGCGCGGTACGGCCGCTGGCCGGCGTGGCGCGGGGACCCTGGGCACTCTCGTGAATCTGAGGCTCCTCGGGAATGAGAGGCATGAGCTGATATTTATCAAACGTTGGTGCGGCGCGGATGACCGGGTGGCACATCAGTGCGAGCGGAACCGTCAGAAGTCGAGAACGAGCTGACCCTCGATTTCCGGAACGCTTCCGTCCGCCCAGCTGCGGACCTTCTTGAGGTGCCGCCACTGAGGCAACGCATCAAGATACGCCCACGACAATCGGTGGTGCGGGGTGGGCCCCCACTCCTCCAGTGCGGCCTTGTGCACGGGCGACGGATACCCGGCGTTGTCCGCGAATCCGAAGTCTGCATGGTCGCTACCCAGTTCGGCCATCATTTTGTCGCGCTGAACCTTGGCGATCACCGACGCCGCCGCGACGGCCACACACGACCGATCACCCTTGATCACCGTGCGCACCTGCCAGGGGTCGCCGAGGTAGTCGTGCTTCCCGTCGAGGATCACGGCGTCGGGGCGGACCGGCAGCGCGTCCAGAGCGCGGACCGCGGCGAGCCGCAGCGCGGCCGTCATCCCCAGGTCGTCGATCTCCTCCGGGGAAGCATGCCCCAGTGCGTAGGCCGTCACCCATGACTGCAGTATCGGAGCGAGTTCCGTACGGCGCCTGACCGTCAGCAGCTTGGAGTCGGTCAGCCCCTCGGGCGGGCGGCGGAGTCCGGTGATCGCCGCGCAGACGGTGACGGGCCCGGCCCAGGCGCCGCGCCCCACCTCGTCGACACCGGCAATGACCTTCGCTCCGGTCGTGGCGCGCAGGGAGCGCTCGACGGTGTGAGTAGGTGGTTCGTACGGCATGGCGCCCTTAGCGTACGCCGCCTGGATCGCCTTGCGACACCCCGGTCGTCCGGCCGGCACCGGGAGTGCGGACGCGGCGGGTCAGGTCTCGTAGGGCCGCAGCAGCGGGAGCATCAACTGGTCGATCATCTCTTCCAGATCCTGGTCGCTCCATTCGCTGCCGCACATCTTCGACCGGTACATCATCATGGCCGGGATGGCGTCGAAGACGTACCCGTTGGCCGCGTCCGAGCGGACCTCTCCTCGCTCTATTCCGCGGGTGGTGACCTCTCGAAGCAGGTTGACGGTCGGCTCGACCACGGTGCCGACGATCACTCGCTCGAAGCGCTCCACCTGCACATGGTCGCACTCGTGAATCACCGAACGCAGCGCGACCCCCGGCCGCGAGTACATGATCCGCCGCACCTGCCGGCACAGGGTGAGCAGGTCCTCGCGCACGCTTCCGAGGTCCGGGGCCTTCTCGACCCGGGGCAGTCCGGACACCAGGGCGTCGGCGACCAAATCCTCCTTGGAGGGCCAGCGACGGTAGACCGCGGCCTTGCCGGTCTGGGCGCCGGCCGCGACGCCCTCCATGGTCAGCCCCTTCCAGCCGACCGTGCTGAGCTGCTCCAAAGTGGCGTCCAGGATCGCTCGCTCCAGCACCGCACCGCGCCGACGAGGGGAAGCCGTCCGGTCAGGGGCGGCCGTCCAGCGCGAGGTAACCATCTGAGTTTCTCCAACATGCAAGGGAAGCGGGGGTTCCGGGGGGCTGGGCGCCGTGCCGCAGCAACAGGGGGACGCGGGACGCGACGCCCGATTAAGTGAACGCTTGCGTTCACTGTCGGGGACTCACTACCGTGGACTCGAAAGTGAACGCGAGCGTTCACTAGAGCCTTTTGGGGGACCCATAGTGACGACCTCTCAGCTGCTCAGAGACGATCAGAAACCGGGCATGGCCCGCCGGGAGGGGCATCCCGGCATCGCACTCACCGTCATCGCGGCTTGCCAACTCATGGTGGTACTCGACGCGACGATTGTGAATATCGCGCTCCCGCACATTCAAGAGGCCCTCAAGTTCAGCACCACCGACCTGACGTGGGTGGTCAGCGCCTACACGCTCACGTTCGGTGGTCTGCTGCTGCTCGGCGCACGAGCCGGTGACATCCTCGGCCGCCGCAGGGTGTTCATGGCCGGCATCCTGCTGTTCACCTTCGCGTCGCTGCTGGGCGGCCTGTCCCAGGAACCCTGGCAGTTGCTGGCCGCACGGGCCCTGCAGGGCGTGGGTGGTGCGATCGCTTCGCCCACGTCGCTGGCGTTGATCACCACGACGTTCCCCGAGGGCCCGGAACGCAACCGGGCCTTCGGAGTCTTCGCCGCCGTCTCCGCGGGCGGTGGTGCCATCGGCCTGCTCGCGGGTGGCATGCTCACCGACTGGCTCGACTGGCGGTGGGTGCTGTTCGTCAACGTGCCCATCGGTGTGCTGATCGCCTCGATCGCACCGCTGTACATCAACGAGTCCGAGCGGCACCCCGGACGCTTCGACCTCACCGGTGCGCTGACCTCCACGGTCGGCATGGCGTCGCTGGTGTACGGGTTCATACGTGCCGCCGAGGACGGCTGGCGGGACGGCCTCACCCTGGGCTCCTTCGGCGCGGCCGTGGTCCTCCTGTCCGCCTTCGTCTTCACCGAGATGCGGGCGAAGGAGCCGATCACCCCGCTCAGGATGTTCGCCGACCGGAACCGCTGGGGCACGTACGTGATCATGCTGAGCCTGGCCGCGGCGATGTTCGGCATGTTCTTCTACATCGTGCTGTTCGTGCAGAACGTGCTCGGCTACAGCGCCATCAGGGCCGGCCTCGCCTTCCTTCCCGTGACCGCCGCGATCGCCGTCGGGGCGGGCCTGTCCCAGCGCCTCCTGCCGGTGCTGGGCCCCAAGCCGTTCATGATGGGCGGTTCCGCGTTGGTGGTCGTCGGGCTGGTCTGGCAGACGTTCATCCGGCCCGAGAGCACGTACGCGGGCGGGGTGCTGGGTCCCATGCTGGTGTTCGGCTTCGGCATGGGCCTGAACTTCGTGACGGCCACCGTCACCGCCGTGTCGGGTGTCGCCCCGCACGAGGCGGGAGCGGCTTCCGGGCTCCTCAACGCCATGCAGCAGGTCGGCGGTTCGCTCGGGCTGTCCATCCTGACGACCGTCTTCGGATCGGCCAGCACCGACGAGGCGGAGAAGCAGCTGCCGAAGTTCCTCGCCGACGCCTCGCCGGAGCAGAAGGCGGAGTTCGCCAAGACGCACCAACTGCCCGCGCCCTGGGGGCACGACGTGCTCGCCCACGGCATCTCCACGGCCTTCATACCGGCCGCGGCGATGGCCGTGCTCGCCTTCCTCACCGCTTGGCTGGTGCTCAGGGTCCGCAAGGGCGACCTCGACTCCCTCGCGGGGACGGCGGGACCGCACCTCGGCTGATCCGGGCCGGGCCGCGCGGTGCCGCGGCCGACCGGATCGTCGCCAGGGGACCGACGGCGGACGCGACGATCCGGTCGGCCGCATCACGGCCACCAGCACCCCGCACAAGCCGAGGACCAGGCAGGACAGGGCCTGCACCACCTTCGGCACAGGCACAGGCACCGGCACCGGCACCGGCACCGGCACCGGCACGGCGAACGCCATCTCCCACCCTCCGTCCCTCGTCGTCACGGCCACGGCATCACCCGCCGAACCGACCACGAACGAGGCGGGCGGCGGACGGCGGATACCGGGAGAACGGACGGCGGTCACGCACAGTTCCCGGTGCGCACGCAGAGTTTCCGAAAGCGGCCACGAAACCGGCGAGAGCCGCCAGGCCGTCGGCGCCGGGCGGAGGCGTCAGCCTCCGGTGGTGACCCAGCCCGGCAGTTCCTCGGTGTGCCGCACCCACTCGGCGGGCGGCGCCCCGGCCTTGCCCGCGGCCAGCACGCCTCCCACGATCGCGCAGGTCGTGTCGACGTCCCCGCCGACCTGCGCGGTCGTCCAGAACGCGGAGGCGTAGTCACCGAGGGAACGCGCGGCGGACCACAGGGCGAAGGGAACGGTGTCATGGGCCGTCGTGCGGCGCCCGCAGCCCAGGACGGCGGCGACGGTGGCGGCGTCGGCGTAGTCGAGCATGTCGCGGGCGCGGCGCAGCCCCTGGCCGACCGCGCTCTTGGGGACGAGTGCGATGACGCCGTCGAGCAGTGCCTCCGCGGCGGGCGGGCCGTCGGGCGAGCCCACCATGGCTGCCGCCGCGGCCACGGCCATGGCTCCGACCACGGCCTCCCGGTGCTGGTGCGTGGTGTAGGCGGAGATCTCCGCCTGGTGGGTCGCCTGCTCGGGGTCGTCCGCGTACCACGTGCCCAGGGGCGCGATCCGCATCGCCGCGCCGTTGCCCCACGACCCCTGGCCGTTGAAGAGCCCGGCGGCCAGCCGGCGCCAGTCCTCGCCCTCCCGGACGAGGCGCAACAGCCGGTTGACCGCGGGGCCGTAGCCACGGTCGAAGTCGTGGTGCTCGGCGAAGGAGCGGGCGAGCGCGTCCTGGTCGATGCGGTGGTGGGTGGCGAGAACGGCGACCACCGAGCAGGCCATCTCGGTGTCGTCCGTCCACTGCCAGGGGCCTGCGGGCAGCTCGCGGCGCTTCAGCAGGGGGTGGTTCACGGGAACGAAGAACTGGGAGCCCAGCGCGTCCCCCACGGCCAGTCCGCGCAAGCTCGCCAGGGCGCGTTCCAGGCGTACGAGGGAAGAGGAGTCAGCGGTCATCGCCCTGCCACTCTATCCGTTCACCCAGTACGGCAGCGGTTTCCGCCAGCGCTCGAAGGGCCGGTCGAGTGTGTACTTGCCGTCCTCTCCCAGAACGAGCATCCGCATCTCGGCGTTCCCGGGGTTGGACAGCGACTCGAATTCCGCGACCGTCCAGTGGAACCAGCGCATGCAGAACAGCCGCATCGCCAGCCCGTGCGTCACCAGGAGGACGTTCGGCGGGTGGTCGGGGGCCTCGAAGCTGCGGAAGAGGCTCTCCAGGAAGCCGCCGACCCGGTCGTACACGTCGGCGCCGGACTCGCCCTGCGGGAACCGGAAGAAGAAGTGGCCGTACGCGTCGCGGTAGGCCTTCTGCAGGCGGACGTCGTCGCGGTCCTGCCAGTTGCCCCAGTCCTGCTCGCGCAGTCTGGGTTCCTCCCGGACGCGTATGAGGTCGGGGTCGAGGTGGAAGGCGCGGAGCGTCTCGTGGGTGCGGCGGTAGGGGGAGACGTACACGCTCACGCGTTCCCGGCCGAAGACCTCGCGGAGCCGCTTGCCGGTCTCCTCGGCCTGCCTCCAGCCCCGCTCGGTCAGCGCGAGGGCGTGGTCGGGCTCGCGCTCGTACACGGAGTCGTCGACGTTGCCCGTGGACTCGCCGTGCCGGACAAGGACGATGCGCCGTGGTCGTGCCATGCCAAAACCCTAGTTCGGACTCCGTAGAGTCGAGCACTCAAAGGGGCTTGTACGGCATATGTCACACCCGTGCCGCCTCCGGAGCCCCTCCCCCGGGAGCCCGATGGTTCGCCGTACCGACAGGTCAGACCGTCCAGGACGGCTCCAGGTCCACGATGTCGCCGGAGAGCGCCGCGATGTCCGCCTCGGTCTGCGCACGCAGGGCGAGGCGTTCCACACGCTCCGTGCGGTACTTCCCGTGTTCGGCCGCCGACCGCCACATCGACAGGATCAGGAACTCCTGCTCGGGAGCCTCCGCGAACATGCCGCGGATCATGCCGGGCGAACCCGCCATCGCGGGATTCCAGACCTTCTCCTGCATGAGCGTGAAGTGCTCCACTCGCTCCTCGTGGACCCGGCACAGGGCCACGCGGATCAGATCGGCGTCGGTGAACCGCGGTTCGAAGCCCGTCTTCACGTCGAAGCGGTACTCGAACAACTTCACCTGCGCGTCCTTGAACGTGCCGGACTGGGCGGCGGCCAGGCGGTCGTGGGAGCGGGCCATGAAGGAGTCGTAGAAGGCACGGCTCTCCCAGAAGGTGAAGATGTGCGCCACGCCCGCCCGCTGCCGGCTCCAGCCCCCGCCCTGTCCCCGAAATCCCGGCTCCCCCGGAAGCCCCGCCCATTTTCGCTGTCCCCGCTCGAACCCCCGGCGGTCCACCACGGTGCAGCGAATCCACTTGACCAGCACCGCGCCATCGTAAGGCCACCGGGCGTGGCGCCGGTCACGCTCCGGCGGAGATCGCCTGCGCACGCGCCCCCGCGCACGTGGGACGATGGACGGCAAGGAACCCCGGCCGATGGGGAGTTGGGGTCGAGCGAGCCGCAGGGGGAAGGGAAGGCCTGGTGACCGGCTTCAGCAAGGGAATCCGCAAGGTCGAGGTCGCGCTCAAGTGGGACCCCAGTCCCGCGGGTCAGCCGCCGACGGATCTGGACATCGTCGCCGCGACGTTCCTGTCGGGTGCCCCGTACGGGGATCCCGCCTATCTGGTGCACTTCGACAGCCGCTCGCCGGACGGCACGATCCTCCTCAACCGCGACAGCACGGACGGCAAGGGGTTCGGCTGGGACGAGGTCATGACGCTGGAGCTGGACCGCCTCAGCGACCGCTACGCGCGCGTGGTGGTGGGTGTCGTCATCCAGCAGCGGCCCGGGCACAAGACGTTCGCCCAGGTGCTGAATCCCGCCATACGCATCCGTGAGGGGTACACCGTGCTCGCCGAGGACGGCTTCGCGTCGGCCCTCGGGTCGACGGCCGCCACGATCGCCGAGTTCGTCCGGGACGACGCGCAGGAGTGGACGTTCCGTCCGGGTGTACGAGGCTTCGACGAGGACCCGGCCGACTTCACCCGGGTCATGGGCAGGGCTCGGTCGTCCTGAGGGCCGACCCGTACGCGTAAGGGGCGCCGGCCTGGGCCGGCGCCCCTTACTTCAGGAACGGCGTGTCATCAGCTGCAGCCGCTGGTCGAGCCGCAGCCCTCGCAGATGTAGCAGGAACCGGCCCGCTGCATCTTCGTACCGCAGGAGAAGCACAGCGGGGCGTCCGCCTGGATGCCCAGCTGCATCTCCACCAGCTCGGCGCTGGTGTGCGCCTGCCGCGGCGCGGGCTTGGCCGCCTCGGCCTCGGCCTTCGGCGTGGCGACCGCCTTCAGCTCCTGGGCGCGCGGGGCCGACTGGGCCAGGCCCTCGACGTCGACCTCGTCGTCGTCGAGGGACTGCTCGTAGGAACCGGTCTCCAGGTGCCGCTGACGCTCCTCGGCGGAGTGGATGCCGAGCGCGGAGCGGGTCTCGAAGGGCAGGAAGTCCAGCGCCAGGCGGCGGAAGATGTAGTCGACGATCGACTGCGCCATCCGCACGTCCGGGTCGTCCGTCATGCCGGCCGGCTCGAAGCGCATGTTGGTGAACTTCGAGACGTACGTCTCCAGCGGCACGCCGTACTGCAGACCGACGGAGACGGCGATGGAGAAGGCGTCCATCATGCCCGCGAGGGTGGAGCCCTGCTTCGACATCTTCAGGAAGACCTCGCCGAGACCGTCGTCCGGGTAGGAGTTGGCGGTCATGTAGCCCTCGGCGCCGCCGACGGTGAAGGACGTGGTGATGCCGGGACGTCCCTTCGGGAGGCGCTTGCGGACCGGGCGGTACTCGACGACCTTCTCGACCGCGGCCCGGATGGTCTCCTCGGCCTTCTCGGTGACCTCGGCCTTCTCCTTCTCCTTGGTCTTCGCGGAGAGCGGCTGGCCGACCTTGCAGTTGTCGCGGTAGATCGCGAGCGCCTTGACGCCCAGCTTCCAGGCCTCGAAGTAGATCTCCTCGACCTCCTCGACGGTCGCCGTCTCCGGCATGTTGACCGTCTTGGAGATGGCGCCGGAGATCCACGGCTGGATCGCGGCCATCATGCGGACGTGACCCATCGGGGAGATGGCGCGCTCGCCCATGGCGCAGTCGAACACCTCGTAGTGCTCGTGCTTGAGGCCGGGGGCGTCGATCACGTTGCCGTGCTCGGCGATGTGGGCGACGATCGCCTCGATCTGCTCCTCCTGGTAGCCCAGGCGGCGCAGGGCCTGCGGGACGGTGCCGTTGACGATCTGCATCGAGCCGCCGCCGACCAGCTTCTTGAACTTCACCAGCGCCAGGTCGGGCTCGACACCGGTGGTGTCGCAGGACATCGCGAGACCGATGGTGCCGGTCGGCGCGAGGACGGACGCCTGGGAGTTACGGAAACCGTTCTTCTCGCCCAGACGCAGGACGTCCTGCCAGGCCTCCGTGGCGGCGGCCCACACCGGGGTGTCCAGGTCGTCCATGCGGCCGGCCGTGCCGTTGGCGTCGGCGTGCTGCTTCATGACGCGGTTGTGGGCGTCGGCGTTGCGGGCGTAGCCGTCATAGGTGCCGACGACCGCGGCCAGCTCGGCGGAGCGGCGGTAGGCCGTACCCGTCATCAGGGAGGTGATGGCGCCGGCCAGGGCGCGGCCGCCGTCGGAGTCGTAGGCGTGGCCGGTGGCCATCAGCAGGGCGCCGAGGTTGGCGTAGCCGATGCCGAGCTGGCGGAACGCGCGCGTGTTCTCGCCGATCTTCTGGGTCGGGAAGTCCGCGAAGCAGATCGAGATGTCCATCGCGGTGATGACCAGCTCGACGACCTTCTGGAAGCGCTCGGTCTCGAAGGACTGGTGGCCCTTGCCGTCGTCCTTCAGGAACTTCATCAGGTTCAGCGAGGCCAGGTTGCAGGACGTGTTGTCCAGGTGCATGTACTCGCTGCACGGGTTCGACGCGGTGATCCGGCCGGACTCGGGGCAGGTGTGCCAGTTGTTGATGGTGTCGTCGTACTGGATGCCCGGGTCGGCGCAGGCCCAGGCGGCCTCGGCGATCTTGCGGAACAGGGCCTTGGCCTCGACCTCTTCGATGACCTCACCGGTCATACGGGCGCGCAGGCCGAACTTGCCGCCGTTCTCGACCGCCTGCATGAACTCGTCGTTCACGCGGACCGAGTTGTTGGCGTTCTGGTACTGGACGGACGTGATGTCGTCGCCGCCCAGGTCCATGTCGAAGCCCGCGTCGCGCAGGACGCGGATCTTCTCCTCCTCCTTGACCTTGGTCTCGATGAAGTCCTCGATGTCGGGGTGGTCGACGTCGAGCACGACCATCTTGGCGGCGCGGCGGGTGGCACCGCCGGACTTGATGGTGCCGGCGGAGGCGTCGGCGCCGCGCATGAAGGAGACCGGGCCGGAGGCGTTGCCGCCGGAGGAGAGCAGCTCCTTGGAGGAGCGGATGCGGGAGAGGTTCAGGCCGGCACCGGAGCCGCCCTTGAAGATCATTCCCTCTTCCTTGTACCAGTCGAGGATCGACTCCATGGAGTCGTCGACGGACAGGATGAAGCAGGCGGAGACCTGCTGGGGCTGCGGGGTGCCGACGTTGAACCAGACGGGACTGTTGAAGCTGAAGATCTGGTGCAGGAGGGCGTACGCCAGCTCGTGCTCGAAGATCTCGGCGTCGGCGGGCGAGGCAAAGTACCTGTAGTCCTCGCCGGCCTTCCGGTACGTCTTCACGATGCGGTCGATCAGCTGCTTGAGGCTGGTCTCGCGCTGCGGGGTGCCGACGGCCCCCCGGAAGTACTTGCTGGTGACGATGTTGACCGCGTTCACCGACCAGAAGTCGGGGAACTCGACGCCACGCTGCTCGAAGTTGACCGAGCCGTCGCGCCAGTTGGTCATGACGACGTCACGGCGCTCCCACGACACCTCGTCGTACGGGTGCACTCCGGGGGTGGTGTGAATGCGCTCGATACGCAGTCCCTTGGTGGCCTTGGTGCCCTTGGCTCGGGAACCTCGTGCCGGACCGCTCGCCGTCTCTGTCATGCCGCCTCCCTGTACGGGCAAAAACGCCCTGAAGTGCCCATTTGTTCCGATGGGCACGTGTTTCTGTCGTGCGTTGCGGGCACCCTCAGCTGCCACCCGCAACAGGTCTTCGTTCGCCGCCTCCCGGCCGGAACCGGTGTCTCCTCCCGGTTTCCGGCCCTCCGGTCAGTCGGCGGCGCGCGCGGGCACGGGGACCTGAGTGGTCCCGCCGGGCCCGCGCGCGTCTTCCTGGCTCCCCGCTCCCGCGTCTTCCCCGTCCGCGGCGGGGCGTCCCGTCGCCTCCCTCAGCTCCGCGATGGCGGCCTCGAAGTCGTCGAGCGAGTCGAACGCCCGGTAGACGGAGGCGAACCGCAGATAGGCGACGAGGTCGAGCTCCTGCAATGGGCCGAGTATGGCCAGCCCCACGTCGTGGGTGGTCAGCTCGGCGCTGCCGGTCGCACGCACCGCCTCCTCGACCCGCTGGCCGAGCTGGGCGAGCGCGTCCTCGGTGACAGGCCGTCCCTGGCACGCCTTGCGCACACCATTGATGATCTTGGTGCGACTGAAGGGCTCGGTGACTCCGGACCGCTTCACCACCATGAGCGAGCACGTCTCCACGGTCGTGAAACGACGGGAGCAGTCGGGGCACTGGCGGCGCCTGCGGATGGACGTGCCGTCGTCGGTCGTACGGCTGTCGACCACACGGCTGTCGGGATGCCTGCAGAAGGGGCAGTGCATGTTCTCCAACCCTCCTCACAGCAGACTCGTGGGCCTCACAGGACCCACAGGCCCCGCGAAGCAGCCCTAAGCATAGGCGATCGCCGAGGCGTCTTGGACCCGGGGGACCACAACTTCTGGGCTGCGGTAGCCATCCAACCACTAGATGTAGGGATTGGCCCATACGGCGAGGCAGGCACGCGTGTCGCGCCGGAAGGGCGGCCCCGAGCGCCGCCGGCGACCGGCGGGGACACGCGGGCGCCGGGCAGTGTTCCCGCGACGCTTGCGGGGATACGGTGGGCGCCACAGGGAGGAGGCGTGGCACTCCCGCGCAGAAAGACCCCCGGCTCCCGGACTGCGGGATTCCGGATGGCAGACTGGGGCCCGGCCCACGAGGCCGCCGCACCCCGGCGGTGAAGAGTACAACAATGGGCGCTTTTGTCCGCCATGCGTTGCGTTAGCGATACACCCAGGCACGCGATCACGTCAGGCAAAACGCACTTTTTCACTCGAACGTGTGTTTGGCGCAACCTTTCGAAAGCAACTACCGTTGTCCAGCAGGGAGACCATCGAGAGGGGCCGACGTGACCACCACCGCAGACAGTGCCACCATCACCGCCCAGGACCGCTCCCTGGGCCGAGTCGAGCCGGTACACGCGATGAACGAAGCCACGAATCCCGAGGGACCCAAGCGCTCCCTGCCGGGCCGACCTCCAGGCATCCGGGCGGACAGCTCCGGCCTCACCGACCGGCAGCGCCGGGTGATCGAGGTCATCAGGGACTCCGTACAGCGGCGCGGTTACCCGCCGTCGATGCGGGAGATCGGCCAGGCCGTCGGCCTCTCCAGCACGTCCTCGGTCGCCCACCAGCTCATGGCGCTGGAGCGCAAGGGCTTCCTGCGCCGCGACCCGCACCGCCCGCGCGCGTACGAGGTGCGCGGATCCGACCAGGCCGTCACCGTGCAGCCCACGGACACCGCAGGCAAGCCCGCCGCGTCGTACGTCCCGCTGGTCGGCCGCATCGCCGCCGGTGGCCCGATCCTCGCGGAGGAGTCCGTCGAGGACGTCTTCCCCCTCCCCCGCCAGCTCGTCGGCGACGGTGAACTGTTCGTCCTCAAGGTCGTCGGCGACTCGATGATCGAGGCCGCGATCTGCGACGGCGACTGGGTCACCGTCCGCCGCCAGCCGGTCGCCGAGAACGGCGACATCGTCGCCGCCATGCTCGACGGCGAAGCCACCGTCAAGCGCTTCAAGCGCGAGGACGGCCACGTATGGCTCCTCCCGCACAACGCGGCCTACGAGCCGATCCCCGGCGACGACGCAACCATCCTCGGCAAGGTCGTCGCGGTACTGCGGCGCGTGTGACGGCCGCGGCGGGCGGGACGACCCCGCCCGCTCCCTGACCGGGCCCCGGAACCCCTGCGCCGGTTCCGGGGCCCTGCCTGTGTCCGGCGCCCGGCGTACGTCCGTCGAGGGCCCCGGGTGTGTCCGGCAGCCCTGTGTTCCTGGGCGGCCATGGAACCCGGGCGCATCGGGGGGTGGCCCGGCCGACGCCGGCGGGCCACCCCGCGATCACTTCGCCGCCGCCGGCTCCGCCTCCGCCTGCTTGGCCACCGCGTCGATCGCCGCGAGCGACTTGCGGACCTGATTGCGGTCCGTGGTGTACCAGAAGTCCGGCAGGGACGCCTTCAGATAGCCGCCGTAGCGCGCGGTGGCCAGCCGCTGGTCCAGTACCGCGACCACACCCCGGTCGCCGGACGCCCGGACGAGACGGCCGGCGCCCTGTGCCATGAGCAGAGCCGCGTGGGTCGCGGCCACCGCCATGAAACCGTTGCCTCCCGCCTCCTCCACCGCCTTCTGGCGCGCGCTCATCAGCGGATCGTCGGGCCGCGGGAACGGGATCTTGTCCATGACGACCAACTGGCAGCTCGGGCCCGGGACGTCGACGCCCTGCCACAGCGACAGCGTGCCGAAGAGACACGTCTTCGGGTCGGCCGCGAAGTTCTTGATCAGTTCACCGAGCGTCTCCTCGCCCTGCAGCAGGATCGGGAACTCCGGGATCCGGGATCGCAGCTCCTCCGCGGCGAGCTGAGCGGCCCGCATGGACGAGAAGAGGCCGAGGGTGCGCCCGCCGGCCGCCTGGATCAGCTCGGTCAGCTCGTCCAGCATGTCGGAGCGCTCGCCGTCGCGCGCGGGGCGCGCCAGGTGCTTGGCGACGTAGAGGATGCCCTGCCTGCGGTAGTCGAAGGGCGAGCCGACGTCGATGCCCTTCCACTTCGGCAGGTCCTCGCCCTCCGCCCCTTCCGGGCCGAGCCCCAGAGAGGCGCCGACGCCGTTGAAGTCACCGCCCAGCTTGAGCGTCGCCGAGGTGAGGACCACGGTCCGGTCGGCGAACAGCTTCTCCCTGAGCAGACCCGAGACCGACATGGGGGCGACCCGGAGGGACGCGCCGAAGCGGTCGTGCCGCTCGTACCAGACGACGTCCCACTCCGAGCCGTTCACGACCCGCTCCGCCACGTCGTGCACCGTCTCCACCGAGGCCAGCGCCTGCTTGCGGACGGCGTCCTCGTCCTGGACGGACTTGTCGCGCGTCGCGCCGATCGCGGAGATCACCGTACGGGCCGCGTCCCGCAGCGCCATCAGGGCATAGCCGAGGTCCTCCGGGATCTCCTCCAGGCGGCCCGGCAGCGCGAGTTCCATGAGCCGCTCGAAGCCCTCGGCGGCGGTCTGCAGCTGATCGGCGGCCTTCTCGTTGACCAGCTTGGCGGCACGACGCACCGCGCGGTTGACCTGCCCGGGCGTGAGTTCGCCGGTGGCGACGCCCGTGACGCGGGAGACGAGTTCATGCGCCTCGTCCACGATCAGCACCTCGTGCTGGGGCAGCACCGGGGCACCCTCGATGGCGTCGATGGCCAGGAGCGCGTGATTCGTGACCACGACCTCGGCGAGCTTGGCCCGTTCACGGGCCATCTCCGCGAAGCACTCGGCGCCGTACGCGCACTTGGACGCGCCCAGGCACTCCCGCGACGACACCGAGACCTGGGTCCAGGCACGGTCCGAGACGCCCGGGGTCAGATCGTCCCGGTCGCCGTTCTCCGTCTCGTCGGCCCAGTCCCGCAGTCTCAGCAGGTCCTGGCCCAGCTTGCTGGTGGGCGCCGCGGCCTCGAACTGGTCGAAGAGCCCCTCCTCCTCGTCCTGCGGCATGCCCTCGTGCAAGCGGTGCAGACACAGGTAGTTCGACCTGCCCTTGAGCATCGCGAACTCCGGGCGTCGGCGCAGCAGCGGGTGCAGGGCGTCGACGGTGCGCGGCAGATCCCGCTCGACGAGCTGGCGCTGCAGGGCGAGCGTGGCCGTCGCGACCACCACCCGTTCTCCGTGCGCGAGCGCGGGCACGAGATAGCCGAGCGACTTTCCGGTGCCGGTGCCGGCCTGGACCAGCAGGTGGGATCCGTCGTCGATCGCCTCGGCGACCGCTTCGGCCATGGTCACCTGGCCGGGGCGCTCCGCACCGCCGACGGCGGCGACGGCGGCGTGCAGGAGTTCGGGGAGGGAGGGCTTCGTCATAGCCTGACCACCCTACGACCCTGCACTGACAAACGGGGGGTCGTTACGGGGGCAGGGGGAGGGCTCACGGGCGGGGCTCCTGGGTGGGCTGGGGGTGTGGTGGCGGTGGGGTGACGCTGGGTTCGGGGACTGTGCGTCGGAGGGGGGCGGGCGCGATGGCCGACGCGCACTGCGTGGCCGGCATGCCGGCCGGCGCTACGCCGTGGGTCAGCGGTGGTCCCGGCCTGCTGGCCGGGCTGGGCAGGTGCGGGCCGGTGGCCGGCACCGGGTCGCGGCGGTGCCGGCTCGGATGAATCGCCCGAGAACTTTTTCCCGGACGCGGGAACACCACGGAACCCCCGTTCGTATCTATGTGTGAGCGCCCGATCACGTGGCGCTACAGGGCATCGCGCAGGACTCGGTCCCGGATCATGAGGGCGGCCCGCTTGCCGGGCAGGTCGGCCTCCGCCGCGAACCGGAAGCCCGCGCTCAGGAACGCGGCGATGGAGGGGGTGTTGCGAAGATCGGGTTCCGCCACGACACGTGCGCACGAGGGACGCCGGTCGAGGATCAGGTCGGCCACGGCTCGGAGCAGAACGGAGCCCAGCCCTCGTCCCCGGTCGGCGGCGTCACCGAGGAGGAGGTGGATCCCGGTGTCGTGCGGACGCGCCGGGTAGTGACGGGCCAGCGGATCCAGGTCGGCACGGTAGATCTCCCAGTAGCTCATCGGGGTGCCGTCGAGTACGCCGAGGCACGGCACACTGCGCCCGTCGCCGTGGAGCTGCGCCCTCAGATGGTCCTCCGTCCGGGTCCGGGGCCCGGCCAGTTCCCAGAACTCGGCGACGGCGGGGTCGTTCATCCAGCGGTGGACGAGCGAGAGGTCCCGATCAAGACGTACGGGCGTCAGCTGGAAGGAGCCGACCGGGGTCACCGCCGAGCCCCACGTGGCCGGTCGGCCCAGAAGACCGGTCGTCGCCCCGGCGCGGAGGGCGGCGAACTCCGCGGGCAGGCACAGCTCCAGCGTGTCCTCGCTGTCCGGGTCCTCGTCCTCGACGGTGAGCCGTCCGAAGAGGGAGTTCCGGGGCCCTTCGGTGGCCGCGCGGCGAGTGGTGCTGTCCGGTTGGGCCGGGACGGGGCCGGTTCCGGCGCCGGTGTCGGTGGGAGGCACGGTGCGCTCCTCTCAGGAGACGTGGTGGGTCATGTTCCTCGGACGGGGGGACGGTGCGCGGTTCGTTGAGGGGGGTCCGCTCAGGTGGTGCGCAGAGGTACTTCGCTCATGCGTGAAGGGGGTTGGCGATGGTGACGTAGACGGACTGGGTGTCGACCGGGCCGACGAGTTCGTCGAGACCGTGCAGCCGGGTCAGCAGGTTGGCCTTGCAGCGCAGGACGGGTGAGTCGAGGAGGCGGCCGGGCAGGGTGGTGCGCAGCGGGGCGGGCCCCGAGGCGAGGCCGGTGAGGAAGCGGCGGAAGGCCGCGAGCAGCAGCCGCTCGTCGGCGAGGTGCTGGGAGCCGAGGGCACCGATCAGACCGAGGACGTTGTTGACGGCGAGGTAGTAGGCGAAGCGCTCGTCGGCGACCTCGTCCGGGACGAAGGTGTCGCTGTGTTCGCCGATGCCGGGCAGCCGGGCGGTCAGTTCGGCTCGCCGGGACTCGCGGAAGTAGTACCCCTGGTTGTCGCGGTAACGGCCGCCGGTGGGCCAGCCGTCGCCGTCCAGCAGGACCAGCGTGTTCTGCTGGTGCGCTTCGAGCGCGATGCCGGCCTCGCCGTCCAGCCAGAGGACGGGCCGGACGACCTCCTCCAGGTAGCGCAGGAACCACTCGGCGGCGACGGCGCCGACCGGTCGGCCGGTACGCGCGGCGAGACCTGCGACGACTCGGGCCAGCCGGGACCGCATCGGCCGAGCGGGGTGGTGCGGCGCGGTGCCGGCGGGCGGCTCGGGGAACGGGCGGGGGGCGACGAGCCCGGCGACGCAGCCGACGTCGTCGGCCGGGGTGAACGGGTTGTGCCGGATCACCACGTCGAGTCCGGGCAGGGGCAGGCCGTCCGGGCCGTCCACGGCGAGCCAGGCCGGGTCGCGGACGATGTCGAAGCCGGGGTGGGCGGTGTGCCACTGGCGGGCGAGACCGGTGCGAAGGAGCCGGTGCACCTCGACTCCGCGGTGGAGTTCCTTGCGGAGGTTCTCCCGGCGGGAGTTGGTGATGCGCAGGGCCAGCGAGAGCTTGAGCATCGCGGGGGCGCCGGATCGGTGCACGGTGCGTACGGAGGAGGTGGGAGACCAGGGGGCGCCCAGGGGTCCGAGGTCACGGAGGAGCCCGGAGTCGAGCAGCGCGGCGACGGGCGCGCGGTGCCGGACCTCCCGGGCCTGCCAGGGGTGCAGTGGCAGGGCGGTGTGGTCGTCGGGCAGCGGCAGTGCGGTGCCGGCGAGGCGGCGGACGAGGTGACCGGCGGCCACGGGACGGCCGCGCTCGGTCCAGGCCGAGTCGGTCGCGAGGAGCGAGGGGGCGACGGCCAGCCAGTGCAGGGGGAAGGAGCCGCGCAGCTCCGGTGAGTACCGCTCGGCTTCCGCTTCGGTCAGGCCCTCCCGGCTCTTCGGGGTCGGATGCAGCGGGTGCCCGAGCAGGAGGGCCTGCTCGGCGGCGAGGAAGCGGTCGGGGGTGTCGGCGGGGTGTTCCCGCCGGTGCCGGATGAAGGTCGCGGTACGGCGGACGGAGTCGGCGACTCTGACCACGAGGTCCGGGCCGTCGGCTCGATCACCGGCGCCGGTGTCGGAGCGCGGGCCGGGGCCGTTGGGACCAGTGCCGTCGGAGCCGGGGCCGTTGGGACCGGTGCCGTCAGCGGAGTCAGAGGAGGTGCGCGGCGAGGTGGTGGTGGTGTCGGCCGGCTCGGGGGCGGGTTCCCTCGCGAGGAGGGCCGCGAGAGTGACGGCGTCGACGGGTGGCGCCACGTCGGACGCGCCGGCCAGGCGCGGGAGGCCGAAGCGGTGCCAGCCCGTCGGGGACCAGTGGTGGACCGGTGCGATCAGGGTGGCGCCGCTGGCCGGCAGCGGGATGCGGAGGCTGCCCGCCGTGGGAGCGGTCAGGCCGGTCTCGCGGGCCCAGCACCGCAGGAGGTTCTCGACGGCGGCGGCCTGGGCCGCGGCGTGGGGATCGGGGTCCTCCAGCGGATCAGGGTCCTCCAGCGGATCGGGAGCCCCCGGCGGATCGTGAGCCTCCGGCGGGTGGGGGCCCTCGGGCGCACCGGCCTCGGGAGCCGGCCGTTCGACGGGATCGGTCTCCCGCTTCTTCTGCTGCGGGACCGACTCGGTGAGCGGTGCGGCGGAGGACGGGGCGCCGGTGCTCCCCTGGTCGTCGGGGGTAGGGGTGGCGTTCATGACGCTCCTCTGGGCCTGGGGTGAGGGGGTGCGAGCTCGTTCCGCCGTCCGCTCAGGGCGCCGTTCCTCCGGGGCCGGTGGTCGGTGGGGCGGGATGGCCAAGTGGTTGCGGTCGGCGGTGGACGTCGGCCTCGATGCCCGGAAAGGGGGCTGAACGGGGATGGGAAGCGGCGTGCGCCCCCAGGCCGGCGCCTGGGGCCTCCGGCGCGGCTGGTGGTCAGCCCGTGTGCTGGGCCGGGCGGGCTTGGCGTTGCTGGTGTGGGCCATGGGTTTCGTGGTGACGGGCGACCGCGGCCACCGCGTCGGTCAGCCGGTCGAGTACGGCCGTCGCCTGTTCGTCGCTGATCGTGAGCGGCGGAAGCAGCCGGACCACGGACGCGTGCCGGCCGCCGAGTTCGACGATCAGTCCGCGCTGGAGGCACTCCCGCTGCACGGCGGCGGCGAGCTCGGGGGCGGCCGGGGACGGCGTGCGGGTGGGCTCCGGCCGGACGGCCGCGCCGCTGAGACCGCCCATGCCTCCACCATCGAGGCCGGCGACGTCACCGGTGTCACCGGCGAGGGGCGCCGGGCGAGAAGCGGTGTGGTCGGCGTCCGGGTTGACCAGTTCGACCCCGATCATGAGTCCGCGCCCTCGGACGTCTCCCACGCAGGGGAACGCGTGGGTGAGTTCGGTGAGTTGGCGCAGCATGCGGGAGCCGAGGACGGCTGCGCGTTCGGCGAGGGCGTTCTCGCGGACGTGGGCGAGGGTGGCGGTGCCCGCGGCCATGGCGAGCTGGTTGCCGCGGAAGGTGCCGGCGTGGGCACCGGGTGGCCAGACGTCGAGGTCGTCGCGGTAGACGATCACGGCCAGTGGGAGGCTGCCGCCGATGGCCTTCGACAGGACCATGACATCGGGGATGACGCCGCTGTGGTCGACGGCCCAGAAGGCGCCCGTGCGGCCGACTCCGGTCTGGATCTCGTCGGCGATCAGCGGGATGGACCGGTCCGCGGTGAGCCGGCGCATGCGGCGCAGCCAGTCGTCCGGCGCGGGGATCACTCCGCCTTCGCCCTGGACCGGTTCGAGGATCATCCCGGCCGGCAGCGGGACGCCGGACTTGGGGTCGTCGAGGAGGGACTCGGTCCAGCGGGCGGCGAGTTCGGCGCCGTGCGGGCCGCCGGTGCCGAAGGGGCAACGGTAGTCCTGCGGGTAGGGCAGGCGGGTCACCTGGACGTCGGGGGCTCCCCCGGAGACGGCCAGGGCGCCGGCGGTCATGCCGTGGTAGGCGCCGGTGAAGGCGAGGATGCCGGTGCGGCCGGTCGCGGTCCTGACCAGTTTGAGGGCGGCCTCGACGGCGTCGGTGCCGGCCGGCCCGCAGAACTGGACCCGCGAGCGGCCGGCGAGACCGGGCGGGAGTGTGCGGAACAGCTCGGTGACGAAGGCGTCCTTGACGGGGGTCGCGAGATCGAGGACGGAGAGGGGGGCGCCGGAGTCGAGGACCCGGCGGATGGCTTCCAGCACGACCGGGTGGTTGTGGCCGAGGGCGAGGGCGCCGGCGCCGGAGAGGCAGTCCAGGTAACGGCGGCCGTCGGCGCCCTCGATGGTGAGTCCTCGGGCCCGGACGGGCACGATGGGCAGGGCCCGGGCATAGGTGCGCGCCGAGGACTCACGCGCCGACTGGCGTCTGAGGATTCCCTCGTGCGCGGCCCGCGCTTCCCCGGACGTGCCTCCAGCCATCGACTCCGTAACGGCCACGGCGCGTTGTCCTCCCCGCTGCTCGATGACGAGTTGATCCTCGGGGACCGGACACTGGCAGCAGGCCCCACCGGCTACAACAGCGCACCGATCGGGCGGTTACGGGCTCGCCGGGAGATCCTTGGCCGGACGGCACGGGACCGGGCCCCTCCGGCACTCCGGGAGTCGGTGACAGCCGATGAGTCGGCACGGATCACCACGGACAAGCGGCACCGATCACCGCGGCCAACGAGGCGGCCCTCGGACCGGCCGACGTGCGCGCCCTGCTCAGGCGGCCTGTGACGGAACCGTTGCCCTCCCGTCGGAACTCCCCCATGGCGACGGCATAGTGTGTGATGCCGTTCCCAGAAGGTCGTGAGACCGGCATGAACCTTCCGTAAGTTCGCCGCCGGTGTCGGGGCCGAAGCGCCGAATTCCTTTCACAGCAAGGGGAGTCAAGAACATGCGATCCATACGGCCGTCGTTCACCGCTCGGCGAGGCAGGGGGGGTCGCCGGACCTCCACCTCGCTGACGGCGGTCGCGCTCGCGTCGGTGCTGGCGCTGACCGCCACCGCCTGCGGCGGCGAGGACAACGCCGACGGCAAGCCGTCCGCGGCGAGCAGCCGCGACGGCAAGATCACGATTCCGGACGACCTGAAGCAGAGGCTCAAGGAACACGGGATCGACATCGACAAGTGGAAGCACGGCGCCTGGAAGAACTGGAACCGGGACGACTGGCTGCGCGAGGCCAACGACTTCGTCAACCCGATCATCAAGGGCCTGTGGAACCCGGACCGGATGCGTGGCGCCGACGACCCGGACCGGGGCGTCGACGACAACGACATCTCCGGTGACCAGGGCGTGACGGACCCGACGCCGCAGCCGGTGCGGGCACGTACGGTCACACCGCCGTATCACACCAGTGCGGCCACCTCGGGCAAGCTGCTGTTCGACGCCCCCGGGGGCACCATGGTCTGTTCCGCGACGGTGGTGACGGACCCGGCGCACCCGGGCAAGTCCAACCTGGTCTGGACGGCGGGTCACTGTGTGCACGCCGGCAAGAAGGGCGGCTGGTACCGCAACCTCGCCTTCGTGCCGTCGTACAACGACCAGGGCAGGTCGGCGGCCCAACTGGAGGGCGCCAGCCGCTCCGAGATCGCGCCGTACGGCGTGTGGTGGGCCGACGCGGCGAAGACCTCGCAGCAGTGGATCAGCAAGGGGGGCGAGACGGGTGGTGACGGCGCGTCGTACGACTTCGCCGTCATCCATGTGACGCCCGAGCAGGGCAGCGGCGGCAAGTCGCTCGAGGAGACCGTCGGCGGGGCGCTGCCGGTGGACTTCGACGCGCCGGCCGTGTCCCAGGTGCCGAGCATCACGGCGTCCGGGTACCCGGCGGCGGCGCCGTACGACGGTCAGCTGCTGTACCAGTGCCAGGACAAGCCGGGCCGGCTCTCCATCGAGCAGTCCGACCCGACGATGTACCGGATCGGCTGCACGATGACCGGTGGCGCCTCCGGTGGCGGCTGGGTGGAGACGGGCGCGGACGGCAAGCCCGCGCTGGTGTCGAACACGTCCATCGGCCCGGTGCGTTCCGGCTGGCTGGCCGGTCCCCGGCTGGGTGAGGTGGCCAAGAGCGTGTACGAGTCGGTGAGCAAGCAGTTCGCCGGGCGGTGATCTGGCGCCGGGCATGACGAGGGCCCGTCACCCTGGGGGTGGCGGGCCCTCGTGACGGGCTGGGTCAGGCCGCGGAGACCGGGACGTACGGCGCGAGGTCCGCCGCCAGCTCCTCGTGCACCCGGACCTTGAGCAGGGTGCCCTCCGCGGTGTGCTCCTCGGAGATCACCTCGCCCTCGGTGTGGGCGCGGGCGACCAGCTTGCCGTGGGTGTACGGCACGAGCGCCTCGATCTCGACCGAGGGGCGGGGCAGCTCGTCGTCGATCAGGCCGAGCAGTTCCTCGATGCCCTGGCCGGTGCGTGCCGAGACGGCGATCGAGCGCTTCTCGACCCGCAGCAGCCGCTGGAGGACCAGCGGGTCGGCCGCGTCCGCCTTGTTGACCACGACGATCTCGGGCACGTCGGTGGCGCCGACGTCCCGGATCACCTCGCGTACGGCGGCGAGCTGCTCCTCCGGGTTCGGGTGCGAGCCGTCCACCACGTGCAGGATCAGGTCGGAGTCGCCGACCTCCTCCATGGTGGAGCGGAACGCCTCGACCAGGTGGTGCGGCAGGTGCCGGACGAAGCCGACGGTGTCCGCCAGGGTGTAGAGCCGGCCGCTCGGGGTCTCCGCCCGGCGGACGGTCGGGTCCAGGGTCGCGAACAGGGCGTTCTCGACCAGGACGCCGGCGCCCGTGAGGCGGTTGAGCAGGGAGGACTTGCCGGCGTTGGTGTAGCCCGCGATGGCGACCGACGGCACCTTGTTCCGCCGGCGCTCCTGACGCTTGATCTCGCGGCCGGTCTTCATGTCCGCGATCTCCCGGCGCATCTTGGCCATCTTCTCGCGGATCCGGCGCCGGTCCGTCTCGATCTTGGTCTCACCGGGGCCACGCGTGGCGAGACCGCCGCGACCGCCACCCATCTGCCGGGACAGCGACTGACCCCAGCCGCGCAGCCGCGGCAGCATGTACTGCATCTGCGCGAGCGCGACCTGCGCCTTGCCCTCGCGGGACTTGGCGTGCTGGGCGAAGATGTCCAGGATCAGGGCCGTACGGTCGATGACCTTGACCTTGACGACGTCCTCCAGCTGGATCAGCTGGCCGGGGCTCAGCTCACCGTCGCAGATGACGGTGTCCGCGCCCGTTTCGATGACGACGTCACGCAGCTCGGCGGCCTTGCCGGAACCGATGTAGGTGGCCGCGTCGGGCTTGTCGCGGCGCTGGATCACGCCGTCGAGCACGAGCGCGCCCGCGGTCTCCGCGAGGGCGGCCAGCTCCGCGAGGGAGTTGTCGGCGTCCTGCGCCGTGCCGGTGGTCCACACGCCGACGAGCACGACCCGCTCCAGGCGGAGCTGGCGGTACTCGACCTCGGTGACGTCCTCCAGCTCGGTGGACAGGCCCACCACGCGGCGCAGGGCCGCGCGCTCGGAGCGGTCGAACTGGTCGCCGTCCCGATCGCCGTCGATCTCGTGGCTCCAGGCGACGTCCTCTTCCATCAGGGCATCGGCCCGAAGACCCTCGGGATAGGCGTGCGCGAGGCGCTTGGTGTCCTGGGAAGGGGAAGAAGAGGAGGTCATTGGATCCTTACGTCGATGAGATACGTCGGTGGGAGTGCCGTCTCGGCGTCGGCGTGACGGCCTCCGTACGGCGGACGGTCACCCGTGCCGCTCGGTGGGTACAACGCACGGGTACCCCGGGGGATTCCCGTCTCCCGTCGGCGCCGACCTCTAGATGGTCGCACGGTACGGCACGTCTCGTCATCGGGTTATCGCCGGGCGTCACCGGGTCACCGCCGGGCGCGCGGCGGGTCGGGCCGGGCCGATGCCGTCTGCTTCCAGTCCGGGTGGCCGGGCATCGGCGGGGTCTTCTCGCCGTAGAGCCAGGCCTTGAAGAAGCCGCTCAGGTCGCGGCCCGCGATGGCCGAGGCCAGCCGGACGAAGTCGGCGGTGGTGGCGGTGGCGTCCTGGTGCTCACGGACCCAGATCCGCTCCAGCCGCTCGAAGGCCGGCCGGCCGATCTCCTGGCGCAGGGCGTAGAGGGCGAGGGCGGCGCCGTCGTAGATGTTGGGCCGGAAGATGCTGATCTTCTGGCCCGGGGCGGGCGGCTTGGGCCGGGCGGGCGGGCCGCCGGCCTCGCGCCAGCGGTCGGAGGCGCCGTAGGCGGCCTTCATCCGCTCCTCCATCGGCCGGTTCGCCGTCTCCTCGGCGTACAGCGCCTCGTACCAGGTGGCGTGGCCCTCGTTCAGCCAGACGTCGGACCAGGTGCGGGGGGTGACGCTGTCCCCGAACCACTGGTGGGACAGCTCGTGCACCATGATCGACTCGATGTACCACTTGGGGTAGGCGGGCTCGGTGAACAGGTCCTTCTCGAAGAGCGAGAGGGTCTGTGTCTCCAGTTCGAAGCCCGTGGAGGCCTGGGCCATGAGCAGGCCGTAGGTCTCGAAGGGGTAGCGGCCGACCTTGCTCTCCATCCAGGCGATCTGGTCGGGCGTCTTCGCGAGCCACGGTTCGAGTACCTTGCGGTCGCTCGCGGGTACGACGTCACGCACGGGCAGGCCGTGGGGGCCCTCGCGGCGCGGCACGGCCGAGCGGCCGATCGAGACCTGGGCGAGTTCGGTGGCCATGGGGTGCTGGGTGCGGTAGGTCCAGGTGGTGGTGTTGCCGACCCGGTCGGCGCCGGCGGGCAGGCCGTTGGCGACGGCGGTGTAGCCGTTCGGAGCGGTGATCCGGAAGGTGAACATCGCCTTGTCGGACGGGTGGTCGTTGCACGGGAACACCAGGTGGGCGGCGTCGGCCTGGTTCGCCATGGCGAGGCCGTCGGAGGTGCGCACCCAGCCGCCCTGCTGGTCCTTGCCGTAGACGGGGTCGCTGGTGTGGCGCACGGTGATCCGGGTCCGGCTGCCCTCGGCCAGGGGGTGCTCCGGGGTGACGACCAGGTCCTCGCCCGCGCTGGTGAAGTCCGCGGGGCGGCCGTCGACCTCGACCGACCGCACGGTGCCGTGCGCGAAGTCCAGGTTGAGGCGCTGCAGGTCGGCGGTGGTCCAGGCGTCGATGGTGGTGACGGCCTGGAGCGGCTTGTCGTTGCTGCCGGGGTAGGTGAGGGACAGGTCGTACGAGGCGACGTCGTAGCCCGGGTTGCCGAGGTAGGGGAAGAGCCGGTCGCCGACGCCGAGCGGCTCGGGCGGCGCCGCGGCGGCCAGGAGGCAGACGGAGACGGCGGAGGCGAGCAGGGCCGCCTTCCGGTGCCGGGAGGGCTTGGGCGTGGTCCGGGTGACGGCGGTCCGGGGCCGGGAGCGGGGGGTGAGCGGCATGGACCACCGCTACCAGTGGCCGCCCGCCCCACGGTGACGACGCGCGACCGGCCCACTCGAACGGGTGCGCCCGACGCCGTCGTCAGGACGCCCGCGGCTGGTGCTGGGCCCTCCGCACGTCGTACACCCCCGGTACGTCCCGCATGGCGCGCATCAGGGCCGGCAGGTGGGCCGCGTCGGGCAACTCGAGGGTGTAGGTGTGGCGCACCTGCTGCTGGGTGGGGGGTTCGACGGTGGCGGAGACGATCTCGACGCCCTGCGAGGCGATCGCCTCGGTGAGGTCGGCGAGGAGATGGGGGCGGCCGAACGATTCAGCGACCAGGGTGACCCGGCACTCGGCGGTGTCCCCCCAGCGCACGCCGATCTCCGCGCGCCCCCGGCTCTTCATGTGCGCCACCGCCGCACACTCCACGCGGTGCACGGTCACCACTCCCCCGCGCACCGCGAACCCGGTGATCTCGTCCGGCGGTACGGGTGTGCAGCACCCGGCGAGCCGTGCCGCGGCACCGGGCCGGTCCACGAGGACGTCGGCGCGCCGCAAGCGCGGGGCGGGGGCACCGTCGCCGGGGCGCGCCGGCGCGGTCCCCGGAGCCGCTGCGGGGCGGCGGGCGGAGGGTTCCGCGGCGCGGGTGCCGGACGGCTCGGCGCGGTGGGCCGCGGAGGGGTCTGGGCGGCCGGTGGTGGCTGCGGGGCCGGTCGAAGACGTCTCCCCCGCCCGGGCCGGCGCCGTGCCCGGTTCGGGGGCGGTCTCGGCGCGGGTGCTGCCCGGCTCGCCCGGACCGGCCGGCTCCGCCGGGTCGGTGCCGCCGGCGGGGTGGGTCGCCAGCCAGCGCTGGATGGCGATGCGGGCGGCCGGGGTGTGCGCGTGCTCCAGCCACTCGCGGGAGGGTTCGGAGGCCGGGTCCTGGCCCATCAGCAGCTGCACCGTGTCACCGTCGCGCAGGACCGTGCTGAGGGTGGCCAGCCGGCCGTTGACGCGGGCGCCGATGCAGGCGTGCGCGTCCTCGCCGTACTGCGCGTAGGCGGCGTCCACGCAGGTGGCGCCCTCGGGCAGGCCGAGCGTGCCGCCGTCGGGGCGGAAGACGGTGATCTCGCGGTCCTGGGCGAGGTCCTCGCGCAGGGTGGACCAGAAGGTGTCGGGGTCGGGGGCGGCCCGCTGCCAGTCGAGGAGGCGGGAGAGCCAGCCGGGGCGGGTGGGATCGGCGCGCTCACCGTCGGCCGAGGCACCAAAGGACGGGACGCCGGAAGACGAGGCACCCGAAGACGGGGCGCCGGCCGGGGCGGTGCCGGACGCGGGAGTGCCGGACGCGGAAGGGTCGGCGGCGGGTGCGTACGGGTTGCCGAGGGCCACCACACCGGCCTCCGCCACCTTGTGCATCTGGTGGGTGCGGATGAGGACTTCGACCATCTGGCCGTCTGGGCGGGCGACGGCGGTGTGCAGGGACTGGTAGAGGTTGAACTTCGGTACGGCGATGAAGTCCTTGAACTCCGACACCACCGGCGTCATGCACGTGTGGAGTTCGCCGAGGACGCCGTAACAGTCCGCGTCCTCGTTCACCAGCACCAGCAGGCGGCCGAAGTCGGCGCCGCGCAGCCGTCCGCGTTTGCGGGCCACGCGGTGGACGGAGACGAAGTGCCGGGGACGGATGAGGACTTCGGCCGGGATGCCGGACTCGCGCAGCACCCCGCGCACCTCGTCGGCGACCTCGGCGAGGGGGTCGCCGGGGCGGGCGGCGTTCTCCGCGATGAGTTCTCTGGTGTGCTCGTACTCCCCGGGGTGGAGGATGGCGAAGACCAGGTCCTCCAGCTCGGTCTTCAGGGCCTGTACGCCGAGGCGTTCGGCGAGCGGGATGAGGACGTCACGGGTGACCTTGGCGATCCGCTCCTGCTTCTCGGGACGCATCACGCCGAGGGTGCGCATGTTGTGCAGGCGGTCGGCGAGTTTGATCGACATCACGCGCACGTCGTTGCCGGTGGCGACGAGCATCTTGCGGAAGGTCTCCGGCTCGGCGGCGGCTCCGTAGTCGACCTTCTCCAGTTTCGTGACGCCGTCGACCAGGTAACGCACCTCCTCCCCGAACTGTTCCCGCACCTGATCCAGCGTCACCTCGGTGTCCTCGACCGTGTCGTGGAGCAGGGACGCGGTCAACGTGGTGGTCTCGGCACCGAGTTCGGCCAGGATCAGGGTGACGGCGAGCGGGTGCGTGATGTACGGCTCACCGCTCTTGCGCATCTGGCCGCGGTGCGAGGACTCCGCCAGGACGTAGGCGCGGCGCAGGGGTTCGAGGTCGGCGTCGGGATGGTGGGCGCGGTGCGCCTCCACGACATGGCTGATCGCGTCGGGCAGTTTGCCGCGGACCGCGGGGCCGAGCAGCGCGGCCCGGCCCAGTCGGCGCAGATCGATCCGGGGCCGGGACTTCCTGCGCGCCGCCGCGGGCGCCACGGACGCTGTGAGCGCTTGTGGCGCTGTGGGCGCTACCGGGCCAGCGGTCGCAGGATTCGTGGCCTCCGCACTCATGGGCACCTCCGGCTCGTGGACCGGCGGACGGGGCCCCAGGGCGTACGCGGCTCAGGGATGGCGACGTTCCCCCGTCCGTGCCGGTGCTTGATGCTACCGAGCCCACCACGTGCGACAGACCGCCTCTCGCCGAGCGTGAAACGGATCACCCTTTCGAGCGATGGAATCGAGGTTTAGGGTCGCGGGTCAGCCGAACGCGTGAGCCAGCCACTCGGCGTCGATCTCGCCCTCGGCCACGATCACGGCGGGACCGGTCATCTCGATCTCGCCGTCCGGCCGCTCGGTGATGGCGAGGCGGCCCCCGGGCACGTCGACGGTGTACGTCGCCGGGGTGCCGGTGACGGCCGGGTCGGTGCCGTCCCGCCGGGCGGTGGCCACGGCGACGGCGCACGCGCCCGTGCCGCACGAGCGGGTCTCGCCGGAGCCGCGCTCGTGCACGCGCATGGCGACGTGGCGGGGGCCGCGGTCGACGACGAACTCGACGTTCACGCCGTCCGGGTAGGCGGCCGCCGGGCTGACCGGCGGCGCGGTGTACAGGTCGCCGGCGTGCGCCAGGTCGGCCACGAAGGCCACCGCGTGCGGGTTGCCCATGTTCACGTTGCGCGCGGGCCAGCTGCGCTCACCGACGGTGACCGTGACGTCTCCCTCGGGGAGGCGGGCGCGGCCCATGCCGACGGTGATGTCGCCGTCCTTCGCGATGTGGACGGTCTTCACGCCCGCGCGCGTGGCGATGGTGAGGTCGCCTTCGGCGACGTGTCCGGCGTGCTGGAGGTAGCGCGCGAACACACGGACGCCGTTGCCGCACATCTCGGCGACCGAGCCGTCGCCGTTGCGGTAGTCCATGAACCACTCGGCCTCGGCGGCCATGCCCCGCGCCTCCGCGTGAGCAGCGGACCGTACGACGTGCAGCACACCGTCGCCGCCGAGGCCCGCCCGGCGGTCGCACAGGGCGGCGACGGCGGCCGGGGACAGCTCGATGGCGTTCTCGGGGTCCGGGACGATCACAAAGTCGTTCTCGGTGCCGTGACCCTTGAGGAAGGCGATCCGTGTGCTCATCCCTCGATCGTACGGGGTGGGTACGACAGCGCCCGTTCGGGCGGGCCCGGCTTCACCCGCGGGGTCTTTCGGGCAGCCCCGGCTTCACCCGCGGGCCCTAGCGCAGGCGCGCCACCCGCCACACCGCGAGCACGACGACCACGACCACCAGGAGCACGTACCCGAGCACGACCCGCCAGTCGGGGCGGTGGCCGGAGCCGCGCGGGGGCAGGCCGGGCCAGGTGTAGCCCACCCGGCGGGCGGCCATCATGCCCCAGCCCGCCGCGCAGGAGCAGATCAGCAGCCCGAGCATGGCGATGACCGCGCCGCTGTCGCCGAAGTCGAAGGCGAGCGGGAAGGCGAACATCAGAGAGCCGACGGCGGCCAGACCCACGATGGGGGCGAGCTGCCAGATGCGCAGCCGGCGCTGCGGGCGCAGCTCGACCTCGACCTCCGGTCCGCCCGGGTACATCTCCTCGGGCGCCGGCCCGTCGGCGGTCACCCCGCCCACGGTGTCGTCGGGCCCGTCGTCGGCCAGGGGGTCCTCGGGCAGGCGGTCGCCGGAGAGACCACCGGCCCCGGAAAGCCGGTCGTCGGAGAGGGTGATCTCCGTCAGGTGGTCCTCGCGCAGGTAGCCCTCGCCGAGGCCGTCGTCGGAGGCGGCGGCGTCGAGCAGGCCGCCGTCGCACGCCCGTCCGTCGGCAAGCCCGTTCACCCGTGGACGGTCCTCACCGGGGTCGGGGCCGCTCCGGCCCGGTTCGTCACTCTCTGTGGTGACGTGCTCGGCACTTCGTGCGGTGTCGCGAGGGCCGGCCTCCATCGCCACGCGCCCTCCCAACTAGGCTCCACTTGGTCGATCGAAGCTCGATGATGGCACGGCGCCCGAGGCCGCGATGACCGGCGGCGCATCCCGATGCCATGACGTGATCAGGCTGTGACCGGTCGTTCGACCAACGCCAGGGCCTGCTGCGGAAGTTCCCGGCGGTCCGCCGCGGCCCCACTCAACCAGTGCACCCGGGGATCGCGCCTGAACCATGAATCCTGGCGGCGCGCGAAGCGCTTGGTGGCACGGACGGTCTCGGCCCGCGCTTCCGCTTCGGTGCACTCCCCGGCGAGTGCCGCCAGCACCTGCTGGTAGCCGAGCGCGCGCGACGCCGTGCGCCCCTCGCGCAGGCCCTGCGCCTCCAGTGCGCGCACCTCCGCCACGAGGCCCGCCTCCCACATGCGGTCGACGCGCCGCGCGATGCGGTCGTCCAGTTCCGGACGAGCCACGTCGACACCGATCTGGACGGTGTCGTAGACGGAGTCGTGACCGGGCAGGTTGGCCGTGAAGGGCTGCCCGGTGATCTCGATCACTTCCAGGGCGCGGACGATACGGCGGCCGTTGCCGGGCAGGATCGCGCGGGCGGCCTCCGGGTCGGCGGCGGCCAGCCGGGCGTGCAACGCGCCCGAACCGCGCAGCGCCAGCTCCTCCTCCAGGCGGGCCCGGACCTCCGGGTCGGTGCCGGGGAACTCCAGATTGTCGACGGCGCCACGGACGTACAGACCGGAGCCGCCGACCAGGATGGGCCAGCGGCCCTCGGCGAGCAGTGCGTCGATCCGCGCGCGGGCCAGTCTCTGGTACTCGGCGACCGACGCGGTGACCGTCACCTCCCAGATGTCCAGCAGGTGGTGCGGGACGCCTCCGCGTTCCTCGGGCGTCAGCTTGGCGGTACCGATGTCCATCCCTCGGTACAGCTGCATGGAGTCGGCGTTGACGATCTCGCCGCCGAGCCGCTGGGCCAGGAAGACGCCGAGATCGGACTTTCCGGCCGCGGTGGGACCGACGACGGCGATGACGCGGGGGGCGGGGGGTGCACTGCTCACCGCACCAGTCTCGCAAACCTCCCGGTGAGGTCTCGAACGAGTTACGTGACGGCGTACGTCCCGGGTCGTTGCCCGTGCGAGGTGCCGCCCGCCGGGCTGCTGGGGGCGGTGACCCGGGCGGCGCAACCTTACGCACCGGGTGACGCGGGAATTCGCCCGCACGAGTACCGTATGGAGTGGACATGGGCGTGTTTGCACGGCTTCTCGGCCGATCGAAGGCGGCTCCGGAGGCGTCGGCCACGGCGGCGGGCGCCGGCACGGAGCCGGAAGGGGCCGAGGCGGAGCAGGCGGAGGCGGCCGAGGCGACGGGAACCGGGCCGGCGGAGGCGAAGGACGCGTCCGGTGACGAGCAGGAGGACGGGACCGCGCGCCGGGACTCCGGCACGGACGACGCGTCCGAGGGCGCCGGGATCCCCTGGCAGCAGTCCGCGGGCGGGGCCGTCGACAGCGAGGCCGGCGACAGCGCCCACAGGTGATTGTCCCGCGAGGGAAGGTGGACCATGGGTCTGATGGACAACATGAAGGCCAAGCTGGGCCCGGCCAAGGACAAGGTGTCGGACCTCGCGCGGCAGCACGGGGACAAGGTCCAGCACGGGATCGACAAGGCCGCGAAGGCCGTCGACGAACGGACCAAGGGCAAGTACAGCGACAAGATCCACGCGGGCACGGGCAAGGCCAAGGAGGCGATGGACCGCCTCGCGCACAAGGGCGGCCCCGAGGCGGCGCCCCACGACACCATGCCCCCGACCCGTCCGGCCCACCCGGAGGGCCCGCCACCGGCTTCCTGACGAGCCGGCGGTCGTCCTGAGTGACCGCGCGCCCGGGGCGCCCCGTGATCCGCGGGGCACCCCGGGCGCGCGCTGTCCTCTTGAGGGCGCCGGCCTTCCCTAACGCGCGCGTACGGCGATCCGGTCCTCGGCCCGAGCTCAGGACCAGGTCGCGACCATGTACCCCACGCCGTACGGCGCGTCCTCGTACAGCAGTGCCCCGGTGAGGTCCGCGTCCTCGGCCGCGCCTGCCAGGATCTGCCAGGGGGCGCGGCCCGCGGCCTTCAGTTCGTGCGCCAGGGCCGGGTCCAGTGCGCGCAGGGCGGCCAGGTCCGCCGCGCCGAGCGCCCGGGCGGCCTCCGCGTCGAAGGGTGCCGCCCGCTCGTCCAGGTAGCCCGGCGCCTTGAGCGAGCGGCAGGCGCTGCCGTCCCCCATCACCAGCAGGGCCACCCGTCCGGCCCGGCCGGCCAGCTCCCGTCCGGTCCCGGCGCACCGCTCCGGCTCCAGCGTGTCCGCGACACCGAGTCCCTCGATCGGGGCATCGGACCAGCCGGTCCGCTCCAGCAGCCAGGCGCCGACGGCCAGGGAGACCGGCAGGCGACGCTCCGGGGCGGGGTGTCCGGCGGGCCCCAGGCGCACGTCCAGATCGACCCCGAAACCGCGGAAGGTACCCGGGGCGCCCTGCGGGAACGGGCCGCGCCCGCCCTCCTCGGCGGTGCCGAGGACCACCAGCAGGTCGGGGCGGGCGGCGGCGAGCACGCCGAGCGCGTCCGTGCAGGCGGTGCGGGCGGTGTCCAGTTCTGGTGCGGCACCCGCGGCGACCTCGGGCACGAGCAGGGGCGGGCAGGGGCAGGCTGCAGCGGCGACAAGCATGATCGGCAGCGTAACCCCGCGAGCGGAGAGCGCGTGTCACTCCTCGATCAGCACGTCCGTCAGGTCGATCACCGTCAGGACCAGCACCACGAGCTTGCCGTCGCTGATCACGTACTCGACGAAGAGGTTGCGGGAGAGCGCGATCTCCCGCGTCGCCTCGTCACCCCCGACGGGGTGGGAGAGCTTGTGCCGTGGGTCGGACACCAGGATGGCCAGTCCGCGCTCCAGCACGTCCCGCCGGTCGGCGGGCAGGCTGTCGCGCACGCGGGCGGCCCGCTCGGTGAACTCGACGCCGTACGGCAACACGTGGTGCTCCTTCCCGCCCCGCGCGGTGTGCCGGGAGCGTGCCGCTCCCTCCCGTCCCGCAGTGTGCCAGGACCTCAGTCGCAGCCGCAGGCGCTCGCCGTGGCCGCCGGCATCGGCGCCGGGACGCCGATCTTCGGCAGGCCGAGCATGACGCCCGCCGGCTTGGCGGCCGCCGCGGCGGTGCGCTTCTCCCAGGCGTCCCCGGCGCGCGTGCGGCGCACCCCGAGGACGGGGCCCTCGGCGAGGAGGTGGTGCGGGGCGGCGTACGTGACCTCGACGGTGACGACGTCGCCGGGGCGCACCTCCTGGTCCGGCTTGGTGAAGTGGACGAGGCGGTTGTCGGGGGCGCGGCCGGAGAGACGGTGGGTGGCGCCGTCCTTGCGGCCCTCGCCCTCCGCGACCATCAGCTCCAGCGTGCGGCCGACCTGCTTCTTGTTCTCCTCCCAGGAGATCTCTTCCTGGAGGGCGACCAGCCGCTCGTAGCGCGCCTGGACGACCTCCTTGGGGATCTGGCCCTCCATGGTCGCGGCGGGCGTGCCGGGGCGCTTGGAGTACTGGAAGGTGAAGGCCTGCGCGAAGCGGGCCTCGCGGACGACGTGCAGCGTCTGCTCGAAGTCCTCCTCGGTCTCGCCGGGGAAGCCCACGATGATGTCGGTGGTGATCGCGGCGTGCGGGATGGCCGCTCGCACCTTCTCGATGATCCCCAGGTAGCGGTCCTGACGGTACGAGCGGCGCATCGCCTTCAGGACGGTGTCCGAGCCGGACTGGAGCGGCATGTGCAGCTGCGGCATCACGTTCGGCGTCTCGGCCATGGCGGCGATGACGTCGTCGGTGAAGTCGCGCGGGTGGGGGGAGGTGAAGCGGACCCGCTCCAGGCCCTCGATGGTCCCGCAGGCGCGCAACAGCTTGCTGAAGGCCTCACGGTCGCCGATGTCGGAGCCGTAGGCGTTGACGTTCTGGCCGAGCAGGGTGATCTCGGAGACGCCCTCGCCGACCAGGGCCTCGATCTCGGCGAGGATGTCGCCGGGGCGGCGGTCCTTCTCCTTGCCGCGCAGGGCCGGGACGATACAGAAGGTGCACGTGTTGTTGCAGCCGACGGAGATCGACACCCAGGCCGCGTAGGCGCTCTCGCGGCGGGTCGGCAGCGTGGAGGGGAAGGCCTCCAGGGACTCGGCGATCTCGACCTGCGCCTCCTCCTGGACCCGGGCGCGCTCCAGCAGGACGGGCAGCTTGCCGATGTTGTGCGTGCCGAAGACGACGTCCACCCAGGGCGCCTTCTTCACGATGGTGTCCCGGTCCTTCTGCGCCAGACAGCCGCCGACCGCGATCTGCATGCCGGGGCGGGAGGCCTTCTTCGGCGCGAGCCGGCCGAGGTTGCCGTAGAGCCGGTTGTCGGCGTTCTCCCGGACCGCGCAGGTGTTGAACACGACGACGTCGGCGTCACCGTCCGAGCCCTCGGGGGCGCGCACGTACCCGGCGTCTTCGAGCAGCCCGGCCAATCGCTCGGAATCGTGGACGTTCATCTGGCACCCGTAGGTGCGGATTTCGTAACTCTTGGATCCTTGAACGTCCACTGCCGGGCTCCGGTCGCTGCTGCTGGTCATGCGTCAAGGGTAGGCGGTCCCGGAGGGGGCGACGGCGGCCCTGCCGCCCGGCGGTCCCGGGCCCGGTCCCGCGGGGGTCCGGCGGGCTGTCCGCACCGAGTCCCCGCGGCGCCGGTCCCGGAGAAACCCCATGTGTGCGGGGCCGCCTGCCCGGGAACCCGCCGGGCGCGGCAGAAGGTTCAGGCCAAAGGGCGACCGATTTTCCGGGCAGGCGTGTGCAAGAGGGCGCGCGACCTGCTTAGGTGTGAGCCACAGTTTGTCCGCTGGTGAGGGAAGTGCTTTCTCGCCCGAACGGGGTGACACGGCAGGTGAGGAGAACGGGCGAGTACACCGCGCTACGGCGCCGGTGCACCGCGATCCTGCGCGATCTCGGGGTGCCCCGGTCGCTGTCCCTGGACGCGGTCCGCGAGCGGGTGGAAGAACTCCGGGGCCGTCCCCTCGTGCTGAGGGAGCTGCCCGAGGAGGTGGCGGCCGCCGGGGCCTGCGGCCTCTGGATGGCCACCGACAAGGCCGACTACGTCTTCTACGAGGCCCGGACCGCCCCGCTGCACCGGGAGCACATCATCCTCCACGAGATCGGCCACGTGCTGTGCGACCACCACCGGAGCCTCACGGACGACGGCGAGCAGCCGGCCGGTGACCTCCTGGTCGGGCTCCAGCCGCATGGCGTCACCCGGTTCAGGGCCAGGACCAGCTACACGAACACCGAGGAACAGGAAGCCGAGATGATCGCCACCCTGATCCAGAGCGCCGGGACCGCGGGCCGGGCCGCCGGGCCCGTGGGCCGGCTCGGCGCGTTCCTCGGGGTGACGGCCGACGCCGGTGGATGAGCTGGCGGCCAGGGCCGGACTCGCCGGCGTCCTCGCCCTGTGGTCCGCCCTCGTCTGGCGGGCCCGGCCGGCACTGCGCCACTCCCAGCAGCGGGGACTCTGGCTCACCGTGCTGGCGGCGACCATCGCGATCACCCTCTTCCAGCCCCGGATCGTCGGCCCGCTCACGTCGGCCGGCCTCGACGTCCACACGGTGTCCCTCGTCCGCAATCTGATCGGCGTGCTCAGCGCGGGGCTGGTCCTGCTCTTCGTGGTCGACTCCAGCGGTCCTCCGCGGCTGCGCCGCCACGTGGCGGTGGGGATGACGGCGGCCCTCGTCTCGTTGCTCCTCCTGGACCTGCTGCACGTCGGAAGGGGGACGGCGTCCGCCCAGGGGCCCGCGTCCGGCGCGTCCGCCTACTGGCTGATCCTCATCGCCGCCCATCTCGCCGGTGACGCCGTCGCCCTCGTGGTCTGCTGGCGGTACAGCCTGCGGACGGCCGAGCGCGATCTGGTGTGGTCGCTGCGTCTGTTCGCGGCGGGCAGCGTGCTCGCCCTCGCCTTCTGGTCCGGCTACCTCTGGCACCTCTACGACCGTGCCCCGCGCCTGCTCCCCTACCTGACCGTGATCATGAGTGTGCACGGCTTCCTGCGGGCGGCGTCCCTGCTGGTCCCCAGCGCGAGCGCCGTCGTCCGGTCGGCCGGCGCGCTGCGGACGGTCTGGCGGCTGTGGCCGCTGTGGCGCGACCTGGTGACGGCGGTGCCCGACGTGGCCCTCGCCAGGCCGCGGCGGTCCCGGCTCCAGGAGGTGCTGTGGCCGCGCCTCCCACCAGCCCTGCAGGCACACCGGCAGACCATCGAGACGTACGACGCCCTTCTGACACTCCAGCAGTACGTGCGGCCGGACGCCTACGAGAGCGCGTACCGGTACGCCCGGCGGGCGGGGGTACCGGACGACCGTCTGGCGTCCGCCGCGCTCGCCGGTGCCGTGGACCAGGCCCGGCGGGCCGTCCTCGCGGGCGTGCCACCGGCCGATCCCCAGCCCCTGCCGGGGGTGACGCACGGCAGTACCGGGACACTGCTCGGCATCGCCCGGATGTGGCCCGCGATGACCGGCGCGCTCCCCTGCCCCGACCGGACCCCGCCGGCCCAGCGGCGCTGAAGCCGGGCCGGCCGCCGGGAGCGTGGCCGGCCATGCTGAACGCCGGAGCGGCGTCGGGGCCAGGCCGCCCTGCTGAAGGCCGGCCCGACTGCGCCGAGGCCCCTCGGCCCCGCCGACATACCGGCCCGGCAGCACCGACGCCTCCACAGCCCGCCGAAAGACGCCCAGCAGCGACAAACCCCGTCGTGCTGGAGCCCGCTCAGCGGGCAGCCCCGGCGTCGTTCTCGCCGCCGCGGGGCGTGATCCGGTAGTCGAACGCGAGCGTTCCCGGATCGAGGGCGGTCGCGCCGCCGTCCACGGTGAGCACCGCGCCGTTGACGTACGACGCCGCCGGGGACAGCAGCCAGCCGATCGCCTCCGCCACCTCGCGCGGCTCACCCGGGCGCCCTTGCGGCAGCGGCCTCGTGGCCTCCGCGTAGGCCGCCTCGACCCCGTCACCCGGCAGTTCCGCCTCTGCGGCGAAGCGCGCCATGCGCCGGTCGGCCATCTCGGTGCGCACCCAGCCGGGACACACGATGTTGGCCCGCACCCCCTGGCGGCCGTAGTCGACGGCGACGGAACGGCACAGCTGGAGCAGGGCGGCCTTGGAGGTGGCGTACGGCGCGTTGCTCGTGCCGTTGCGCAGCGCGGACACCGACGCGACGGCGACCACCGCTCCCCGGGACGCCAGCAGGTGCGGGATCGAGGCGCGCAGCAGGAGGAGCGGACCGGTCACGTTGGTGCGCATCACCTCGTCCCAGTCCCGCAGCGACATGTCGCCCACGGCTCCGCCGCGCCCGATGCCCGCGTTCAGCACCAGCCCGTCGAGCCGTCCGTACGCGGCGAGGGCCGCCTGGACCAGCCCCTCGACGGCGTCGGGGTCCCCGACGTCGGACGGGTGCGCCAGCGCCCCCGTCTCCCGCGCGAGCTGCTCCAGGGGTTCGGTCCGGCGCCCGGAGACGACGACCTGGTGACCCGCCTCGGCCAGCAGCCGGGCCGTCGCCCGGCCGATGCCCGAGCCCGCGCCGGTCACGATGACAACGCGCTTGTCCTCCACCGCAGTTCAGGCCCCTTCACCGTGATCGCCGAGCAACACCGAGATCGTCGAGCGCGACCGAGCTTAGGACCCGCCGTCGCGGCCGGGGCGACTTCCGGCCAGCGCCCGGTCTGCCGCCGGGCGTCCCCGGCGGCACGGCAACTGCCTTCCCTCACTTCTTACTTCATACCTTGACGGAAGTGGTCTGTACCTCTAGTTTTCGCCGGGCGACCACCCCACACCCCAGGAAAGGGCGCCCCCACCATGCCCAGAACCAGGTCCTTCCCCCCGTCCGCTTCCGCCGCGCTGGCGGTCGCCGCTCTCACCCTGTCCACCGGGCTGCTCGCCGCCTCCCCCGCGCAGGCCGCCACCGGCACGATCACCGGCCTGGCCGGCAAGTGCCTCGACGTCGCCGGGGCGAGCTCCGCCGACGGCACCGCCGTACAGCTCTACGACTGCAACGGCACCAACGCCCAGCAGTGGACGGTCGGCAGCGACGGCACCCTCCGCGCCCTCGGCAAGTGCCTCGACGTCACCGGCAACTCCACCGCCGACGGCGCCAAGGCGCAGTTGTGGACCTGTACCGGCGGCGCCAACCAGAAGTGGACCGTCACCGCCGCCCACGACATCGTCAACCCGCAGGCCGACAAGTGCCTGGACGTCACCGACAACAACTCCGCCAACGGCACCCGGACACAGATCTGGAGCTGTACCGGCGCCGCCAACCAGAAGTGGAACGCGCCCGCGGCCGACGGCGGCAGCACCCCCTCGGCGCCGATGGCGGTGGCCCCGTACCTGTACAACGGCTGGGGCAGCCCGCCCAGCCCGACCACCATCACCCAGGCCACGGGCGTCAAGTGGTTCACGCTCGCCTTCGTGCTGAGCAACGGCTACTGCAACCCCCAGTGGGACGGCAGCCGTCCGCTGACCGGCGGAGTGGACCAGCAGACGGTCAACACCGTGCGGGCGGACGGCGGTGACGTCATCCCGTCCTTCGGCGGCTACAGCGGCAACAAGCTGGAGAGTTCCTGCTCCAGCGCCGGCGAGCTCGCCGCCGCCTACCAGAAGGTCATCAACGCCTACGGCCTGAAGGCGATCGACATCGACCTGGAGGCCGACGCCTACAGCAACGGCACCGTCCAGCAGCGCACGGTCGACGCGCTGAAGACCGTGAAGGCCAACAACCCCGGCCTGAAGGTGTACATCACCATCGGAACCGGGCAGAGCGGTCCCGACACCAGCCTCATCAACCGGGCCGCCGCCTCCGGGCTGACCGCCGACGCCTGGGCCATCATGCCGTTCGACTTCGGCGGCGCGGGCCAGAACATGGGCAACCTGACCGTGCAGGCGGCCGAGGGTCTGAAGAACGCTCTGAAGAACGCCTACCACTACAGCGACGACCAGGCCTACCGGGACATGGGCATCTCGTCCATGAACGGCATCACCGACCAGAACGAGACCGTCACGGTGGCCGATTTCCGCACCATCCTCGGCTACGCCCAGCAGCACCACCTGGCCCGGCTGACCTTCTGGTCCGCCAACCGGGACCGCCCCTGCACCGGCGGGCCCGCCGACAGCTGCTCCGGCGTCAGCCAGAACGCCTGGGACTACACGCGGGTCTTCGCCGGCTACACCGGCTGACCGCCCGGCCCCGGAACCGGCCGCGGGCCCGGCCAGGGCCGGCCCGGGGCTCAAGCGGTCACCTCACCGGTGACCTCGCGGGAGGCGCTCGACGCGTTCGGCGCCTCCCGTTCCCGCCTGTCCGCCGCCTTCCCCTCAAGGGGATTCCGCCCCGTCCCGTCATCGCCCGCACCGACGGGACAACAGCACCCCGGGGGGCGCCCGGACCGGGAAACCCGGTGGAGGAGTCACCCGCGCTGTGCCTAGGGTCGCGGGATGACTACACGGACTTTCCGCATCACCGTCCGCGGCGCCTTCGACGCCCTCACCGACGACCAGCGCGCCGCCCTGCTCGCCGACGCCGCCGAACACGACGTCCTGCGCGCCGCCTTCACCCCCGAGGGCACCCTCACCTACGACATCGCCGCCCGGCCCGCCTTCGTCTTCCGCTTCTCCGCGACGGGAGAGAAGGAGGAGGACGTTCTGGAGGCGACCGAGCGGGCCGAGGAGGCGGCGAAGTCCTGGCTGGCGGCGCGCGGGTACGGCTACAAGCAGCTGCGGTCGTCCGCGGAGGACCTCTCGCAGGCGCCCCTGGGCGCGCGGCAGCGCCGCGCCGTCCGTACGAGCGGCCTGTGACGTCCGCCTTGAACTTGAGTACTCAAGGACAGCGCAAGGGACGCGGGAAGGAGCGGGTCATGGGTGAGGGTCTGGACGCGGCGCTGCGCCTGGTACGGGCCCAGTCGGCGCTCGTGCGACGCTTCGACGCCCGGCTCGGCGGCCTGCACGGCGTCAGCCTGGCCGACTTCACCCTGCTGCTGCGGCTGGAGCAGGCGCCCGGCGGCCGGATGCGCCGGGTGGACCTCGCCGAGGCCCTGGGGCTGACCGCCTCGGGCGTGACGCGGGGGCTCGCTCCGCTGGAGCGGATCGGCCTGGTCACCCGGGAGACGGACGCCCGGGACGCGCGCGTGGCGTACGCGGCGCTGACCGCGACGGGCCGGCGCCGGCTGGCGGAGATGCGGACCACGGCGGAGGAGACCGCCGCCGAGGTCTTCGCCGGCCCGGCGTGGCCCGCGGCGGACATCGCCCGTCTCGCGGACCTGCTGACCCGTCTCGGCGGCACGGGCCTGACGGGGCGTTGAGTCCGCAGCGCGGTCAGGCCGCGCCGCCCGGTATCCAGCCCTGGCGGCGCAGTACGGCCGACACGTCCGGCGCCCGGTAGTGCTCCCCCTTGAGCACCTTGCCGTCGGCCCGGCGGGCGACCGTCCCGTCCGGGCCCCTCTTGCTCATGTTGGCGCGGTGGATCTCGGCGATCACCTCGTCGAGGTCGATGCCGTGCACCAGGGCGGTGCCGTAGGCCACGTACACCACGTCGGCCAGCTCGTGCGCGAGCCGGTCCAGTGGTCCCTCCACCGCGACCTCGGCGGCCTCCGCGGCCTCCTCGGCGAGCAGTTCACCGCGGTGGGCGGCCAGCTCGGGGTCCACCTCCGTCGGCGTGCTGCGGGCGTCGAGACCGAAGGCGCGGTGGAACTCACGGACGAGGCCGGCCGGTGACGTGCTCGTGCGGTCGGCGGGCGAAGTGGTCATACGGCGACTGTAACGGCGGCCACTGACAACGCCCTTCGGCCCGCGCGGACCCGGCCGCATCCGCCCGTGGGCGCCGGAGTGGCCCCCGGCCCTGGTCAGTGGCGCGCGTCGCCTGGCAGGATCGCCGCATGTCCAAGGTGTTCCCCCGGCTCGGCAGGCGCCGAGCGTTGCAGGGAGCGGCCGTCGGTGCCGTCGCCCTCGCGCTGCTGCTGTGGTGGCTGCTGCCCTTGGGCGAGAAGCCGCCGAGCGGGACGATCGTGTTCAGCACCGGTACGTCCCGCGGCGTCTACCAGGAGTACGGCGAGCGGCTGCGCACCGAGCTGGGCAGGGACATGCCGGGCCTGAAGGTGAAGCTGCTCACCAGCGCCGGGTCCCAGGAGAACGTCCAGCGGGTGGCGACCGGCAAGGCCGACTTCACCATCGCGGCGGCCGACGCGGTGGCGGCGTACGAGCTGGGGCACGGCAGCGGCGCCGGCCGGCTGCGCGGGGTGGCCCGGCTCTACGACGACTACGTGCACCTCATCGTGCCCCGCGACTCGGACGTCCGGAGCATCGCCGACCTGCGGCACAAGCGGGTGGCGACCGGACTGCCCGATTCCGGTGTGCGGCTGATAGCCGAGCGGGTGCTGCGGGCCGCCGGCATCGACCCGCGCAAGGACATCACGCCGGTCGCGGACGGCATCGACACCGGGCCCGCGCGGCTGCGGGACGGGAAGATCGACGCCTTCTTCTGGTCCGGGGGCCTGCCCACGAAGGGGCTGGCCGCGCTGGCACGGCAGGGCGGGTTCCGGTTCCTGCCGATCGACGACGGCCTCGTCACGCGGCTGCACGGCCAGGGCGAGGGCGCGCGGTACTACCGGACCACCAACATCCCCGAGTCGGCGTACCCCAACCTGCAGCAGGGGGTGCAGGTTCCGACGATCGCCGTGTCCAACCTGCTGATGACCCGCACGGACGTGGACCCCCGGCTGACCGAGTGGGTGACCCGTACGGTGATCAAGAGCCGGGACGGCATCGGCGCCCATGTCCACTCCGCCCAGCTCGTCGATCTGCGCACCGCCATCTACACCGACCCACTGCCCTTGCAGGAGGGCGCCCGGCGGTACTACCGGTCGGTCAAACCGTAAGGGCCTCCTGGCGAAGCGACGGCCGAAGGGAGCCGGCCACGTCAATCCCGGAGCCGGCACCGGCTCGGCGGAGCCTAGGAGACGGTGTCCGCCGCGTCCGGCCCGGTCTCCGCGTGCCGGGGCACACGGACCGTCACCCGCAGCCCCCGCGGCTCGTGGTGGGCGTAGTCGATCGAGCCGCCGCCCGCTCCGAGCAGCGCGCGGGTGATGGACAGCCCGAGGCCCGAGCCCTTCACGTTCTGGTGCCGGCCGCTGCGCCAGAAACGGTCGCCCACGCGCGCGAGTTCCTCGTCGGTGAGTCCGGGGCCGGTGTCCGTGACGACGACGGTGCTGGTGTCGCCGTCGGCGGCGACGGTGACCTCGACCGTGCCCTCCTCGGGGGTGAACTTCACCGCGTTGTCGATCACCGCGTCCAGGGCGCTGGACAGGGCGATCGGGTCGGCCCAGCCGGTGGTGGGCGGGCAGTCGCCGGTCAGCCGGACGCCCTTGGTCCGGGCGGCCGGTGCCCAGGCGGCCACCCGCTCCTCGGCCAGGGCGCCGATGTCGGTCAGCACGAGGTCGGCCTCGGCGTGCTCGGCCAGCGCCAGGTCGAGCAGGTCGTCCAGGACCTGCGCGAGGCGCTTGCCCTCGGTGCGGACCGAGGCGATCTCCTCGTTGCCCTCGGGCAGTTCGAGGGCGAGCAGCTCGATGCGCAGCAGCAGCGCCGCGAGCGGGTTGCGCAGCTGGTGCGAGGCGTCCGCGACGAAGGCGCGCTGCTGCTCCAGCACGGCCTGGACGTTGTCCGCCATCTCGTTGAACGAGCGGGCCAGCCGTCTGAGTTCCGGCGGCCCGCCGGCGACCGCGACCCGGGACTTCAGGCGCCCGGTGGCGATGTCGTGGGTCGTGGCGTCCAGGACCCGGACCGGCCGGAGCACCCACCCGGTCAGCCGCAGCGCGGCGCCGACGGCGAGCAGCATGGCCGCGATCTCGCCGGCCCCGATGAACAGCCAGCCGCGCAGGATCCGCGAACGCAGCTGTCCGGTCGGCGAGTCGGTGACCACGACCGCGACGACGTCCCCGTCCCGGATCACCGGTGAGGCGACGACGAGCCAACCGCGCTGCCAGGGCCACACCTGCCGCGGGTCGTGGCTGCGCCGGCTGAGCAGCGCCTCGTCGAACGCCCTGCGGACCTCACCCGTCCGCGGTACGAACCAGTCGCCGGGGGCGTTGGCCATGGCGGAGCCGTTGCGGTAGAAGACACCGGCGCGGATGCCGTAGACCCCGTAGTAGCTCTCCAGTTCGCTGCGCAGGGTCTCCCCGCGCTCGTCCCTGGCGGTGCGGTGGGGTCCGCTGGGCCCGTCGGTGACGAACTGGGCGAGCGCCGCGAAGCGTGCGGTGTCGTCTATCCGGTCGACGACGACCCGCTGCTGCTGCGCGGCGGCCACGCTGCCGGCGAGCGGGATGCCGAGCGCGAGCAGGACGGCCGCCAGCAGGACGATGAGCAGCGGCAGGAGGCGTGTGCGCACCCGTCCCCGCTAGGCGGCCGGGGCGACGAGCCGGTAGCCGACGCCGCGTACGGTCTCGATCAGCGCGGGCATCCGCAGCTTGGAGCGCAGGGAGGCGACGTGCACCTCCAGGGTGCGGCCGGTCCCCTCCCAGCTGGTGCGCCAGACCTCGCTGATGATCTGTTCGCGCCGGAAGACCACGCCGGGCCGCTGGGCGAGCAGGGCGAGCAGGTCGAACTCCTTGCGGGTCAGCTGGACGACCGAACCGTCCACGCTGACCTGACGGGTGGGCAGTTCGATCCGGACCGGGCCGAGGAGCAGCGCGCCCTCGCCACCGGTCGCCGGGTCCTCGTGGGCGGTGCGCCGGCTGACGGCGTGGATCCGGGCGAGCAGTTCCCCGGTGTCGTACGGCTTCACGACGTAGTCGTCGGCGCCCAGGTTGAGCCCGTGGATGCGGGAGCGGACGTCGGAGCGCGCGGTCACCATGATCACCGGGGTGCCGGTGCGCTTGCGGATCTTGCCGCAGACCTCGTAGCCGTCCTGGTCGGGCAGGCCGAGGTCGAGCAGGACGACACCGAATCCGTCGGCCTCGGGGACGAGCGCCCGGAGTGCTTCCTCGCCGCTGCGCGCGTGGGTGACCTGGAATCCGTGCTTCGCGAGAACGGCGGACAGCGCCGCGGCGACGTGGTTGTCGTCCTCGACGAGGAGCAGTCTCATCCCGGCCCCCTCCGGTTCAGCGGTCGTACGGTCTCGGTTCGCGTCGCGCGCGTAGATCACGCGCAGCCGCGCGTGCACCATGGCAGTGACGCTGATGGACAAGGACGGCGTCAAGAGGCTTCCGGTTGCCCGTCGCTTCCGTTATCCGGCCGATACGCGCACCGGCGACAAGTGCTACGACATGTGTCCGATTGCTATCGGATCGTGATGCTCAGATCTCCCTCAGATGTGATGACGCAGGTCACAGCGCCTCACTACTGTCCTCGGATACCCGAGGAGGACGGAGCCTGAGAGCGATGACCAATGTATCGGTGGCCAAGGAAGATGTGGTCACGTCCGACGAACTGGTCGTCCTGAGGAGCGTCAACAAGCACTTCGGCGCGTTGCACGTGCTCCAGGACATCGACCTGACGATCGCCCGCGGTGAGGTCGTCGTGGTCATCGGGCCCTCCGGGTCCGGGAAGTCGACCCTGTGCCGCACCATCAACCGCCTGGAGACGATCGACTCGGGCACGATCACGATCGACGGCAGGCCCCTGCCGCACGAGGGCCGCGAGCTGGCGCGGCTGCGGGCGGACGTGGGCATGGTGTTCCAGTCGTTCAACCTCTTCGCGCACAAGACCGTGCTCGAGAACGTGATGCTGGGTCAGCTCAAGGTCCGCAAGGCCGACAAGAAGCAGGCCGAGGAGAAGGCCCGGGCCCTGCTCGACCGGGTCGGCGTGGGCACGCAGGCCGACAAGTACCCCGCCCAGCTCTCCGGCGGCCAGCAGCAGCGGGTGGCGATCGCGCGGGCGCTGGCCATGGACCCGAAGGTCATGCTGTTCGACGAGCCGACGTCCGCCCTCGACCCCGAGATGATCAACGAGGTCCTGGAGGTCATGCAGCAGCTCGCGCGCGAGGGCATGACGATGATCGTGGTCACCCACGAGATGGGCTTCGCGCGATCGGCCGCGAACCGGGTGGTCTTCATGGCGGACGGCCGGATCGTCGAACAGGCCACGCCCGACCAGTTCTTCAGCAACCCGCGCAGCGACCGGGCCAAGGACTTCCTGTCCAAGATCCTGCACCACTGACGGCACCGCCGGGCCGCCCGCACCGCCCGGCCGGCGCTCCGGCCGGCCGCTCCCGCCCTACGGCCGCCCCGGTCCGCGTCACCCCTGCCGCAGGGACTCGTTCCTCACCACCCAGAAGGATGTTCACCATGAAGCTCCGCAAGGTCACCGCCGCCTCGGCCGTCCTCCTCGCCCTCTCCGTGACCGCCACCGCCTGCGGCGGCGACGACAAGAAGGACGACAACGGCTCCTCCGGCGGCGGCAAGAAGATCACCGTCGGCATCAAGTTCGACCAGCCGGGCATCGGCCAGAAGACCCCGCAGGGCTACTCGGGCTTCGACGTCGACGTGGCCACCTATGTCGCCAAGAAGCTCGGTTACGGCGCGGACCAGATCGAGTGGAAGGAGTCGAAGAGCGCGGACCGCGAGACCATGCTGCAGCGCGGTGACGTCCAGTTCATCGCCGCCTCCTACTCGATCACGCCGGAGCGTCAGCAGAAGGTCGACTTCGCCGGCCCGTACCTGCTGGCCCACCAGGACGTGCTGCTGCGCGCGGACGAGAACACCATCAAGTCGCCGGCGGACCTGAACAACAAGAAGCTGTGTTCGGTGGCCGGCTCCACCTCGGCGCAGAACGTCAAGAAGACGCTGGCCCCGAAGGCGAACCTCCAGACGTACCCGACCTACTCGGCGTGCCTGTCCGGTCTGCAGAGCGGGGCCATCGACGCCCTGACCACGGACGACTCGATCCTCGCCGGTTACGCCTCCCAGTCCCAGTTCAAGGGCAAGTTCAAGCTGGGCGGCTTCAAGATGACCAACGAGAACTACGGCATCGGCGTCAAGAAGGGCAGCGACCTCAAGGCCAAGATCAACAAGGCGCTCGAGGACATGGTCTCCGACGGTTCCTGGGATGCTGCCGTGAAGAAGAACTTCGGCCCGGCGAACTACAAGAACGAGCCCGCCCCGAAGATCGGCGACATCAAGAGCTGAGGCAATGCCCGCCGGTGCGCCGCCCCTGACGGCGGCGCACCGGGGCATCCCTACACGCGGAAGCGCGGGAGATCGTGTTCGACTTTCTTGGACGTTACGACGTACTGGGCGCCTTCTGGACGACCGTGCAGCTCACGTTGCTGTCGGCCGTCGGCTCCCTGGTCTGGGGCACCCTGCTGGCCGGTATGCGGGTGGGCCCGGTGCCGCTGATGCGCGGCTTCGGCACCGCCTACGTGAACATCGTGCGGAACATCCCGCTCACGGTGATCATCCTGTTCTCCTCGCTCGGCCTCAGCAACACGCTGGGTGTCACGCTCGGTGCGGACGACTTCCAGGTCCGGGGCTTCCGGCTGGCCGTGCTCGGTCTGATCCTCTACACCTCGGCCTTCGTCTGCGAGGCGATCCGCTCCGGCATCAACACCGTGCCGGTCGGCCAGGCCGAGGCCGCGCGTGCCATCGGTCTGAGCTTCACCCAGGTGCTCGGCCTGATCGTGCTGCCGCAGGCGTTCCGCGCGGCCATCGGCCCGCTGACCAACGTGCTGATCGCGCTGACGAAGAACACGACGGTGGCCGCCGCGATCGGTGTGGCGGAAGCCGCCTTCCTGATGAAGGAAATGATCGAGAACGAGGCGGAACTGCTGGTGATCTCGGCAGTCATCGCCTTCGGGTTCGTGTGCCTGACCCTGCCGACCGGGCTGATCCTCGGCTGGGTGGGCAAGAAGATGGCGGTGAAGCGATGACCTCCGTTCTGTACGACGCCCAGGGACCCCGCGCCAAGCGGCGCAACGTCCTGTACACGGCCGTCTTCCTGGTGGTCCTCGCGGCCCTCGTCTGGTGGGTGTACAAGGCGCTCGACGACAAGGACCAGCTGGCCTGGGCCCTGTGGAAGCCCTTCTTCAGCGGCACCGAGGCGTACTCGACGTACATCTGGCCCGGTCTGCGGAACACCCTTAAGGCAGCGGCGCTGGCCATGGTCATCGCGCTTCCGCTGGGTGCCGTCCTCGGCATAGCGCGGCTCTCGGACCACGTGTGGGTGCGGGTCCCGGCCGCGGTCGTGGTCGAGTTCTTCCGCGCCATCCCGGTGCTGGTCCTGATGATCTTCGGGCTCGCGCTCTTCGCCCAGTACACCGACGTCAGCTCGGACGACCGTCCGTTCTACGCGGTCGTCACCGGTCTGGTGCTGTACAACGCGTCGGTGCTCGCCGAGATCGTCCGCGCGGGCATCCTCGCCCTGCCGAAGGGCCAGTCCGAGGCGGCCATGGCCATCGGTCTGCGCAAGAACCAGGTGATGCGGCTCGTCCTGCTGCCGCAGGCGGTCACCACGATGCTCCCGGCGATCGTCAGCCAGCTGGTGGTCATCGTGAAGGACACCGCGCTCGGCGGTGCGGTGCTCACCTTCCCGGAGCTGCTGGCCTCGGCCAACACGATGGCCGGCTACTACGGCAACACCATCGCCTCCCTGGCCGTCGTGGGCGTCATCTTCGTGATCGTCAACTTCTCGCTGACCTCGTTCGCGAGCTGGCTGGAGGGCCGGCTGCGGCGCGGCAAGAAGTCGACCGGGGCGGTGCTCGGCGCCCAGGACGTGGCGGACATCGCGGGCACGGCGGCCGGCGCCGACCCGGCCGGCACCGCCGCGGGCGTCGGCGACGTCGACGGCGCCAGGAAGTGACGACCAGTCAGGTGGCATGACTCCGTCCGGAGGCAGTGGCATGATCGCCACTGCCTCCGTTCGCTTGACGCAAACTCTGCCAATGGGTTGCATACGTTGTGTGATCGTGCACCCCGCTTCACCTTCCTGTTCACTTGTCTCCGTCAAGGCATCGCCGCGAGCAGGGGGCGCCACACCGTGGACCCGGTGATCATCGTCGGAGCGGGGCCCGTCGGGCTCACGCTCGCCCTGGCGCTGGCGCGTCAGCAGGTGCCGTCCGTCGTGCTGGACGAGGGCGCCGGCAAGGAGGAGCCCCGTCCGGCGCGCACCGTCGTCCTGCGCGACGACACGACCGCCCTGCTGGAGCGCCTGACCGGGGCGGCGCTCGCGGAGCACGGTGTGCGCTGGGCCGGCTGGCGGTCCGTCAGGCGCAAGCAGGTGATGAGCGAGATCACCTTCGCCGAGACGGAACCCGCGCCCCTGCACATCGCCCAGCACGTGCTCACGGGCCTGCTGCGCGATGCCATCGCGGCCGAGCCCCTGGTGAAGACGGCGGTGGACAGCCGCCTGGACGCGATCGAGCAGGAGCGTTCCGGCATCACCGCGCGCACCCGTGGCGCCCAGGGCACCTGGTGGCGCGGCAGTTACCTGGTCGGCTGCGACGGTGCCCGCTCGACCGTGCGCAAACTCCAGGACATCCGCTTCCCGGGCCGTACGGCGGTGGAGCGGCACGCGGTCGCCGCGCTGCGCACGGAACTTCCGTGGGCGGGTCACGCGTTGCTCCATCGGATGCCGCCGTGGCGGTCGTCCGGGCCCTCGGCCGGGGAGGTGACCGCCCGCCCCCTCCCGGACGGCGTGTGGCGCCTGGACTGGCTGCTGCCGCCGGGCAAGGACCTGGTCACCCCCGAGATCCTGCTGGCCCGGATCCACGAGACCCTCACGGGCTGGACCGGCAGCACCACACCGGCGTACGAACTGCTCGACACCGGCGTCCACACGGTGCACCACCGCCTCGCCCGCCGGTGGCGCGCCGGCCGGGTCTTCGTCGCCGGGGACGCGGCCCACCTGCTCGGCGCACTCGGCACCCAGGGGCTCGACGAGGGCCTCAGGGACGCCGACAACCTCGCCTGGAAGCTGGCCACGGCCTGGCACCACGGCCCGCACGAGGCCCTGCTGGACAGCTACCAGACCGAGCGGCGCGCCCAGGTCTCCGCCCGGCTGCGCGCCGCCGACCAGGCCCTGCCGGTGCTGCGCGGCGGGGGCGCGCTGCGCCACATCGTCCCGGGCTCGGCCCGCAACCACGACGCGCTGCTCACCGACGGCCACCTGGGCCGCGGTCCGCTGGGCGGGTCCGGCACCTACGCCGGCTCACCGCTCGCACCCCGGCGCCTGGAAGGGGAGATCCCGGTCGGCACCCCGCCCGGCGCACCGGTCAGCGACGTCCGGGTCACGGCGGAGGACGGGTCCTTCGTCCGGCTGCGCGACCGGCTCGGCCGCGGCGCGCTGCTCGTCGTGCTCATCGCGCCCGGCACGGGTGTCTGGGACCGCAAGCACTGGATGTCCGCCGGGGTGATGCCACGGCTCGCGGCGGCCGTGACCGCGCTTCCGCACCCCGCCGAACTCCTGGTGGCCGAGAGCTACCCGGGGGCGCCGGCGCACAGCGTGCTGCTCGTCCGCCCCGACGGCCACCTGGTCACCGCCCTGAGCGGGGTCCGTCCGGCCGACCTGTACGCGGCGGCCGAGGCCACGGTGGGGGGCGCGGCGCGGGCGCGGGAGACACAGCAGCAGGAAGAAAAGGAGAGGGAGAGGGAGAGGGACGGGCACGAGGAGAAGAAGGCGGCGGAGGCCGGGTCGAGCGCACGCTGACGGCAGACCCGCCTGTACACCGGCGGCGGTCGCCGGTGTACGGCTCCCGCGCTCCGACCGTGCTCCGCGGCCCGCTCCCGTACGCGCCCGCCGCACCCCTCGCACCCCCCGTCCACAAGATGACACCCGGTTGACCGCGGAGCGGCGGCAATGCTGTACTCCGGATCGTGACCGACACCTGTGTGCGCCTGTGGCGGAGGGTCCATGTGGACCTCATCCGCTATGCGGGCTGCGTGTGTCGCCCGTCCTGCTGAATTCGCACCCTCACCCCCCTTCTCCGGGCGCCGTCGCGCGCCCGTTCCGCGAACGCTCCTCAGGACGGTGCACGTGTCTGTCCCCTCCCCCTCCCCTTCCCTGCCCGCGTCCGTGTCCCCTGCCGCCGGACCGGCGCCCACCCAGGCGGAACTCCTGGACTTCGTCCGGCGTACGGCGGCCGACGCCGAGCTGATCGCCTCGCTGCCGCTCGACCCCGAGGGCCGCACCTGGGTGCGGCTCCAGGGCCCCGGCGGCAGTGAGGCCTGGCTCATCGGCTGGCCTCCCGGTACCGGCACCGGCTGGCACGACCACGCCGACTCGGTCGGCGCCTTCCTCACCGCTTCGGGCGAACTCACCGAGAACTCCCTCGCCGCCCGGCTGCCCACCGACGGCTGGAAGACCCTGGAGCTCACCGCGGGGGTGGACCGCGTACGCCGGCTGCCCGCCGGGCAGGGACGCGCCTTCGGCCGCCACCATGTGCACGAGGTGCTCAACGAGTCTCGCGAGCGACACGCGGTCTCCGTCCACGCCTACTACCCGCCGCTGCCCCGGATCCGTCGTTACAGTCGCACGGGCCAGGTGCTGCGCCTGGAGCAGGTCGAGCGCCCGGAGGACTGGCAGTGAGCGGCACGATCGAACAGCCGGGAACCGCTGGGACGGCCTCCGAGCGGCCGCTCGGCATCGACGAGTGGCTGGAGCGCGTGCGTGCCGGCTACCGGCGCGTCGAGGCACGGGAGGCGTATGAGGCGGCGCGGTCCGGCGACGCGCTCCTGGTCGACATCCGGTACGCCGCCCTGCGCGACCGGGACGGGCTCATCCCGGGCGCCGTCGTGGTCGAGCGCAACGAACTGGAGTGGCGCCTCGACCCCCAGGGCAGCCACCGCCTCCCCGAGGCCACCGGCCACGACCTGCGGGTCGTGGTGATCTGCAACGAGGGCTACGCCTCCAGCCTCGCCGCCGCCTCCCTCCACCAGCTGGGCCTGCACCGGGCGACGGACCTGGTGGGCGGCTTCCAGGCGTGGCGCGCGCAGGGCCTGCCGGTGAACCCGGCCACGGCCTGACCGGCACCGGATGCCGTGCCGGGACGGGACGCACGACTGGGATGGGGCGCCCTGCCTGAGGCTGGGCGCCCTGAGCGGAACCGGGTCCCCTGACCGGGACTGGGCGTCCTGGCGGGGCCTTGACGCCCTGCTCCGGCCTTGACGCCCTGGTCCGGGCTGGGCGCCCTGCCCGCGACTGGCGCCTGACCGGACCGGAAGTCCTGACCGGCACCGACCGGAAACCCTTAGGCACGAGGGGCCGGTCCTACTCCTTCGCCGTGGCCACGGTCACCGCCCGCACCCGGAGCGCCGCCCGTCCCGGTACGGCACTGGCGACGAGTGCGAGGATGCCTGCGACCGCGACGACGCCCAAGTAGAGCAGCGGGGTGACCGTCGGTGCGGCCCGGCCCGTCATGCCGACGCTGAACGCGGTGAGCACGGCGAGGGCGATGCCGCTGCCGACCGATGTGGCGAGGAGCAGGACGGCCAGCGCCTCGGTACGCAGCATGCGCAGCACCTGGCGGCGGGTCGCGCCGGCGAGACGGAGCAGTGCGAACTCCCGGACACGCTCGGCGACCGACATGGCGAGCGTGTTCACGACGGCGATGGCGGTGAAGGCCAGGACGAGTCCCATGGCCAGGTAGTTGACCTCGGCGTTCGCCTGCTGCCGATCGGCCTGGAGGGCGTCGGCGGCGGCCGGCGAAAGAATCCTCACGCCCTGGAACTCACGGAGCGTAGTCGCGAGTTGTGTCTGTGTACGGGTCGTGCGGACGAGGACGGAGGAGGCGAGCGGATTGTCCACGTGGTGGGCCACGAGGTCGTGGGCGAGGGTCAGGTCGCCGAAGCCGAGACCCCTGGCGTAGACGGCGGCGACGGTCAGCGTGGCGGGCGTGCCGTCGCCGAGCGTGAGTTTCAGGGTGCTTCCCGGCGTCAGATGCTGCTGTTCGGCGGCCAGTTCGCTGACGGCGACGGTGCCGGGGCCGAGCCGGTCCAGGGAGCCGGCGGTCACCTTGGGGTCCCAGGTGCGGGTCAGACCCGCCGGGGTGACGCCCTGTGCGGGGTACTTGTCGAGGCCGACGCGGACTGTCGTACGGACCACCTCGGTGACGGTGTCGTGCCGCGCGCGCAGTCGCTCGGCGGCCTCGCCGGGAACACCGGGGCCCTGGGCGGCGACGACCCAGTCGGCCCGGACGCCCTCGCGGACCTGGGCGCGGGCGGCGTCGCCGAGGGTGTCCTGGACGAACAGGACGGTGCAGGTCATGCCGACGAGCAGGGTGAGGGGGGTGACGACGGAGGCCATGCGGGCGGCGTTGCCGCGCAGGTTGGCGGTGGCGAGCCTGCCGCCGTGACCGGTGACCCGGAGCGGGCCGGCCAGCAGCAGCGCGGCGGCCTTGACCAGGAGGGGACCGAGCAGGGCGACGGAGGCGGACAGGACGATGACGGCGAGGAAGGTCACGGGGGTCGAGGCGGGCTCGGTGCGCAGGGAGGCGAGGACGACGACGAGGACGACTCCGCCGGCGAGGAGCAGCAGTCCGGCGGCGATGCGGCCCCAGGCCGGCCGGGTGCGCTCGGTCCTGGCTTCGGCCAGGGCCTCGGCCGGGCGGATCCGGGCGATCCTGCGGGAGGCGATCCGGGCCGCCGCCCAGGCTCCGAGGAGGGTGACGGCGAGAGCGGCGAGCGGCGGGAAGACGCTGACGGTGTGGTCGAGCGTGTCGGGTACGGCGCCCAGGGCGACGAACCTCCCGTACAGCCAGCCGCCGAGCGGCAGTCCGAGCAGGGCGCCGGCCGTGCCCGCCGCAGCGCCGACGATCAGCGCCTCCCTGCCGAGCAGCTTGCGGATCTGCCCGGACGTGGCGGCGATGGCCCGCAGCAGGGCGAGTTCGCGGTGGCGCTGCTGGACGGTGAGCGCGAAGGTGCCGACGACCACGAGCACCGCCACCAGCAGCGAGGTGCCGCCCATGGCCCCGCCCATGCTGACCAGCCGGGTACGGGCCGCGGCCGCGTCGAGGAACTCCACGGGCCCGCGGGCGTCCCCGGTGCTGACCTGTGCCGTGGTGCCGTGCAGCGCCCGCGCCACGCTCCGGCGCACCCACTCGGGGTCCGCCCCCTTGGCCGGCAGCACACCGAACGCGGTGACCTTTCCGGGGTGCGCGGCCAGCCTGCGGGCCTCACCGGCGGTGAAGAACAGGGACGTCTGGTGGCGTACGGCGGTGGCCGGGGTGGCGATACCCGTGATCCGGTAGGTGCGCGGGGCCTGGGTGGACTGCACGGTGAGCCGGTCGCCGGGCCGCAGCCGGTTCCGCGCGGCGAGGTCGCCGTCGATGACGACGTCGCCGGCGGCCTGCGGGGCGCCGCCCGCTGTCAGCCGGTACGGGGTCAGCGCGGCGGAGTCCCAGGCATGGCCGTAGGCGGTACGGCCACCGGTGCCGGCCGGGGTCGACGGCTGGGCGGGGAAGGTGAGTTCGGGGACGACCCGGGCCACCCCTGGGGTGTGGGCGAGGGTGCCGCGCAGGCGTTCGGGCAGCCAGGCACGCTCGGCGAGGGGCTTCGCCTTGTGCTTGACCTTGGTCTTGCCCTTCTTGTGCTTGACGGTGGTCCGGTGCACGTACTGGTCGGCGGAGACCACGACGGGAAGGGCGGCGTAGCGCTCGGTCCGGATGGTGCCGCGCAGGCCGGTGTCCAGGAGGGTGCCGCACGCGGTGATCAGAGCGGCCGCGCACAGCAGGGCCAGGAAGGCGCCGAGGAAGCCCGCCTTGCGGGCGCGGACCGACTGCAGGGCGTAACGCAGCATCATGGGACGGGCTCTCTTCTGTTGTACGCATCCGGTTGTGTCGTGCGCTGGGCGTGCGTACAGACTCGCCGGTGCGGGGGTGGGAGAGCACTGCGGTGGCCCGGCGTCTCGGGACGGGGGCCATCCCTACCGCCCGCTGCGGGGGTTGACCCCACCCCGGGCGCCCGTCACCCGCCTCCGACTGGACCGTCGGCCGCCTGTGTCCCGGGCAGCCGTCGCACCCCTCGCCCCGAGGGAGCCCTCGCGCCGCCCCGTCTCGGCGAAGCAGCCGGAAGCCGCCGACGAGCGGCCGGAGCCCTCGTCCCCGTCAGAAGTCCCCGTCCCCGAGGAACTCCGTGTCCTCGCCCTCTTCCTCCAGTGCCTGGCGGACGACCCTGAGGGCCATGCCCTCCGGGTAGCCCTTGCGGGCCAGCATGCCCGCGAGCCGGCGGATCCGCTTGTCCCGTTCGAGGCCACGGGTGGCCCGCAGTTTGCGGGCGACGAGTTCGCGCGCGGTCTCCTCCTCCTGCTCGGAGTCGAGCTGGGCGACGGCGTCCTCGATCACTGCCGAGTCGACCCCCTTGGTGCGCAGTTCCCGGGCGAGTGCCCGGCGCGCGAGCCCCCGGCCATGGTGCCGGGACTCCACCCAGGCGTCCGCGAAGGCGCCGTCGTCGATGAGCCCGACCTCCTCGAACCGCGACAGCACCTCCTCGGCCGCGTCCTCGGGGATCTCCCGCTTGCGCAGGGCGTCCGCGAGCTGCTTGCGGGTGCGCGGGGTCCCGGTGAGCAGGCGCAGGCAGATCGCCCGGGCCCGCTCCACCGGGTCCCCTGAAGACTCCCCCTGCTCGTCCCTCGCCGAGGAAGGGGCGCCTTCGTCCTCACCGGGCCCGGACGCGTCGCCGAACCCGCGCCGCCGGCCACGCCCCCGACGGCCGCTGCGCGCTCCCCCGGACCGCCCGGACCCACGACCGCCGGGCGAACCGCCCCCGTACGGCTCGCCGCCCTCGTCCCCCAGGCCCGCGGCACCCCCGTCACCGCCGGCCCCGTGGTACGCGTCAGGTCCGCCGTACGCGCCACCGAACCCGTCGTCCCGATGCCCGGCGTCCCCCTCCGGGGTGGAATCCGGGTGGCCACCGGTGCCCCTCCCCCGTGGGGCGCCGGTGGCGTACTCGTACTCGGCCCAGTCGGTTCGTCGTGTCACGGGTCAGCTCTTGGCTGCGGCGGCCTTGGGCTTGGTGGCCTTGGCGGCTGCCGGGGCGGGGACCGACTTGGCGGGGTCGTCGGCCGCCGCGGTGACCGCGGCGTCGGCGCCCGGCTCGGCGACGGGCTCCTCCGGCCGGACTCCCACGCCCAGCTTCTCCTTGATCTTCTTCTCGATCTCGTTGGCCAGGTCGGGGTTGTCCTTGAGGAAGTTGCGCGCGTTCTCCTTGCCCTGGCCGAGCTGGTCGCCCTCGTACGTGTACCAGGCACCGGCCTTGCGCACGAAGCCGTGCTCCACGCCCATGTCGATCAGACCGCCCTCGCGGCTGATGCCCTGGCCGTAGAGGATGTCGAACTCGGCCTGCTTGAAGGGCGGCGCCACCTTGTTCTTGACGACCTTGCAGCGCGTGCGGTTGCCGACCGCCTCCGTGCCGTCCTTCAGGGTCTCGATGCGGCGGATGTCGATACGCACCGAGGCGTAGAACTTCAGCGCCCGGCCACCGGTCGTGGTCTCCGGCGAGCCGAACATCACGCCGATCTTCTCGCGGAGCTGGTTGATGAAGATCGCGGTGGTCTTGGACTGGTTGAGCGCGCTGGTGATCTTCCGCAGGGCCTGGCTCATCAGGCGGGCCTGCAGACCCACGTGGCTGTCGCCCATCTCGCCCTCGATCTCCGCACGCGGGACGAGCGCGGCGACGGAGTCGATGACGATGAGGTCCAGGGCACCGGAGCGGACCAGCATGTCCACGATCTCCAGGGCCTGCTCGCCGTTGTCCGGCTGGGACAGGATGAGGTTGTCGATGTCGACGCCGAGCTTGCGCGCGTACTCGGGGTCCAGGGCGTGCTCGGCGTCCACGAAGGCGACCTGGCCGCCGGCCTTCTGTGCGTTCGCCACGGCGTGCAGGGTCAGGGTCGTCTTACCGGAGGACTCCGGTCCGTAGATCTCCACGACACGGCCGCGCGGCAGGCCGCCGACGCCGAGGGCGACGTCGAGGGCGGTCGACCCGGTCGGGATGACCTCGATGGGCTCCCTCGACCGCTCGCCCATGCGCATGACCGCGCCCTTGCCGAATTGCCGTTCAATCTGCGCGAGCGCGGCGTCGAGCGCCTTCTCGCGGTCGGTTCCTGCCATGGGTTCCACCCGGTTTGCTTGAGTCGATCGCTTCACGTCAAAGACGCTAACGCCTGCCACTGACAATGCGCCCCGACGCAGGCCCAGCCTGTGGATAACCGAGGGACATCTACCCGCGAATCGGGGTGAAATCCCCACCCGAGAGCCTCGCCTGAGCCTCCATAAGAATGGATGTTCGATTTTCGTGTCAAGCGTGCCACCCGGCACCCGGCGGCCACGACGGCCTGGACGACGCCGTGCGCGACGGCGCGCTCTCGGAGACGGACCGCACCGGATCGCGGCCACCGTGGCCGACCTGGGCCACCGGCTGGTCGCCCCTCGGCTGCCCCGCCGGCCGCGTACGACGGTGTGACCTGGCTCGCCCACGGGGGCCACGCGACCTGGTGGGCCGATTCTTCGACCACCGCGACACGCGCGGGCCTGCTCCCGGCGGCGTACCACGGGTGTCTCCGGCAGGACGACGATCGCGCGGGCCGTGCCCGGAAGCCTTGGGCCCATGAAGAACCCGCGCGCCGCCGTCGACCGCCTCTGCCACGCGACGGGGCTGCTCCTCGTCCTGTCCGGCCTCGCCCACCTGGTGGTGTTCGCGGTCGACGGCGGCCCCTGGGACGGTCCCGTCTCCTGGCGCAAGCCCGTCACGTTCGGGCTCTCGTTCGGGGTGACGCTGATCGCGGTCACGTGGGTCACGTCGTACCTGCGGACCGGTGACCGGCTGCGTTCTGTCCTGCTGCTGGTCTTCGCCGCCGACTGCGTGGTGGAGGTGGGCGGAATCACCCTCCAGGCGTGGCGCCGGGTGCCCTCGCACCTGAACAGGGAGACCCCCTTCGACACGGCGGTGTCCATGACGCTCGCGGTGGGCGGCGGTGTCCTGGTGGCCCTGCTCACCGTCTTCGCCGTCGCGTCCTTCCGGCGCCGGCCGACGGGCCCCGCCGGCATGTCCCTAGCCGTGCGTTCCGGTTTCGCGCTCCTGCTGGTCGCGCTGGCCTCCGGCGCGGCGATGATCGCGCGCGGGGTCGTCCTGACCCGGACCGGCCACCAGGAGGCGGCCTATCGCTCGACGGCCCCGCTCAAGCCGCTGCACGGCGTGAGCCTGCACGCGGTCCTCGTCCTGCCCCTGCTCGCCCGGCTGCTGACCCGCACGCCCTGGGACGAGCGGACGCGCCGGCGGATCGTGGCCGTGGCGGTGGGCAGCTACACGGCGGCCGTCGCCGTGGCCGCCGTGTGGGCGGTCCTGACGTACTGAGGCGGGCGGCGCCGTCGTGCGCGAGCGGACCACGGCTGCTGCGCCCTGCCCGGGCGGCGGTCGGCCCGGCGGGCTACGGCTGCTGTGCCCCGTCGGGGCGGCGGCCGGCCCAGAGCCGGCGCGCGCGCGTGAGCATCCCGGGGCCGCCCGGGCCGCTGCCGCGGCGGCCGTGCACCCGGGGGTCGTCCGTGACGGCGTACCGCTTCACGTACGCCCCCAGGAACGCCTGGAGCGTGGCCACCGCCGGGATGGCGATCAGCGCGCCGACCGCGCCCAGCAGCGCGGTGCCCGCGACGACCGAGCCGAAGGCGACGGCCGGGTGGATGTCGACCGTCTTGGCGGTCAGTTTCGGCTGGAGCATGTAGTTCTCGAACTGCTGGTAGATCACGACGAAGATCAGCACCCAGAGCGCGTACCAGGGGTCGACGGTGAACGCGATCAGCATCGGCAGCGCGCCCGCGAGGTACGTTCCGATGGTGGGGATGAACTGCGAGACCAGGCCCACCCAGACGCCGAGCACGGGCGCGTACGGCACGCCGAGGGCCTCCAGCAGGACGTAGTGGGCGATGCCGGAGACGAGCGCCATGAGGCCGCGCGAGTACAGATAGCCGCCCGTCTTGTCGACGGCGATCTCCCAGGCGCGCAGCACCTCGGCCTGGCGCGCGGGCGGCAGGACGGAGCACAGGGCGCGGCGCAGCCGGGGGCCGTCGGCGGCGAAGTAGAAGGAGAACAGCGCGATCGTCAGCAGCTGGAAGAGCCCGCCGAGCACCTGGGCGGAGACGTCCAGGACTCCGGCCGCGCTGTTCTGCACGTACTTGCGCAGCCAGTCGGAGTGCAGGAGGCCCTCCTGGATGTCCACCCGTCTGAGGTCGGTGCGGAAGGTCTGGTTGGTCCAGTGGATGAGCGAGTCGAGGTAGCCGGGGAAGCCCTCGATCATCTTGATGATCTGGCCGGCCAGCATGGACCCGAGCAGGGTGACGAACCCGGCGGTGAAGACGGTCAGGCCGAGGAAGACCAGGAAGGTCGCGAGCCCCCTGCGCATGCCACGGGCCGCCATCCGGCTCACCGCGGGCTCTATCGCGAGGGCCAGGAAGAACGCGATCAATATGTTGATCAGGAGCCCGGTCAGCTGGTGGAAGGCCCAGCTGCCCAGCTGGAACGCGGCGACCAGCGCGAGCGCGAGCACCATGGCGCGCGGCAGCCAGCGCGGCATCCGGCCGCCCGGAGCGGGGGTGCCGGAGGCGGGGGTCCGGCCGGGCGGGAGCGTATCGGCCGTCGCCACCTGCCCGCGCGACTGCTCGCCGTCCTCGGGAGTGGGTGCCAGGGGATCCTCGTTGGGTGCCACGCGCCCAGTCTCGCCCACGCCACCGACAACCGGCGCCCCGCAGCGATCTTCGTGACAGATCAGTGCCGTACTGTCGACTTCTTCAGCGGCGAACCCGGCATTTCGGCCGACGCGTCAGCGCTTCCCGCCGGGCCCGGCCGGCGCGCCCGACCCGGTGCCTCAGTGCTTCTCGCCCGGCACGTCCATCACCGCGCAGACCACGCGCCACACGTCCTTGGCATCCCAGCCGGCGTCCAGCGCCTGGTTCACGGTGCGTCCGCCCAGTTCCGTCATCACGTGATCGCGCGCGAAGGTGTCGGCGTACCCCGGACCGAAGTGTTCCGCCATCCGCTGCCAGAAGACCGTCAACCGCATGACTCCAGTATCCCGCCCCTGGGGGTGGGCCCTGCCGGGGACCGCCTGCCGAGACCGCTTTCCGTCCTACGGTCTGACGCATGGCCGATACAGGAGCTTCCCCACCCCCCTCCACGCCCCCGGCGCGCTCCCCGCTCTTCCGCGCCGAACAGTTCGTGTGGCTCACCGCGCGCGTGCTGGAGCAGCACCTCTTCGCGTACCACTTCCTGCGCGGCAGCCCGGAGGCGGTGGAAGCGGCACTGGAGGCCTACCGGAACGAGGACGGGGGCTACGGGCACGCGCTGGAGCCCGATCTGCGCGGACCGGTCAGCCAGCCCCTGCACACGGCGCACGCCCTGCGCGTGCTGGACGCCATCGGGCGGTGCGGCGGCCAGCGGGTGGAGCGCGTGTGCCGCTACCTGACCTCCGTGTCCACCGCGGACGGCGCCCTGCCGGCGATCCACCCCAGCCAGCGCGGGTACCCGACGGCGCCGTTCGTCCCGGTCGTCGACGATCCGCCCAGCGACCTGCTCGCGACCGGGCCGGTGGTCGGGCTCCTGCACCGCAACGAGGTGTGGCACGCCTGGCTGTTCCGGGCCACCGACTACTGCTGGCAGGCGGTGGAGTCCCTGGAGAAGACCCACCCCTACGAGGTACAGGCCGCCGTGACCTTCCTGGACTCCGCGCCCGACCGCACGCGCGCGGAGGCCGCCGCCGGCCGGCTGGGCCGCCTGGTGCGGGAGCAGCGGCTCGCGGCCCTGGACCCGGACCGGCTCGACGCGTTCCCGGTCGCGTCCGGCTACGCCCCGGGTGAGCACCACTTCCCGCACGACTTCGCCCCGCGCCCGGACTCGCTCGCGCGCGCCTGGTTCACGGACGCGGAGATGACGCGCTCGCTGGACCACCTGGCCGCCGGGCAGGAGGAGGACGGCGGCTGGCCGGTACGGTGGCGCCGGTGGGCCCCCGCGCCCGCCCTGGAGGCGCGCTCCCTGGTGACGATCGAAGCCCTGCGCACCCTGCGGGCCTACGGCCGCTTCGTGGGCTGACCGGCCCTGCCGACGGTCGGGGCCTTCCGTCACACGGCGGGCGGCCCGCTCGGCCACCAGCGGCTGACCACCCGCCGGCCGCCTCCGCTGCTCTGCCCGCGGACCGTCTCACCCGCCGACGGCCCGTCCGCCCGCCGTCACCGCCCCGGCCGCCGTCACGACCAGTCGGAACGGCGCCCGCACCACGGGTGCCCGGTCCGCCGCGCCGAGCCCGGCGGGCAGGGCGTCCGGCACCGGCGCGTACCCGTCGGCCGATGCCTGCCGGGCCATGAGCGCGGCGAGCAGGGCGGCGAGCCGCCGCCGCCCAGGACCCACGTGGTGTCGGAGCCGTGGCGTCCCCCTGGGCGCCCGCAGCCCCCTGCGCGGCCCTGGCACCCGGCCCGCACCTCCCGCGCTCGACGTCACACGCCCCCCTACTCGCCCCGTTTGCCCAGGTCAGGGCGTTTGTCAGTGGGTGGGTGCAGGATGGACGCATGGTCAGCTCCGCACACCGAGCCCTCGACGGCTTCTCCCCCGCGACCCGCGGCTGGTTCACGGGGGCCTTCTCCGCGCCCACCGCGGCCCAGGCGGGCGCGTGGCAGGCCATCCGGGAGGGCTCGGACGTGCTGGTGGTCGCCCCGACCGGCTCCGGCAAGACACTCGCCGCATTCCTCGCCGCCCTAGACCAACTCGCCTCCACCCCGCCCCCGGCCGATCCGAAGAAGCGCTGCCGGGTGCTGTACGTGTCCCCCCTGAAGGCCCTCGCGGTCGACGTCGAACGCAACCTGCGCAGTCCGCTGACCGGTATCCGGCAGGAATCGGTGCGGCTGGGCCTGCCCGAGCCGGAGGTCAGGGTCGGCATCCGCTCCGGCGACACCCCGGCCGCCGAGCGCCGCGCCCTGTCCACGCGCCCGCCGGACATCCTGATCACGACCCCCGAGTCGCTGTTCCTCATGCTGACGTCGGCCGCGCGCGACGCGCTCACAGGCGTGGAGACGGTGATCCTGGACGAGGTGCACGCGGTCGCGGGCACCAAGCGCGGCGCGCACCTCGCGCTCTCCCTGGAGCGGCTGGACGAGCTGCTGCCCCGGCCCGCCCGCCGGATCGGCCTGTCGGCGACCGTGCGCCCGGTGGACGAGGTGGCCCGGTATCTGTCCCCCCGCCGCAAGGTGGAGATCGTCCAGCCCGAGTCCGGCAAGGAGTTCGACCTCTCCGTGGTCGTCCCCGTCGAGGACATGGGCGAGCTGTCGGGCGCCCCGGCCGCCGACGCCTCCGAGGGCGGGGAGCGGCCGTCGATCTGGCCGCACGTGGAGGAGCGGATCGCCGACCTGGTGCAGGCCCACCGGTCCACGATCGTCTTCGCCAACTCGCGCCGCCTGGCGGAGCGGCTGTGCAACCGGCTCAACGAGATCGCGTACGAGCGCGCCACCGGCGAGACCCTGGACGAGCACCACTCCCCCGCCCAGCTGATGGGCGGTTCCGGCGCGGCCCAGGGCGCGCCGCCGGTGATCGCCCGCGCGCACCACGGTTCGGTCTCCAAGGAGCAGCGTGCCCTCGTCGAGGAGGACCTCAAGGCCGGGCGGCTGCCCGCGGTGGTGGCCACCTCCAGCCTGGAACTCGGCATCGACATGGGCGCCGTGGACCTGGTGGTGCAGGTCGAGTCCCCGCCGTCGGTCGCCTCCGGGCTCCAGCGGGTGGGCCGCGCGGGACACCAGGTCGGTGCCGTCTCCACGGGCGTGGTCTTCCCGAAGTACCGGGGCGACCTGGTCCAGGCCGCCGTGGTCACCGAGCGGATGCGCACGGGCGCGATCGAGTCGCTGAAGGTGCCCGCGAACCCGCTGGACGTGCTCGCGCAGCAGCTGGTCGCCATGACGGCGCTGGACACCTGGCAGTTCGACGACCTGCTCACCGTGGTCCGCCGGGCGGCCCCGTTCGCCTCGCTGCCCGAGTCGGCGTTCACGGCGACGCTGGACATGCTGGCGGGCCGCTATCCGTCGGACGCGTTCGCGGAACTGCGCCCGCGCGTGGTGTGGGACCGCGTCACGGGCGACATCACCGGCCGTCCGGGCGCCCAGCGCCTCGCCGTCACCTCCGGCGGCACGATCCCGGACCGCGGCCTGTTCGGCGTCTTCCTCGCCGGTTCCGACCCCAAGAAGGGCGGCGGCCGGGTCGGCGAGCTGGACGAGGAGATGGTCTACGAGTCCCGGGTGGGGGACGTCTTCACACTGGGCACGAGTTCCTGGCGGATCGAGGACATCACGCGCGATCGCGTCCTCGTCTCGCCGGCGCCGGGCGTGCCGGGCCGGCTGCCCTTCTGGAAGGGCGACCAACTGGGCCGGCCGCTGGAGCTGGGCCGCGCGGTGGGCGCGTTCCTGCGCGAGGTCGGCTCGCTGCCCAAGGACGACGCCCGGCTGCGGCTGCTGACGGCGGGCCTGGACGCGTGGGCGGCGGACAACGTGCTGTCGTACCTGGACGAGCAGCGCGAGGCCTGCGGACACGTCCCGGACGACCGCACGATCGTCGTGGAGCGGTTCCGCGACGAGCTGGGCGACTGGCGGGTCGTCGTCCACTCCCCGTTCGGCGCCCAGGTCCACGCGCCCTGGGCCCTCGCCCTCGGCGCCCGCCTGTCCGAGCGGTACGGCATGGACGCCCAGGTCATGCACGCCGACGACGGCATCGTGCTGCGCCTGCCCGACGCCGACCTGATGGGCCTGGACCTGCTCGACCGGGAGCCCGTGAAGGCCGGCACCGAGTACGGCGGCGACCAGGCCCCGGTCGGCGCGGCCGACGTCGCCTTCGACAAGGGCGAGGTCGACCAGGTCGTCACCGACCAGGTCGGCGGCTCGGCCCTGTTCGCCTCCCGGTTCCGGGAGTGCGCCGCCCGCGCGCTGCTGCTGCCGCGCCGCAATCCCGGCAAGCGCACCCCGCTGTGGCAGCAGCGCCAGCGGGCGGCGCAGCTGCTCCAGGTGGCGAGCGAGTTCGGCTCGTTCCCGATCGTCCTGGAGGCGATCCGCGAATGCCTCCAGGACGTCTTCGACGTGCCCGGGCTGGTCGAGCTGATGGGCGACATCGAGTCCCGCAAGGTGCGCCTGGTCGAGGTGACCACCCCGGAGCCGTCCCCGTTCGCCCGCTCCCTGCTCTTCGGGTACGTCGCCCAGTTCCTGTACGAGGGCGACTCCCCGCTGGCCGAGCGCCGCGCCGCCGCGCTGTCCCTGGACTCGCGGCTGCTGGCCGAGCTGCTGGGCCAGGCGGAGCTGCGCGAGCTGCTCGACGCCGAGGTGCTGACCGAGCTGGAGCGCGAGCTGCAGTGGCTCACCGAGGACCGCCGGGTCAAGGACGTCGAGGGCGTCGCCGACGTGCTCCGGCTGCTCGGCCCGCTGACCGACGCGGAACTGGTCGCGCGCGGTGCGGACCCGCAATGGGCGCGGGAGCTGGCCGGTGCCCGCCGGGCGATCAGGGTGCGGATCGCGGGCGCCGAGCACTGGGCGGCCGTGGAGGACGCGGGCCGGCTGCGCGACGCGCTCGGCACGGCGCTGCCGGTCGGTGTCCCCGAAGCGTTCACCGAGCCGGTCAAGGACCCGCTGGGTGACCTCCTCGCGCGGTACGCCCGTACCCACGGCCCGTTCACCTCGGCCACCGTGGCGGCCCGGTTCGGCCTGGGTGTGGCGGTCACCGAGGGGGCGCTGCAGCGGCTGGCCGCGGCCGGCCGGATCGTGCAGGGCGAGTTCCATCCGGCGGGCATCGGCCAGGAGTGGTGTGACGCGGCCGTGCTGCGCCGGTTGCGCCGCCGGTCCCTGGCGGCCCTGCGGCACGAGCTGGAGCCCGTGCCGCCCGCCGCGCTCGCCCAGTTCCTGCCGCAGTGGCAGCACATCGGCAGGGGTCATGGTCTGCGGGGCATCGACGGGCTGGTGCGGGCCGTCGAGCAGTTGCAGGGCGCCTCCGTGCCGGCCTCCGCGCTGGAGAAGCTGGTGCTGCCCTCCCGTGTGGCGAACTACACGCCCTCGATGCTGGACGAGCTGACCGCCGCGGGCGAGGTGGTGTGGGCCGGAGCGGGTGCCCTGCCCGGCAAGGACGGCTGGGTCTCCCTCTATCTGGCGGACGCGGCCCCGGTGCTGCTCCCGGCACCGCACCCGCTGGAGCTGACCGCGCTGCACCAGTCGGTCCTCGACGCCCTCTCCGGTGGTTACGGCCTGTTCTTCCGGCAGATCGCCGACCAGGTCCGCGCCACCACGCACCCCGACGTCACCGACCCGCACCTGGCCGACGCCCTCTGGGACCTGGCCTGGTCGGGCCGGCTCACCAACGACACCCTGGCGCCGATGCGCTCCCTGCTGGGTTCGGGCCGTACGGCCGGCTCGACCGCCCACCGTGCCAAGCGTGCCGTCCCGCGCGGGCGCTACGGCTCGCTGACGGCCGCCGCGCGCACCGCCTCCCGCACCGGGCCGCCGACCGTCGCGGGCCGCTGGTCACTGCTGCCCGCGGCCGAGCCGGACGCCACCGTGCGCGCGCACGCGCTGGCCCGCACGCTCCTGGACCGGCACGGTGTGGTCACCCGTGGCGCGGTCGCCGCGGAGGGCGTCGAGGGCGGCTTCTCAGCGGTGTACCGGGTGCTGTCGGCGTTCGAGGACAGCGGTCAGGCCCGGCGCGGCTACGTGGTCGAGGGGCTGGGCGCGGCCCAGTTCGCCATGGACGGCGCGGTGGACCGCCTCCGCGCGGTGGCGAACGCCCGCGAGCGGACGGAGGGCCTGCCGGCCCCTGCTCGGCCGCAGGGCTTCGGTGCCCCCGGTACGGCGAACGGCTTCGGCGCCCCGGATGCCGTGAACGGCTTCGCAGGGCCGGACTTCCCGAACCCGTTCGACGGTCCCGGCGGTCCCGGCGGCGCCACCGGCACCCCGCACGGCCACACGCCCCCCGGTGCCTTCGACGGAGCCGAGGGCGGCTTCGGCCACCCCGGCCTGGACGGCGACTTCACCTGGCCTCCGGAGGGCCCCTCCGGAGGCGACGGCACCCCGGCGGCCCGCGACCTCGCCGACCCGTTCGCCTCCCCCGGCTACGGCGGCCCCCGCGGCGGCGGCCCCACCTCGTACGGCCCCGCCTCCGGCTCGACCGCGTACGGCGCGGCCCCGTACCGCGGCCAGGGCAACGGCCGGCCGGGCAGCGCCACGACCGACCCCCGCGCCGTGGTCCTCGCCGCGGCCGATCCCGCGAACGCCTACGGCTCCGCGCTGCCCTGGCCGGAACCGCCGGCCGGAGCCGGGCACAAGCCGGGCCGCAAGGCGGGCTCGCTCGTCGTCCTGGTGGAGGGCGAGCTGACGCTGTACATGGAACGCGGTGGCAAGACGCTGCTGGCCTGGCCGACCGCCCCGGACACGGCCGCGACGGACGATCCCCGCCTGCGCACGGCCGCCGAGGCGCTGGCCGCGGCAGCCCGCGCGGGCTCGCTGGGTACGGTCACGGTCGAGCGGATCAACGGCACCCAGGCCCTGACCTCGCCCCTGGGCACTCTCCTGGAGGGGGCGGGATTCGTGGCGACACCGCGCGGTCTGCGCCTGAGAGCGTGAGGCCCGGTACGCCAGGCAGCGGCGGCCGACGCCGACACGGCGCCGGCCCCGGTCCCGTCGACCCGCGCCCGCTGCCCCCGGCCCCCTCTCACCCCACCGTGGCACCCTTGACCCATGCCCGAAGGTGACACGGTCTGGCAGGCCGCGCGGCGGCTGCACGAGGCCCTCGCGGGCAAGGCGCTGACCCGCAGCGACTTCCGGGTGCCGAAGTACGCGACGGTCGACCTGTCCGGCCGCAGGGTGCTGAACACCGTTCCGCGCGGCAAGCACATCCTCACCCGGTTCGAGGGCGGCCTCACCTTGCACACCCACCTGCGCATGGAGGGGTCGTGGAAGGTGTTCGGCACGGGCGAACGCTGGCGGGGCGGACCGGCGTACCAGATCCGGGCGGTACTCGGCACCGCGGACCGCACGGCCGTCGGCTACCGGCTCCCGGTCCTGGAGCTGCTGCGCACGACCGAGGAGGAGCGGATCGTCGGCCATCTCGGCCCGGACCTGCTCGGCTCGGACTGGGACCCCGAGCGCGCCCTGGCCAACGTCCTGTCGGACCCGGCCCGCGAGCTCGGCGAGGCCCTGCTGGACCAGCGCAATCTGGCCGGGATCGGCAACGTCTACAAGAGCGAGCTGTGCTTCCTCCTCGGCGTCACCCCCTGGCTGCCGGCCGGGGCGCTCCCCGCGGACCTCGCCCGGCGGCTGCCCGGACTGGCCAAGCGGCTGCTGGAGGCCAACCGCGACCGCCCGGTCCGGCAGACCACCGGCCTGCACCGGTACGACCTGTTCGTCTACGGCCGCGCACCCCGCCCCTGCCTGCGCTGCCACACCCCCGTGCGGGTGGCCGACCAGGGCGACGGTTCCCAGGAGCGCCCCACCTACTGGTGCCCCACCTGCCAGACGGGCCCCGCCCCCGCACCCGGCGCCCCCCAGCGCTGGCGCGACAAGTACCCGCGCCGCACCGGCTGACCGACCCGCCCCGCCGACCGCGACGCCGGCACCGGTGGCGCCGGGCTGCTCTGCTACGGCGCGGCGAAGGCGGCCGTGGTGCAGTCGGCCAAGACGCTGACCACCGAGGCCGGCCCGCCCCGCCGACCGGCCCCACCCACGCTCCGGGTCAGCGCGGTCGCACCGGAGTAAATCCGCACCCCATGACCGACCGGCACGGCCCCGAGGCCCAGGCGCACACGGAGGCCGCGATGACCCGGATGACCCCGCCGGGGCGGGTCGGCGAACCGGACGACGTGGCGCGCGCGGTGCTGTTCCCGGCGTCGGACGCGCCGGTGTTCATGACGGCCCGGACACTTCGCCAGAACGGGGGCGTCGTGATGCCTTGGTGACGTCTCCCGCCCGCCAGGCGGCCACCCAGCGCCCCGGGTGCACGGCGCCGTTCGCGCGCCCCTTGGGCACACAGTGCACGGGCAGCAGGCTCAGTCCCCAGCCGCCGGCGGCGACGGCCCCTTCCAGCACGCCCGAGCCCTCTCCCAGGGCGAGCCGCAGCACGGCCCACCACCACATCGCTGCCAGGGCGAGCGCCAGTCCGCGGCGCACTGTCCGTCCCGCCATGCCCGCCATCACCTCCAGCCGGACGCTAGACCGCCGCCGCGACCGCGCGGGAGGCGCACCGAGGGCGCACCGAGGGCTCACCGGTGCAGCGCCGGGAGGCATCCGGCCCGCCCGGCGTTCCCGCCGGCTCTCCCGCGCGGGGATCCGGCCCCGGCCACACCGCTTACGCGTTCTCCGCCTGGAACATCCAGTGATGCTTCTCCAGGTCCGCGGTGATCCCGATGAACATGTCCTGGGAGACCGGGTCGGGCTCCCCGGTCGCCTCCACCCGCTCACGCATCCGGGTGATCACCGAGCCCAGGGCGTCCACCATCGCCCCGACCGCGTCCGTGTCCTTGATCCATCCGGCCGGGGTGGTCTTTATGCCGCTGCCGGAGGCCACCGTGCCGGCGCGTCCGTCGGGCGGCACGCCCAGCGCCGAGGCCCGCTCGGCCACCGAGTCCATATGCGTGCGGGCGGAGTCGACCACCTCGTCCAGCTGAAGGTGGACGGAGCGGAAGCGGGGACCGACGATGTTCCAGTGGATCTGCTTGGCGACCAGCGAGAGGTCCACCAGATCGACGAGGGCGCCCTGGAGCGCCCCGGACACGGTCTTCAGGTCCCCTTCGGCCAACGGGCTCTTCACGACGTACATCCGCTTCCTCCGGTGTTCAGGCTGCCATCACGTCCCTCCCACGATGACCGCACCCCACAACACCGGCAAACGGGCGCATCTCCGGCAAAGAACGCGAAAAGCCCCGGCCGGCCTCCCAGGTCTCCCTGGAGAAGCCCGGCCGGGGCTCAAGCCGTATCGGACGGTGGCGGATCGTCACTCGTCCCGGATCGTCAGACCGCGCGCACGAACCTCACGCGGCGACGACGTCCACCGCTTCCGCGGGCGCCTTGATGGTCACCCGTTCCGGTGGCACGCCGGTCACCGAGACGGAACCCAGCATCGGCCGGACCGGTGTGGGCACGGGCTCGGTGGCCCGGGCGGACTGGGCCAGTTCGGCGAGCGCCAGTTCGTCGCTCACCTCTCGCATCAGTTCCGACATCCGTACGTCCAGCGCGTCGCAGATGGCGGCGAGCAGCTCGGAGGAAGCCTCCTTCTGCCCCCGCTCCACCTCGGAGAGATAGCCGAGTGAGACTCGGGCGGACGAGGAGACTTCGCGCAGAGTACGGCCCTGGCGTTGGCGCTGCCGACGCAGCACGTCACCCAGCAGGCGACGGAGCAGAATCATCGGTGGCTCCCTCCTCGGACCGCGTAGCCGCATCCTTCTCGCCCCACCGTACCGCCTTGCGCCGCGGCCGTGCGGGGAGCGATGTCGTGTTCACTCAGGGCTGCAAACATCAAAACCCCCCGTTCCGTTCCGTATCCTGTGCCCGCTCATTCCCAGTCTGTTCGCCCGCCAGCTGCTCCAGGAGCACTGCGAGTACGCTCCGTACACTCTCCATACGAATTTCCGCACGGCTGCCGTTCAACCTCAGGCCCTCGACTTTTCCGCCACCGGCAGAACCGGACCGGACGCCGAGGGGGCCGTCGACGGCCACGAAGACCGTCCCGACGGGCTTGCCGTCCTGCGGATCGGGGCCGGCGACTCCGGTGGTCGCGATGCCCCAGTCCGCGCCCAGTGCCTTGCGGACTCCGGCCGCCATCTGGCCCGCGACCTGCGGATCCACCGCTCCGCACTGGGCCAGCAGGGTGGCGTCGACACCCAGCAGCTCATGCTTCAGTTCGGTGGCGTATGCGGTGATCGAGCCCCGGAACACCCGGGACGCGCCGGGTACTCCGGTGATCTCCGCCGCTACCAGGCCACCGGTCAGCGACTCCGCGACGGCGAGGGTCTCGCCCCTCACGGTCAGTAGTCGCACCAGTTCGGTGGCCGTGGAACTCACGCTTCCTTCTCCTCCAACGCTGCCGCGCGCTCGGCGATTCCCCGCCGGCGCAGCACAATGGCTTGTCTTACGTAGTCGAGGCCCGTGACGACGGTGAGGACGACCGCCGCGGCCATCACCCAGAAGCGCAGGCTGGCGAGCCACCCGGTGAGGGCCAGGACGTACATCCCGACGGCCACGCCCTGGGTGAGCGTCTTCAGCTTGCCGCCCCTGCTGGCGGGGATCACACCGTAGCGAATGACCAGGAAACGCAGCAGGGTGATGCCGAGTTCCCGGCCGAGGATCACGGCCGTCACCCACCATGGCAGATCGCCGAGGGCGGACAGACAGACGAGCGCCGCACCCATGATCGCCTTGTCGGCGATGGGGTCGGCGATCTTCCCGAAGTCGGTGACGAGGTTGTAGGTGCGCGCCAGGTGCCCGTCGAACAGGTCGGTGATCATGGCGATGGCGAAGGCCGCCCAGGCCAGCGAGCGCCAGGCCGGGTCGTAACCGCCGTCGGCCAGCATCAGTGCCACGAAGCCCGGCACCAGGACCAGGCGGAGCATCGTCAGCAGATTGGCGACGTTCCAGACGCTCGCCTGGTTGACGGCCGCGGCCGCGATCTTCCCGCCACGCGGGGACTTGCCGCCCTCGGGAGCCGTGGCCGGACCCGAAGCAGAACCGGAGACCTCGGCCGGGGTTCCGCCGTCGGCAGCGGCTGCGGAGCCCCGGGCGCCCTGCGCGCCGGAGGAGCCGCCCGCGGCGGATGCCGGGACTCCGGTCATCTGCCCGCCTCCTCACTACACGCGAGCGAGCCGGTCAGCGGCTCGGCCACCAGGTCGACACCTTCGGTGCCCACCACCTTCGCCTCGACCATACGTCCGACGCTCAGGCCCGCGCCGCTCGTGAGGAGCACCTGGCCGTCGGTCTCCGGCGCCTGGTGCGCGCCGCGGCCGTGGACGCCCTCCTTCTCGTCCACGGACTCCACCAGGACCTGGACGGTCTCGCCGACGCGTTCCTCGGCGCGCTGCGAGACGAGTTCCTCGGCGAGGCGGGAGATGTGGGCCAGGCGCTCAGCGACGACGTCCTCGTCCAGCTTGTTCTCGTACGTCGCCGCTTCCGTGCCCTCCTCGTCCGAGTAGCCGAAGACACCGATGGCGTCCAGCCGGGCGCCGTTCAGGAAGCGCTCCAGTTCGGCGAGGTCGGACTCGGACTCGCCGGGGAAGCCGACGATGAAGTTGGAGCGCACGCCGGCCTGGGGCGCCTTGCTCCGGATGGTGTCGAGCAGTTCGAGGAAGCGGTCGGTGTCGCCGAAGCGGCGCATGGCGCGCAGCACGCCGGGCGCGGAGTGCTGGAAGGACAGGTCGAAGTACGGGGCGACCTTGGGGGTGGAGGTCAGGACGTCGACGAGTCCCGGGCGCATCTCGGCCGGCTGGAGGTAGCTCACCCGCACCCGCTCGATGCCGTCGACCTCGGCCAGCTCCGGCAGCAGGGACTCCAGCAGGCGGATGTCGCCGAGGTCCTTGCCGTAGGAGGTGTTGTTCTCGGAGACCAGCATGATCTCCTTCACGCCCTGCTCGGCCAGCCAGCGGGTCTCGTTCAGGACGTCGCTGGGGCGGCGGGAGATGAAGGAGCCGCGGAAGGAGGGGATGGCGCAGAACGAGCAGCGCCGGTCGCAGCCCGAGGCGAGCTTGACCGAGGCGACCGGGGAGCCGTCGAGACGGCGGCGCAGCGGCGCACGGGGGCCCGAGGCGGGCGCGACGCCCTCCGGGAGGTCGGCCGGGCCGTGTCCGGGCAGCGCGACGGACGCTGCCGACTCCTGGCGCTCGGCGGGGCTGATCGGCAGCAGCTTGCGCCGGTCGCGGGGGGTGTGGGCGGCGTGGATGCCGCCGGAGAGGATGGTCTGGAGGCGGTCCGAGATGTCCGTGTAGTCGTCGAAGCCGAGGACGCCGTCGGCCTCGGGCAGCGCCTCGGCCAGTTCCTTGCCGTACCGCTCGGCCATGCAGCCCACCGCCACGACGGCCTGGGTTCTGCCCTGGCCCTTGAGGTCATTGGCCTCCAGCAGCGCGTCGACGGAGTCCTTCTTGGCGGCCTCCACGAAGCCACAGGTGTTGACCACGGCGACGTCGGCGTCCGCGGCGTCCTCGACGAGCTGCCAGCCGTCCGCCTCCAAACGGCCTGCGAGCTCCTCGGAATCCACCTCGTTACGAGCGCAGCCGAGAGTGACGAGTGCGACGGTACGGCGTTCAGGCATGGGCTCAAGACTACTTTGTCTCACTGACGGCCCACGTCGACGGGGTTGGCCGATTGCGGCCGACTCCGTCACACGTCCGTCCCGCGGGCCCCCGTCAGCCCGCGACCGGGTCGCCCTTCGTGTAGGTGAGGCGCTCCACCGCGCCCGGCCGGAAAGTGTCCTCGATCTTCTTGCCGTTGACGTACAGCTCGATCGCACCGGCGTCGCCGAGGATCAGGTTGATCTTGGAGCTGTCCTGGAACGTCTTGGACTCGCCCTTCTTCAGCAGCCCGTCGTAGAGCATCCGGCCGTTGTGGTCCTTGGCCGAGATCCAGCTGCGTCCGTTGGGCGCGCTGACCTGGACGGTGACCTTGTCCTGCGGGGCGGCGGCGATGGCGCTGTCGGAGGGCTCGCCGGTCGGTGCGGCCGGCGTCGTCTTCTGCGGCGTCGGCGCGGCGGACTTGCCGGGCGCGGGCGTCCCGCCCTCGGCGACCTGCGACTTCGCGTCACTGGAGGCTCCGCCGCCCTTGAACGCGGTGAACCCGACGAATCCGATCACGACGACGATCGCGGCGACCATCGCGGCGGTCCAGTTCGGGCCGCGCCGCTCGGGCCGGATCCGCTCCGCCTCGAACAGGGGTGCGGCGGGGGTGGGCGCGGGCCGGCCGCCGTGCTCGGCGTCGTACTGGGCGATCAGCGGCTCGGGGTCGAGGTGGACGGCCTTGGCCAGCGTGCGGATGTGGCCACGGGCGTACACATCGCCGCCACAGGGGGCGAAGTCGTCGGCCTCGATGGCGCGCACGATGGCGATACGGACACGAGTGGCACTGCTGACGTAGTCCACGGTGAGCCCGGCCGCGATCCGCGCCTGCTGAAGCGCGCGGCCCACGGAAGGCCGGGCTTCCTGGGACTCGTCTCGGAACGGACGCTCGTCTTCAGGGGAGTTGCCGATGGACACGGGGGCGCCTTTCGAGCGTGTAGCCACCTGTGCTGGAAGCTCAGTCTAGGGGGGGTACGAAAGGGTGGGACAACCGGACGGTAGGACATTCGTGCGCCATCGGGATGGCCGGACAATCCGATGGTTTGACAGGCTGGTACCCCATGATGGGGCGGCTACCTGTCCTTTCGCTCAACTGGACGTACGACAAAGGGAAACGGTTGCCCGCCGGTCGCTAACGGGTGGGTCACGGCGATCCCGCCACCCGGCGTAAGCCGCGTCCGCCGAACGGCCCTTCGACTCACCCCTCCGACTCCCCGCGGAGCACGGCGAGCACGCCGTCCAGCTCGTCGGGTTTGACCAGGACGTCACGTGCCTTGGAGCCCTCGCTCGGTCCCACGATGTTGCGGGACTCCATCAGGTCCATGAGCCGTCCGGCCTTGGCGAAGCCGACGCGCAGCTTGCGCTGGAGCATGGACGTCGAGCCGAACTGGGTGGAGACGACCAGCTCGGCCGCCTGGCACAGCAGGTCGAGGTCGTCGCCGATGTCCTCGTCGATCTCCTTCTTCTGCTTGCTGCCCACGGTGACGTCGTCCCGGAAGACCGGCGTCATCTGCTCCTTGCAGTGCCGGACGACGGCCGCGACCTCCTCCTCGGTCACGAAGGCGCCCTGCATGCGCGTGGGCTTGTTCGCGCCCATCGGCAGGAACAGGCCGTCGCCCTTGCCGATCAGCTTCTCGGCGCCGGGCTGGTCGAGGATGACCCGGGAGTCGGCCAGCGAGGAGGTGGCGAAGGCGAGCCGGGAGGGCACGTTGGCCTTGATCAGACCGGTGACCACGTCGACCGAGGGGCGCTGGGTGGCGAGCACCAGGTGGATGCCGGCCGCGCGCGCGAGCTGCGTGATGCGCACGATCGCGTCCTCCACGTCCCGCGGCGCGACCATCATGAGGTCGGCCAGCTCGTCCACGATCACCAGCAGGTACGGGTACGGCTGAAGCTCGCGCTCGCTGCCCTCGGGCGGCTTGGCCTTGCCCTCGCGCACCGCGCGGTTGAAGTCGTCGATGTGCCGGTATCCGTAGGCGGCCAGGTCGTCGTACCTGAGGTCCATCTCTCGGACGACCCACTGCAGCGCCTCGGCGGCCCGCTTGGGGTTGGTGATGATCGGCGTGATCAGGTGCGGGATGCCCTCGTAGGCGGTCAGCTCCACGCGCTTGGGGTCGACCAGGATCATCCGGACGTCCTCGGGCGTCGCCCGCATCATGACCGAGGTGATCAGGCAGTTGATGCAGGACGACTTGCCGGAGCCGGTGGCTCCGGCGACCAGCATGTGCGGCATCTTCGCCAGCGAGTGCATCACGTACCCGCCCTCGACGTCCTTGCCGAAGGCGACCAGCATCGGGTCGTCGTCCTCCGCCGACTCCGCGAGGCGCAGCACGTCACCGAGGTTGACCATCTCCCGGTCGGTGTTCGGGATCTCGATGCCGACCGCGGACTTGCCGGGGATCGGGCTGATGATCCGCACGTCCGGGCTGGCCACCGCGTACGCGATGTTCTTGGTCAGCGCGGTGATCCGCTCCACCTTCACGGCGGGGCCGAGTTCGACCTCGTAGCGGGTGACCGTCGGGCCGCGGGTGAAGCCGGTGACGCGCGCGTCGACCTTGAACTCGGTGAAGACCTGGGTGAGCGAGGCGACGACGGCGTCGTTGGCCGCGCTGCGGGCCTTGCCGGGGCCGCCGCGCTGGAGCAGGTCCAGGGAGGGCAGCGCGTAGGTGATGTCGCCGGACAACTGGAGCTGTTCCGCGCGCGCGGGCAGCTCGCGGGGTTCCTCGGGGGCCTTCTTGGTGAGGTCCGGGACGGAGCCGGTCGCCGGCTTCTGCTGCTCGGGGCGGGCCGCCGGGACCGGCCTGGGTGCGGGAGCGGGAGCCGGCTCGGCGGCAGGGGCCGGCGCGGGCACCGGGGTGGTGTCCTCGCGCTCGCCCGCGCTCACTCCCTGGGTGAGGTCCGCGACGAGCGGGGACGGCGGCATGCCGTGCTGGACGGCGCCGTCGAGCGCGGCGGCGGCCGCCGCCGCGACGTCCACGGCGTCCAGCTGGCGCTGCGGGTCCGGCTGTGGCACCGCGGAACGCCTGGGGCGCCCGCGGCGCTGCGTGAGGGCCTCTTCCTCGGCGCTGTCGGGGTCGTACGCGTGCGGGGCGGCGGAACGCCGGCGGAGGCGCGCGGGCGTCGCCTCGCGCCACTCGTCGTCGTAGTACTCCTCCCCGTACCGGTCCTCCTCCGGGTCGCGCAGCACGCCCAGGTGCACGCCGAGCGTCCGCAGCCGCTGCGGGATCGCGTTGACCGGGGTGGCGGTCACCACGAGCAGCCCGAAGACGGTCAGCAGCACCAGCAGCGGTACGGCGAGCACCTCGGTCATGGTGTACGTCAGCGGGGTGGCCGCCGCCCAGCCGATGAGGCCGCCGGCATCCCTTATGCCCTGCATGCCGTCGCTGCGCGCGGGCGAGCCGCAGGCGATGTGGACCTGGCCGAGCACGCCGACGACGAGGGCGGACAGGCCGATCACGATCCGCCCGTTGGCCTCCGGCTGTTCCGGGTGCCGGATGAACCGTACGGCGATCACCGCGAGCAGTATCGGCACCAGCAGGTCGAGCCGGCCGAAGGCACCGGTGACCAGGATCTCGACCAGGTCGCCGACGGGCCCGCGCAGGTCCGCCCAGGTGCCGGCGGCGACGATCAGGGCGATGCCGAGCAGCAGCAGCGCGATGCCGTCCTTGCGGTGGGCCGGGTCGAGGTTCTTCGCGCCCTGCCCTATGCCGCGGAAGACGGCGCCGACGGCGTGCGCCAGGCCGAGCCAGAGGGCGCGCACGATCCGGTACAGGCCCCCGGTCGGGCCGGGTGCCGGCCGCGTGGGCGCGGCCTTCCTCGCCGGGACCTTCTTGGCGGGGGCCCTCTTGGCCGGGGGTTTCCTCGGGGCGGCCTTCCTCGCCGGAGCCTTCACGGGAGCCGCCGCCTTCTTGGCGGGCTGCTTCTTGGCTGCGGAGGGACGTGAGGCCATGCTGTGAGGTTACCGGGGGAGACGGCAGCGGACACGTGTGCCCACAGCTTCACCCGTTCGTGTCGTGCCTGCCGGGGCTCGGAACTGACGCACACTCATCCGGGACCCGGGCCCGGTGTACGTCAGTTCCGCCCGTGCGTCAGTTCCGCCTGGCCGTCAGTTCTGCGAGGGCACCGAGGTACCGGCGCCGCCCGCGCCCGGCTCCAGGGCGTCGAGCGCACGGCGCAACCCGGTGAGTTTGCGCTCCAGATGGGCCGCCGTGGCCACCGCGGCGGCGTCCGCGGAGTCGTCGTCCAGCTGCTTGGACAGCGCCTCCGCCTGCTCCTCGACGGCCGCGAGCCGCGCGGACAGCTCGGCGAGGAGCCCGGCCGGCTCCTTGCCGGCGGCTCCGCCCTTGCCGCCGCCCTCCAACTGGAGCCGCAGCAGCGCCGCCTGCTCCCGGAGCTGGCAGTTCTTCATGTACAGCTCGACGAAGACCGAGACCTTCGCACGCAGCACCCACGGATCGAACGGCTTGCTGATGTAGTCCACCGCGCCCGCCGCGTAGCCCCGGAAGGTGTGGTGCGGGCCGTGGTTGATCGCCGTGAGGAAGATGATCGGGATGTCCCGGGTGCGCTCGCGCCGCTTGATGTGCGCGGCGGTCTCGAACCCGTCCATGCCCGGCATCTGGACGTCCAGCAGAATGACCGCGAAGTCGTCCGTGAGCAGTGCTTTGAGCGCTTCCTCCCCGCTCGATGCCCGCACCAGCGTCTGATCGAGCGCAGAGAGGATGGCCTCCAGCGCCAGCAGATTCTCCGGCCGGTCATCGACCAGGAGGATCTTGGCCTTCTGCACCATGGCCCGCCCTCCTCGCCCCGGCGGTACACCGGGCGCCGCCCCAGGGGACGACTCCCTTTCGCCGCCCGTCCTTGTGCCGGTCATCGTAGCCGCACCCCGCCTGTCGACACACCCTGTCACCGCGATGTCACTGTGCACACAGCGGAAACGCGGCGAGGCCCCGGATGGTTCCCGGAATCCTGGATTCCGCCGCGTTTCCGCTCTTCATCATGCAGCAACTCCCCGCGCCCGCCGGAGATTCCCCCGACGTTCACCGCACACCCGTCCGATCCGTTCACCATGGTCACCCCGCGGTCACTCCGCGGTCATCCACTGACGCATCACCGTCAGCAGGTGATCGGGATCGACCGGCTTGGTGACATAGTCGGAGGCTCCCGACTCGATCGCCTTCTCCCGGTCGCCCTTCATCGCCTTCGCGGTCAGCGCGATGATCGGCAGCCCCGCGAACTGCGGCATCCTGCGGATCGCCGTGGTCGTCGCGTACCCGTCCATCTCCGGCATCATGATGTCCATCAGGACGACCGCCACGTCGTCGTGCTGCTCCAGCACCTCGATGCCCTCGCGGCCGTTCTCCGCGTACAGCACCGACAGGCCGTGCTGCTCCAGGACGCTGGTCAGCGCGAACACGTTGCGGATGTCGTCGTCGACGATCAGCACCTTCTCGCCGCCGAACCGCACCGCGCGGCCCTGCTGCGGCGCGCGCTCCTGCTCCGGCACCGGCGTCCACTGCTCGGGGCGCTGCCCGCCCTCCGGCAGGCTCCGCCGCCGGCGCCTGAAGAGCGCGGCGGCGCCGTTCTGCGTCTCCTGGTACGACTTCACCTCGGCCGGCGTCTCGATCTCCACCGCGGACAGCTCCGAGGACAGATGCGCCTCGGAGGCCACCAGGTCGCCGGCCTCCAGCGCGGGCACGGACTGCTGGTAGCCCTGCGGCGGCAGCTCGCTCGGGTGCAGCGGCAGGTAGAGCGTGAACGTCGAGCCACGGCCCGGTTCGCTCTGCGCGTGGATCTCACCGCCGAGCAGCTGCGCGATCTCCCGCGAGATCGACAGGCCGAGACCGGTGCCGCCGTACTTACGGCTGGTGGTGCCGTCCGCCTGCTTGAACGCCTCGAAGATCACCCGCATCTTGCTGGCCGCGATGCCGATACCGGTGTCGGTCACCGAGAACGCGATCAGCTCACCGCCCGGATCGCGCAGCGAACCGGCCTCCAGCAGCTGCTCCCGGATGGACTGCGGCACGCTCGCGCCGGCGGGCCGGATCACCAGCTCCACCGACCCGGAGTCGGTGAACTTCACCGCGTTGGACAGCAGGTTGCGCAGCACCTGCAGCAACCGCTGCTCGTCGGTGTGCAGGGTGGCCGGAAGCTCCGGGGAGACCCGCACGGACAGGTCCAGGCCCTTCTCCGCCGTCAGCGGCCGGAAGGTGGCCTCCACGTAGTCCACCAGCTGGACGAGCGCGATCCGCGTCGGCGAGACGTCCATCTTGCCCGCCTCGACCTTCGACAGGTCGAGGATGTCGTTGATCAGCTGGAGCAGATCGGAGCCGGCGCCGTGGATCGTCTCGGCGAACTCCACCTGCTTGGGCGAGAGGTTGCCCTCGGCGTTGTCGGCGAGCAGCTTCGCCAGGATCAGCAGCGAGTTGAGCGGGGTGCGCAGCTCGTGGGACATGTTGGCGAGGAACTCGCTCTTGTAGCGCATCGACACCGCGAGCTGCTCGGCACGCTCCTCCAGGACCTGCCGGGCCTCCTCGATCTCGGTGTTCTTCACCTCGATGTCCCGGTTCTGCCGGGCCAGCAGCTCGGCCTTCTCCTCCAGCTCGGCGTTGGACGCCTGGAGCGCCTTCTGCCGGTTCTCCAGCTCGGCCGACCGCTCCCGCAGCTGCTCGGTCAGCTCCTGCGACTGCTTGAGCAGCTGTTCGGTCTTGGTGTTGACCGAGATGGTGTTGACGCTGGTCGCGATCATCTCGGCGATCTGGTTGAGGAAGTCCTTCTGGATCTGCGTGAACGGGGTGAAGGACGCCAGCTCGATCACACCGAGCACCTTGCCCTCGAACAGCACCGGCAACACGATGACCTGCGCGGGCGGCGCCTCGCCGAGCCCCGAGGAGATCTTCAGGTAGCCGCTCGGCGCGTCCGACACCAGGATCGTGCGCTTCTCCTGCGCGGCCGTGCCGACCAGCGCCTCACCGGGCCGGAACGACGTCGGCATGGAGCCCATCGAGTAGCCGTACGAACCGAGCATCCGCAGCTCGTAGTCGTCCTCGCCGTTGCCGACGCCCTTGCCCTCCATGAGCGGCATCGCCACGAAGAACGCGCCGTGCTGGGCGGACACCACCGGCGTCAGCTCGCTCATGATCAGCGAGGCCACGTCCTCCAGGTCCCGGCGGCCCTGCATGAGGGCCGAGATCCGGGCCAGGTTGCCCTTGAGCCAGTCCTGCTCCTTGTTGGCGATCGTGGTGTCGCGCAGGTTGGCGATCATCTTGTTGATGTAGTCCTGGAGCTCCTGGATCTCGCCGGACGCGTCCACGTCGATCTTCAGGTTCAGGTCGCCCCGGGTCACCGCGGTCGCCACGCGCGCGATGGCCCGCACCTGCCGGGTCAGGTTGCCGGCCATCTCGTTCACCGACTCGGTGAGGTCCCGCCACGTGCCGTCGACGTCCCGCACGCGCGCCTGACCGCCGAGCTGGCCCTCCGTGCCCACCTCGCGGGCCACACGCGTGACCTCTTCGGCGAAGCTGGACAGCTGGTCGACCATCGTGTTGATCGTCGTCTTCAGCTCGAGGATCTCACCGCGGGCGTCGATGTCGATCTTCTTCGTCAGGTCACCCTTGGCGATGGCCGTGGTGACCATGGCGATGTTGCGCACCTGACCGGTCAGGTTGGACGCCATCTGGTTCACCGACTCGGTGAGGTCCTTCCAGGTGCCCGCCACGCCCGGCACGTGCGCCTGGCCGCCCAGGATGCCGTCCGTGCCCACCTCACGGGCCACCTTGGTGACCTGGTCGGCGAACGAACTCAGCGTCTTCACCATGGTGTTGATGGTGTCGGCGAGCTGCGCGACCTCGCCGCGCGCCTCGATCGTCACCTGCCGCGTCAGGTCACCGTTGGCGACGGCCGCGGCGACCTGGGAGATGTTGCGCACCTGCATGGTCAGGTTGTTGGCCATCAGGTTGACGTTGTTGCTCAGGTCCTTCCAGATGCCCGTGACGCCCGGTACGTGCGCCTGGCCGCCCAGGATGCCCTCGGTGCCCACCTCGCGGGCCACCCGGGTCACCTGCTCGGCGAAGCTGGACAGCTGGTCGACCATCGTGTTGACCGTCGTGACGAGCTCGAGGATCTCGCCCTTCGCGTCCACCGTGATCTTCTTCGACAGGTCGCCCTTCGCGACCGCCGTCGTCACCTCGGCGATGTTGCGCACCTGGATCGTCAGGTTGTTCGCCATGAAGTTCACGGACTGCGTGAGGTCCTTCCAGGTGCCGGAGACCCCCTGCACCTCGGCCTGACCGCCGAGCATGCCCTCCGTACCCACCTCACGGGCCACGCGCGTGACCTCCTGGGCGAACGACGACAGCTGGTCGACCATCGTGTTCAGGGTGTTCTTCAGCTCCAGGATCTCCCCGCGCGCGTCCACGGTGATCTTCTGGGACAGGTCACCGCGCGCCACGGCGGTGGCGACCTGCGCGATGTTGCGCACCTGGGCCGTAAGGTTGCCGGCCATGCCGTTCACGGAGTCGGTCAGGTCCCGCCACACACCGGCCACACCGGGCACCTGCGCCTGCCCGCCCAGGCGGCCCTCCGTACCCACGTCCCGCGCCACGCGGGTCACCTGGTCGGCGAAGGCGGACAGCTGGTCGACCATCGTGTTGATCGTGTTCTTCAGCTCGAGGATCTCGCCGCGCGCGTCGACGTCGATCTTCTGCGACAGGTCACCGCGCGCCACGGCCGTCGTCACCTGGGCGATCTGCCGCACCTGGGACGTCAGGTTCCCGGCCATGAAGTTGACGGAGTCCGTCAGCTCCTTCCAGGTGCCGGAGACGCCGTCCACCCGGGCCTGACCGCCCAGCCGGCCCTCCGTACCCACGTCCCGGGCCATCCGCGTGACCTGGTCGGCGAAGCTCGACAGCTGGTCCACCATCGTGTTCACGGTGTTCTTCAGCTGGAGCATCTCACCGGAGACGTCCACGGTGACCTTCTGCGACAGGTCGCCGTTGGCCACCGCCGTGGTCACCTGGGCGATGTTGCGCACCTGCCCGGTGAGGTTGCGGAACGCGGTGTTGACGGAGTCCGTCAGGTCCTTCCACGTACCCGCCGCCCCCGGCACCTGCGCCTGGCCGCCCAGCTCGCCCTCGACACCGATCTCCCGCGCGACCCGCGTCACCTCGGCACCGAACGCCGACAGCTGGTCCACCATGCCGTTGACGGTGTTCTTCAGCTCCAGCATCTCGCCGGCCACGTCGACGGTGACCTTCTGCGACAGGTCACCGCTGGCCACCGCGGTCGTCACCGCCGCGATGTCCCGCACCTGGGTGGTCAGGTTCCTGAACACCGTGTTGACGGAGTCCGTCAGGTCCTTCCACGTACCCGCCGCGCCCGGCACGTTCGCCTGCCCGCCGAGCCGCCCCTCCGCGCCGACCTCGTTCGCCACCCGTGTGACCTCGTCCGCGAAGATCCGCAGCGTCTCGGTCATCTGGTTGATCGTCTCGGCGAGCTGCGCCACCTCGCCGCGCGCCGGAACCGTCACCTTCTGCGACAGATCGCCGTTGGCCACCGCGGTGGTCACCTGGGAGATCCCGCGCACCTGCGCGGTCAGGTTGCCCGCCATGGTGTTGACGGAGTCCGTCAGCTCCTTCCACACCCCCGCCACTTCGGGCACCTGCGCCCGGCCGCCCAGGATGCCCTCCGTGCCCACTTCCCGGGCCACCCGCGTCACCTCGGAGGAGAACGCCGAGAGCTGGTCCACCATCGTGTTGACGGTGTTCTTCAGCTCCAGCATCTCGCCGGCGACATGGACGGTGACCTTCCGGGACAGGTCGCCCTTGGCCACCGCCGTGGTCACCAGGGCGATGTCCCGCACCTGGGCGGTCAGCCGGTCCGCCATGGTGTTGACGGACTCGGTCAGGTCCTTCCACGAACCCGACATACCGCGCACCCGGGCCTGGCCGCCGAGCTTGCCCTCGGTGCCGACCTCGCTGGCCACGCGCGTGACCTCGTCCGTGAACGTCGACAACTGGTCGACCAGGTTGTTGACGGTACGGCCGACCTTCAGGAACTCACCCCGCAGCGGATGCCCCGTACCGCCGTCCGGCGCCTGCGTCCGCAGCTCCATCCGCGGCGACAGATCGCCCTCGGCGACCGCCGTGAGCACCCGGCCGACCTCCGAGACCGGCCGCACGAGGTCGTCCACCAGCGCGTTGGAGTTGTCGATGGCCGTCGCCCAGGAGCCCTCGCAGGCCCCCGTCTCCAGCCGCTCCGTGAGTTTTCCCTCACGCCCCACCATGCGCCGCACCCGCGACAGCTCACCGGTCAGATGCAGGTTCCGGTCGGCCACCTCGTTGAAGACGGCCGCGATCTCCGACATCACGCCGTCCCCGGAGACCGTGAGCCGCTTGCGGAAGTTCCCGTCGCGCATCGACACGAGAGCCGCCAGCAGCCGGTTCAGGGCAGCGGTGTCCACCGTGGTGGTGCCGCCGCTCCTGCCCAGGGACGATTCGCCTTTCGCGCGCGTCCTCGTGCCTCGCGTCGCCGCGCCAGACTCCACTGTGTCCCTCCCGGAGGGGTAGACCGTTCCTGCTGTACTCGGCCGCTTCGGCCCCGCCTGCCGGTCATCGGCCTGCCGGTCACTCACGCGTACCGATCACTGCTGCGTTCTCCTGCCAGACGAGATCCGGCCTCACCTAGGGCTGCTGCCCGCCGTACACCGAACACACGCAGCGCGACCCGACCTCCGTCAGAAGCCTGCCCAGTGTTTCACCCCGGCCCAACCAGGCCATAACAGTTCGGCAGCTTCGCACATCGTCCGCACACCCTGGGGGCGTAAACACCGGCGACCGGCATCCGCGCGGACCGCGAAGGTAAGTAACCTTGCATGCGGCTGTCCAGCCGCACCGGTCCGACCGGTCTGGGCGGTGGCACGAGTACGAGCGGGCATCGGAGGGGCGGCCGGACACCATGACCACCGGACTGATCCCCGGGGCACAGCCCCCGGAGCCACAGCCGACGGGCGAGCTGATGCCGCAGCAGCGGAGCGAGCCGGCCGGCCACGCAGCCCTGCATGTCGACAACCGGCCGAGGAGTTCTGTGATCACCGCGCGCGCGGCTGCCAGTTTCGAGCCCGTCGGACGATCGGTAGCGACCGCCCGGTCCTTCGTCCGCGACACCCTCCAGGGCTGGGGGTTCGCCGACGTCGTCGACGACGCGGTCGTCCTCACCAGCGAACTGGTGACCAACGCCGTCGTCCACGCGGGCACCCACGCGGAGGTGCTGTGCCTGCGCGCCGAGGACGGCGTGCGCATCGAGGTCTCCGACCGCTACCCGGAGCGCGAGGTGCCCCTCCAGAGCTCCGCCGTGGCCATGAGCAGCCCCGACCGCGAGGGCGGCCGCGGCCTCCAGCTCTGCGCGGCCCTGGCCACCCGCTGGGGCGTGGACTACACCCCCACCCGCAAGAACGTCTGGTTCCAGCTCGACCTGCCCGAACGCCCCGTCGGCACCCGCACCGCCGGCCCTGCCCTGCCCGCCGACCTCCTGCCGCTGGCCGACGGCCGCGTCCGCGTCGCCGTCCTCCAGGTCGACCGCAAGGGCGGCATCAGCGCCTGGAACGAGGACGCCGAGGAACTGTTCGGCTACCCGGCGTCCGACGTCATCGGCAAACCCCTCACCGAGCTGGCCGCCTGGCCGCACACCCCCGGCACCGGCACCGGCATCGCCGAGGCTCTCCAGCTCTCCCGCTGGGAGGGCACCTACGGCATCCGCGGCGCCGACGGCCGCGTGGCCCAGGTCTACGCCTCCCACCTCCGGGTCCGCGACACCGGAGGCGAACCCTCCACCGTCTGTCTCCTCGTCCGCGACCACGAGCGCGCCGTCCTGCAGACCCCCTCCCGCGTCCCGGCCGCCGACCCCGCCCCGTCCGCCGACGGGCAGAGCACCGACCCCTTCGAGGTGTTCATCGGCTCCCCCGCCCCGGACGACCTCGACGGCCTCCTCCAGCGCACGGTGGAACGCGCCCGCGACATGCTCGACGGCGACTCCGCGTTCCTCCTGCTCGCCACCGACGACGAGACGGAACTGGAGGTCCGCGCCTCCACCGGCCTGCCCTCCGCCCGCCAGCGCTTCGCGCGCGTGCCCGTCGAGGCGGGCCCCGGACGCTACGGCTCCGCCCGCATGCCCGCCGTCCACGACGACCTCGTCGCCGTCCCCGGGGCCGTACCCCTGCTCGCCGGAACCGGCATGCGCTCCGTCGTCACCGTCCCGCTCAAGGTGGAGGGCCGCCTCACCGGCTCCCTCGGCGTCGCGGCGGAGGCACCCGGCCGGTACACCAACGAGGAGGCACTGCGCCTCCAGTTCGCCGCCGACCGCATCGCCCTGGCCGTGGAGTCGGCCCGCCTCGGCGAACTGGAACGGCTGCGCCGCGGCTCCCTGAGCTTCCTCGTCGAGGCCTCCGACCTGCTGGCCGGCACCCTGGACCGGGACCAGACCCTCGCCCTGATGGCCCAGATGACGGTCCCGACGCTGGCCACCTGGTGCGCGGTCTACACGATCGCCGACCAGGCATCCGAGCCGTACCTGTCGTACGTCCTGCACGAGGACGAGGAACTCATCGACGGCATCAAGTCACTGCTGTCGAAGGTCCCCGCGCCGGATCCGGTGCCGACCCCCGGCGCCCGCGTGTGGACGACACCCGCCGAGATCGCCCACCGGGCCGCCCTGCGCACCTCCATGCGCAGCCTGGGCCTGGCCGGCGGCCGCACGCACCAGTTCGCCTCCGGCATCGGCCCGACGCTGGCGACGGCCTCCGCGGTCGGCGGCGAGACGGTCGTCCTGCCGCTCGTCGCCCGCAACCGCGTCATCGGCATGCTGACCCTCGGCAAGCCCACCGACGAGCACTTCCGCCAGGAGATCCTGGAACTCGCCGAGGACTTGAGCCGACGGGCCGCCCTCGCCCTGGACAACGCCCGCCTGTACTCCGAGCGCACGGCCATCAGCCAGTCCCTCCAGCGCAGCCTGCTCCCGCCGGGCCTGCCGCACATCGACGGCGTCGAGGTCGAGGTCATCTACCGCGCGGCCGGCGAGGGCAACGAGGTCGGCGGTGACTTCTACGACCTCTTCCCCATCGGCGACGGCGCGTACGGCTTCGCCATCGGCGACGTCTGCGGTACGGGCCCCAACGCGGCGGCGGTCACCGGACTGGCCCGGCACGCCCTGCGCCTGCTGGCCCGCGAGGGCCTGTCCGGCCCGGCCGTGCTGGAGCGCCTGAACTCCGCGATCCTCGACGAGGGCGACCGCAGCCGCTTCCTTACCCTCCTCTACGGCGAGCTGCGCCCGCAGGAGGACGGCAGCGCGGAGCTGAAGGTGGTCTGCGCCGGTCACCCGCTCCCGCTGCGCCTGCGCCAGGACGGCACGGTGACGGCCGCGGCCGAACCCCAGCCGCTGCTGGGCGTCATCGAGGACCTGGAGCTGTACGAGGAGACGGTCACCCTCGACCCGGGCGACGTGCTGCTCTGCGTCACGGACGGCGTCACCGAGCGCCGGGAGGGCACGCGCATGCTGGGTGACGACGGCCTCGCCGACGTCCTCACCGCCTGCACAGGTCTGACGGCGGGCGCGGTCGCGGCACGCATCATGCGCGCGGTCGAGCGTTTCGCCTCCGACGCCCCGTCCGACGACATGGCGATTCTGGCGATGCGGGTCCCGGGAATCCACAAGGAGGCTTGAGGAAACACGAAAAGGCCCCACCCGGAAGGGTGGGGCCTTTTTCTCGGAGCCCCCAAACGGAATCGAACCGTTGACCTTCTCCTTACCATGGAGACGCTCTGCCGACTGAGCTATAGGGGCCTGTCGTTTTCGAGGTTTCCCTCGCGGCGACGAAGAAACTGTACCCCGAGCAGGCCCGAGTTCCCAAATTCGTACGCTGCCCGGTCAGAAGGCGGGCTGAAGCAGACCGCCCAGGGCGTTGCAGGCGGACACCACGCGGTGCATCTCCCGCTTGGTGAGCGCGGCGTCCACGGGCAGCGCGAGCGTCACGTCGGCGGCCAGCTCGGTCTGCGGCAACGACACGCACCGGCGGAACTCCGGCAGCCGGTGCACGGGTGTCTTCACCGGCACCCGGCACTCGACTCCCTTGGCCCGCACGGCCCGTGCGAAAGCGTCCCGGTCAGGCCGGCCGTTCCCCGGCACCCGCACGACGTACTGCTGATAGGTGTGCCCGTCCCCACCGTCCGGCGTCCGTACGCCCTTCAACTTGGCGTCGAGGTAGGCCGCCCGCTCCCTGCGCTGCGCTATCTCGTCGTACGGCGCCTCGGACTCGCCCTGCTCCAGCACCAGCAGCCCGTGCCGCTGCCCGAGCGCGTGCAACCGGCCGATGTCGGCCCGGCGCCCGAAGCGGTGCACGACAACCACCGCGACCGTACGGGCGGTTACGGCCGCTTCGACCGCGTCCGGGTCGAGGCAGTAGGTCACGGGATCTATGTCGGCGAACACCGGGAGCGCGCCCGCCAGGGTCACGGCCTCGGCGACCTCGACGTTCCCGAAGGCCGGTACGACGACCTCGTCACCGACTCCTACGCCGGCGGCCCTGAGCATTGCTGCAGTTCCCATGCCTGGGATGCTGGGCTCGCAACGTGAACGACACGTTAAGCACAACAAAAAAAGGCCGGACCCCGAACCGAAGTTCAGGATCCGACCTTTTCAAAAATTGTTCGGCGGCGTCCTACTCTCCCACAGGGTCCCCCCTGCAGTACCATCGGCGCTGTGAGGCTTAGCTTCCGGGTTCGGAATGTAACCGGGCGTTTCCCTCACGCTATGACCACCGAAACACTATGAAACAAACAACCGGAACGCCCCCGAAGAGGGGCGACATGGTCGTGGTTTCAGAACCAACACAGTGAACGCGAGCGTCTGAGGACAAGCCCTCGGCCTATTAGTACCAGTCAACTCCACCTGTTACCAGGCTTCCATATCTGGCCTATCAACCCAGTCGTCTACTGGGAGCCTTAC